>JABDHA010000017.1 GCA_013285705.1 Acidobacteriota bacterium
GCTCATTCCAACCATCGCTGATAGTCCTGTCGCCTGATGATAACAGGCATGCGGTCATGGCCAGTTTTTTCGACAAGCAACCCGTTTGGCTCCGTTGTGATTACAGCGAATGTATCCATCTGCGTCTTGCCGTCTGGTGACCGCCAGTGACGCCACACGCGACCTAGTGCGAACGGAGAATCATCTGCCATTGCGAATAACCACGGAAGCTTTGTCTTGCCCTCTGCCCTCCACTCTATGAAGCTGTCAACGCGGATGAGGCAGCGGCGTTTGAGAAATGAATCTTTCCAGACGTTGCTATCAAGCAAGGTTTCACCCTTGGCATTGATGGTGGACATTTTGAATTTCTTCGGATCGTTTACGAATGGAGGCAGGAAGCGCCAGAACATCATGGACAACATGCGAGTGCCGAACTCTTCATCCCATATGATGACTGGCTGCATCGTCTGAGGCGCGACGTTGTAATCAGGTGCGAGTTCAAAATGCAGACCATCAACGTTCCCAAGTTGGAAGGCTTCAGCGATCTTCTGTTTGTCGCTGCGTCTCTGGTAACGGCCACACATGGTCTACCATCCGGGCGGAAGAGTACGACATAGAGACGCGTGAATCATCTGCGTACCATATTTCTCGGCATCTTCTTTATGAACCCACAATCTGCGTTTCTTAGTCTTGCCCTTTTTGGCATCTTCGACCGACTCGATGTATTCAATGGTGATGCTCATCAGTTCCGGATTCTCCGTGCTGTCGAGTCGCCCATCGGTATGAACGCCGTAGAAATAGCAGGCGTCATCAGCATGATCCTTTTCTGGCTTGTTCTTCTCCTTATTGCTCATGCAGTTGCTGCCGTACCGTCTCTTTTCGTTGTTCGAACCTCTGATGTCTTTGATTATTCCCACGGTTTCTCGCTTTCATTAAAACTCTGTCGAGTCGTCTCCCAATAGCTCAAGGTTGGCTTCTCTCCAGCCTCCTTGCCATGATTCACTGGCATCTTCCCAATAGGAGACATCGCGCCAGCGATCACCATATCCTTGCTCGAATTGCGTTTCCGCTTGTCCGATTTGATCGATATTTTCTTGTGTCATTTCCGTGCCCGTCTGCCTGAATTTTCAGCGGCGAGTAACCGGATACAAATTCCGGTAGGTAAAAAGCAGGCATACAGTTATCGTATTGCTGATGAGCGCACTGGACGACGTACAAGTGGGAGAATGGCTAGCGATAGTTTCCACAGTGAAAGGTTCGAGCTACATACTTCAGCAAGTGACCTCCATGACAAGCGGGCTGGTACGGACGCGGAACTATACATTTCGCAGAGACGGGCACTCATTCTCCGTAAAGCAAAGAAGTGTGACTGCACGTCTGGCTACCGAGAGCGAGATTGAAGCACGGCTGTGCTCGGAGTGTTTCCAGTGATAGCCGGGAATATCATCCGCGATGGTGGCGCGATCTTGCCAGCGGACCGGAAACCCAGGTCACCCGTCACGGAAGCTTTTTCGGGATCGAATCGTATGACGGCAAGACGCTCTTCTACTCCAAGATAGAGGGCGGCGGTCTGTGGAGCATCCCCGTGGCCGGAGGCACCGAAGAACTCGTCACTCCCGCCCTTCACCGTCGCTACTGGGGACACTTCGCCGTGACCGGTGACGGCATCTACCTGCTTGATGTGGACGCGACACCCCGTCCCACCATCGTGTACTACAGCTTTCAGACCCGGAGGCTGCTTGCGTGCCCAGCCTTATCGCGCATTTTGCGAATGTGGGAAGCGAGCACTCCGACCGCCATCAGAACTTGCCTCCCTTGGTGGAGCTTGGTAGAAGCCCCGGGCTCTAGCCCCGGAACAAAAGCCGGTCCGACGGACCGCACCTTACTGCCGTAGGCCGGAGTGGAGTCGCAGGCGAAACGACGATCATCCCTGATTTAAGCGCCGGCATGAGCTTTATCCGCAAAATCACCGAAACGTGAAACGAAAGTTCCCTTCTCGCACTATCAGCCGATAGGAGAACCCCATTCTCCGAGGTGATATATGCCAAAACACAAAGAACCAAACGCCCCCTCAATCGAGCCGCACATCCCGACGCCAGCCGAGGCCGCTGCGCTCAAAAAAGTAAAGCTGAACTCGTTTACTGTGCTTCCTGCAAAAGTAACTCCTGATGGCACAGTAACCGCCACCTGGAATGTAAGCGTGCCTAGCGACACCGGATTTGACATTCTTATCTCGCTGAATGGACAAGAGGTTGGGACTAGTGGAAGCAAGACCTTTACGGTAACGCAGCGGACAAGCTTCTCACTGGCGGCGGTGATCAATGATCCGCCCATTCCTTTTGACGCAAGGATATTGAAATCCATCATCGTCCTGGTGAACACCAGTGATTGCCAGGACCAGCCAATCCCCGCTTCAATCCTTACTGGTCTACTCAAAAACAAACTGGACTCCGCATTCGCTGGAAGCGACAATTTCTCGCTGGGAGACGGCGGATCGACAGTCACCGCAGGCTCAAATGGTCTGGTCGACATTCACATACCGATCACGATCAATGTTCCGGACTGGTTCGATGCGGACATGGACTTTCACATACAGTTGAACATTTCGGGTGCGCAGGGACATGTCATTGTTACTGCTCCCGTGGTCGACCCGACAGGGAGCTTCCCGTTTTTGTCAGACGTGCTCAGCGGTGGCTGCTCGGATGCTGTGAGTACTGGGATGACAAAGATGGCCTATGCCTTCCTTGAGCGAATTGTTGACACCGAACTCCGTCCAACCGTTGAGCAACAGATCGAGGATCAGGTCACTACGTTCACCACGCAGCTGCAGAATAGCGACCCGCAGCACCGAACATTCGCGATGACGTCCCTGCTCTTCTCCGCGAACGAGGGGCTGCTGATTACCGCCTGCCCTCAAGCCTGAAACATCACGTCGGCTTTGACGAAGACTGCTCCTCCCAAAACGGGAATCGCACGAGAGGCTGTCAATGATGTGGCCGAGAATTTCTGGGAATCCCCTAAAATAGAAATAGAGACCCAAGAAGCCCGCCCACCCGGCGGGCTTTCTTATTTCTGGCCCAAAAAGGAGCCAATGCCCGCTCGCGCCGCTGCTCAGCAACTCCGCCTACACCCGCAACCCGCTAACATCGCCTATAGCAACGAAGCGTTCCAGGAGCTCCTGCAGATCCGCTACAGCTCCGAGCCCTTCCGCACGCCGGCATTCACTGAGGTCGAGCAGAACCTCACCTTCCTCAACACCGGACAAAGCCAGACCCCGGTCTCATCGTCATGAAGCTCGACGCCAACGGCCGCGACTACGGACAGTACAAACACATCGTTGTTGTGTTCAACGCGGCCCACTCACGGACTGCCTTCACCGACGGACGCCCAAGGCCTCAAGCTGAAACTCCATCCGCGCCACATGGTCGCAGGAGGTCATGTGCGCGGCTCTGTCATGATTCTGGGGGCGAGCTCGAGCAGATCCAGTTTCTTCTCGGGCACGTCTCTGTGCAAACCACCGAACGCTATATTGGCTGCAAGCAGCGTTTGAGAGTAGCGGTAAACGACAGACTTGGAATCGAACCCGGGTGAGTGGTTAACCCCACAACTGGACGCGTAGGCGACTATTCGGCCATCCATGATAAGTCTCTGTCAATAGAAAACATGAGATCGCGATGCGCGCTTGGAGAGCGCGCAGTTTGGTAACCTCCGACAGGTTTCTTTGGGCTGCGCAGTTGTGCCTCTCGGCAGGGTTCCTGCGTGACACGCAGAACCATCCATCCATTTGCTGTCTCGGGCCCTTGTGCCGGTCACAGAAGATTGAGTTTGGATTCTCTGCCAGTCTCGAAACAAGTGCCATGGAGCCTCGAGAGCGATAGCTCTGTTGCTCAGCCGAGTAGATGCGAGACCTGGCAGAGTGCGCGCCGACATCCTGTGTGTACGCGAGTGGCTTTATGCTGCTACGCTTTGCTTCTCGCGTTGGACGAACACTCGTTCGCCTCGATCGATGGCCAGCAGATAGCCTGCCATCTTCCGTGCGACAGCGAGGATGGCTTGGTTGCAGTTGCCCCTTGTTCTCTCCCTATCGTAAAGCTCGACCATTTCTGGATGGTGTCTCAGGGAGATATGCTCAGCCTCGATGAGCACTGTCTGCAAATGCTTGTTGCGCTGCTTTGATAGGCATGCGCAGCGAGTGGCCAGCCGAACTCTTCTCTGCGCTGCACAGGCCGCAGTAGCTGATGACTTGCTTGATCGAGCGAAAGCGATGGATGTCGCCTAACTCCAGCACCCAGGTGAGTGCCATGACAGGACCGACGGCTGGAATTGTCATTAGTCGCTTCACTCGATCTATCAGTAGTGGATCCCGTTCCAGCGAACGAAGCAGTGCTTGCTCTGTCTTGTGGGTATGCTCGATCATCTCGCGCGACAGCTTCAGCAGAGGCCACAGCGATGGATCAATCTCGCGGTTCGTCGGTAGCACCTGATGAAAGTAGCCCTGCTGATGCAGCTTCTGTTTGTTGTAGCTCACGCCGGATTCCATCAGCATCTGCGCGATCTTGTTTTTCAGTTGGACGTTCTGGCGGATAAGAAGCTTGCGATAGCGTAGCGTCCGCCGGCGCTGCCGGATGGCTGCCGGTACCATGTAGGCCTCGGGTAGAAAATCACAGCGCAGGCAGTCGGCAATCTTCGCAGCATCGATGCGGTCGTTCTTCTTCTTGGCTGCGGCGATCGCGCGCAGCATAAGCGGGTGTGCCACCTTCACCGCTGCGGCGTGTGGCAACAGGTAGTCATAGATCCAACTCGTGAACATGGTCGCTTCCATCGCAACAGTCCACGGTTGAGGAAGGGATTTCATCCAGGCGTCCAGATCCTGCCGCGTGGCCGCCACCATGCCCTCTCCCAGCACCCTCCCATGCCGGTCCTTTATGCAATAACTGATCGCCTTCTTGTGGATGTCTAAGCCGATGAAGTGCATACTTCCCATCGAGAAGCCTCCTTGGATATCTCTCACTCAGCCGCTTCGGTTGAGTTCGGTACCTGTATACCAAGCACTCCTCATCGCAGCGACTTATCCATCCAAACATGTGGCTCAGTTCCGGTTAGCCGACCAGCCAACCGGAATAACCGAACACGCAGTAATGGTGCGTCACCATCGGAGCGCAGTGTAGGATTCCGCCATGCGAGAAATGCATTCACGAGTCTTCGCGGTGGCAATCGCGGCGACGTTGTTGCTTGTTCCGGCGTACGCACAGCAGAGTCGCTGGTCTTCGGCGGATGATAAAACTGCGAAATACATCATCCAGATGGAGCGCAAATGGGCTGACGGTGTATGTGTTGATAACGGTGTCGTCGCTGGTCTGCTTGCCGACGACTTCCAAGGCACTTCAACGAACGGTGCGCGCTTCACAAAAGCTGATGAGCTGAAGGACGAGAAAGGCGCACGTACCGCTCATGATTGCGGACTTGATGAGGCTAAAGTGCGCTTCTTCGGAGACAGTCTTGCCGTTGTCTACGGCAGCGAACATGCTGTCGGCAAAGACAAGTCCCAGCCGAACATAAAGGTTTGCCAGGTTTGGACTGACACGTGGCTGAAGCGCGGCGGTACATGGCAAATCATCGCCTCGCACGATAATCGCGTGAAATGTAAGTAGCTAGAGGACGCCTGACCTTTTGTTCTGCATTGGCATGGTCGGTTGTGGCTTTTACCAGTCGAGACGCAGAAATGCTTAGCCATTGATTTCTGGTTATCTGAATCAGTGCGTCAAATCCGAACGCCCTGCTCTGGGCGGTTTACGGGCTAACCGGAAGTTGGCCGGTACGTTACCGGTACGTTAATAGATCAACCTGAACTCCTCAGTTGCGACTCGCTTGTTGGCACCAACGGACATCCAGTATGTTTGGTGGCCAACTTCTCAGTAAACGCTGGCCGACTCTTACTTCGCTAGCACCGCGCCCTCGGACAAGACGCTTCCCAGATACAACGTCAACACCTTTTTGAACTCAGCCACAACCAGGGCTTTCCCTTTGGAATCTGCTTCGCCGTAGAGCGTCATCATGCCCCGGACTATCTGGAGAGAGACGTTTGCAGCAAGTAGAGACTGTTCCCTCGAAAGCGAAGGATTCTTGGCCTGAAAGGCGTTTGCTATTGCGATTCGTGAAGCCTTCCGGGCTGCAGGGTCGCGGCGAAAGCGGATTGGCGCGGCCAACAAGCTCAGATAAGCGGGACGCTTCTGGACGTATTGGGTGATGCGCTCGATGAACAAATCGGCGAACTCCGCATGAGTCAATATCTCCGCCTGCTCCATCAACGGCTTCCAATGCGCCTCCAGCTCTTGGGAATATTGATTTACCAGCGTGAACGCGATGGACTGTTTATCCGGAAAGTAGTTGTAGAGCGCGCCGATCGAAGACCCGCTCCGCTCCGCGACCGCCGTCATAGTCGCTGCTTCGTAGCCGACTTCGACAAAGAGTTCCGCGGCTGCGTCCAGAAAACCGGCCAGCCGGCGCATCGAGCGTTCCTGCTGCGGTGCGACACGAACGGGATTTGACGAAATCGAGGGCATCCTCGTATTCTAAATCCAGAGAAATCGAGGCTACCCTCGATTTCAAATATTTTCAATAAAGAGGAACCATGGCAGAACTTCGGCTCGACACCCAAAAGACCGCACTCGTCCTCATCGACCTGCAGAATGCCATCGTCGGCATGAATCCAGTGCCGCATGCCGCCGCACAGGTCGTCGAAAACTCCAAAAAACTTGCCGACGCCTTCCGCGTTCATGGCGCTCCCGTCGTCTATGTCCGCGTCGATCTCAACGACTTCATGAAGCTTCCCGTCGACCAGCCGCACAACCTGGGCGACAAGCCACTGCCCGCCGCAGCATCGGAGATTACGCCTTCCGCTGGTTTCCAGCATGGCGACATCCTCATCACTAAGCGCCATTGGGGCGCCTTCGCCGGAACCGACCTCGAGCAGCAGCTTAAATCTCGCGGCATCGACACGGTCGTCCTCACAGGCATCTCCACCAATGCAGGCGTCGAGTCCACCGCGCGTCAGGGTACCGGCCTGGGCTTTGCCTTTGTGCTCGTCGAAGATGCCTGCTCCAGCCAGAACGCCGAGCATCACCGCTTCGCCTTTGAAAATATCTTCCCGCGTCTCACTCGCGTTCGCTCCACCGATGAGGTCCTGACCTCCCTTGCCTAAGGTCTCTGCCGAATCCGGCGGACTCGACCCATTGGTCTGGAAGATCACGGCCGTCGCGGTACTCGGCTCTTTTCTCGCGCAGCTCGATGCGACCATCGTCAACGTATCGCTCTCCAGTCTCGCCGTGGATCTGCACAGCAGCCTCACGGCGATTCAATGGGTCACCAGCGGCTATCTTCTGGCGCTCGCTCTTATGCTCCCGCTCAACGGCTGGCTCGTGGAGCGCATTGGAGCCAAATCTCTCTACCTCTGGTGTTTTTCGGCCTTCACGCTCTCCTCCGCCTTATGCGGTCTGGCCTGGTCCGCGAACTCGTTGATCGCATTTCGCATCCTCCAGGGCATGAGCGGCGGCCTGATGGCTCCGCTGACGCAGATGATGATGGCGCGTGCTGCCGGAAAGCATATGGCGCGCCTCATGGGCTACGCGGCTGTGCCAATCCTGATGGGGCCGATCCTTGGCCCGGTCATCGCCGGTGCCATTCTGCAACACGCCTCTTGGCGCTGGCTCTTCCTGGTCAACGTGCCGGTCGGTGTATTGGCAATCGTCCTGGCGGTTCTCTTTCTGCCCAATGATCGCGAAGAGACCAGGTCAAGAAAACTCGATCTTCCTGGCTTCGCCCTGCTCTCTCCTGGACTCGTGCTCTTCCTGTACGGATCGGATCATCTGGGCAAGCGCACCGGTCTTACGACTCTCCTGATTTCCATCGTTCTGCTTGCGGCCTTCTTCAGGGTGGCCATTCGGAAAGGGGACAAGGCGCTCATCGATCTTCAGCTATTCAAGAGAAAAACCTTCTCTGCGTCCGCCACCACGCAGTTCATGTCGAATGGAATCTCGTTCGCGGGCCAAATGCTGATTCCGATCTATCTCATTCGCGCCTGTGGCCAATCACCGAGTGCGACGGGCTGGTTGCTGGCTCCGCTTGGAGTGGGGATGATCTGTTCCTATCCATGGATAGGAGCCCTGACGCAGCGGTTCGGAATACGAAAGGTATCGGCTGGAGGCGCATTTCTGGCCTTCGCAGCCACGCTGCCCTTTATCTGGCTGGCCAGTCACGGACTTGTATTCCCCGTGCTCGCGTGTGCTCTCTTTGTGCGTGGAATAGGCCTCAGCGCGGTCGGCATTCCCTCCATCTCGGCTGCATACGTTTCTGTGAGGAAACAAGACCTGCCAATGGCAACAACCTCGCTCAACATTGTGCAACGTCTCGGCGGACCGACTTTGACTACGCTCTGCGCGACCTTCCTGGGATGGAGGTTGGGGATGGCACAGTCCGACGCCAGCCTCTCCAGCGCATTTACCTCTGCCTTTCTTCTACTCTGCGGATTGCACGCTCTCCTGTTTGCTGCCGCCCTGAGATTACCTCTTTCCCTGGACAAGGCGACAGAACAACCTCTTGCAGAAAAATCGCCTGCCTTATTGGAGATGATGTCCGAGTAATTGAACTTGTGGAAGTCATTCACTCATTCGACGAGTCTAGGCAACGTCGATGTGTCAATCAAAATAGCGGGGACGGCTCGGTTGTTGCAAACCGCCGATTCAATCACCGAACGCCTCAGTTGCCCAGATCAACCTAAGTTATTCCCTTGGACGCAAAACCGGCTTTCCTCCAACATCCCCACTGATCGGATAGTGTTCAGGAACTCCGACTTTCAACACCACCCTTAGAGACTGCTCCCGGCGTTTCAAGTGAGGCGATGCAATGAGCCAGACCTGCCGGAAACGCTATTCTATCCAATGACGGTTTCCCGATCCGGTAGCGATCTTCGGCAGGCGATTCGCGAGCGAGGCCCCAATTGGTAAACGCAAAACTCAAGCGCGCCCTCGGCTTCCGCGACCTCATCTTGTTTTACGTCGTCTCTGGGCTCAGCCTTCGCTGGATTGCCACGGCCGCTGCGACCGGGCCCTCGGCTATCGCTGTCTGGTTCACTGCTCTGTGCGGATTTTTTCTGCCTCTGGCAGCGTGCGTGCTCGATCTCTCGTCGCGCTATCCGGCGGAGGGCGGCTTGTATATCTGGACACGCGAGGCCTTCGGTCCTTTTCCCGCATTTATGTCAGCCTGGACCTACTGGATGAGCAACCTGCCATATTTCCCTGCCATTTTGTTTTTTGCGGCGAGCAGCCTGCTCTATCTCGGCGGCCCCATGAAGAGGTTGGCCGACTCGCCGCTTTACTTCCTTGCTTTTACCGTAGTGATGCTGGCGCTGATTACGTTGATGAACGTGGTGGGCCTGAACACAGGCAAGTGGCTCAACAACCTGGGAGCTATCGGGACCCTGATTCCCGCGCTCATTCTCGTTGCGCTTGGAATCATCTCGTTTTTACGCTTTGGCTCCGCAACGCATTTTACGGTTGGTGCGATGGTGCCAAGGCCGCGAATGAAGAATTTTATCTTCCTCTCGACTATTTTCTTCGCCTTCGGCGGATGTGAGGCCGCTTCGTTCATGGGCGAAGAGATTCGCGAGCCGCGACGCGTGATTCCCCAATCCCTTTTCCTCGCCGGATTCATTCTCGCGGTCGGATATATCGCTGGAACACTTTCGCTGCTTGTCGCGCTGCCCCCCGAAAACATCAGTGGACTGAGCGGCTTCCTGACGGCCATCGACCTGCTGGCACGGCACATCAGCCTGTCGGCTCTAGTCGCTCCTATCGCGGCGCTCGTGGCCATCAGCAACATTGGCGCGGCCAGCGCGTATCTCTCGTCGACTGCGCGGCTGCCCTTCGTTGCCGGAGTGCACCGTTACCTGCCGGCCGCATTCGGCCGCGTCCATCCGCGCTTCCGCACGCCGCATGTGGCCCTTATGTCGTATGGCGCTGCCGGAATTGTTTTCGGCGTGCTCGGCCAGGCAGGTGCGAGCATCAGAGGCGCTTACGACATGCTGGTGGCGATGGGGGTGATTACCTACTTCATTCCTTATCTATTTCTGTTTGCGTCGGCAATTCGCCTGCAATCGCAACCGCTGGCCCCCGGGTCGTTCCGTCTGCCGGGCGGCAAGCGTTCGATCGTTACGCTCGCGTGGATTGGATTTCTATCCACGGCTTGTACCATCGTCCTATCACTCTTTCCCGCAGAGGACGACGCGCATCCAAGCCTTACCTTTTTCAAAATCGTGATCATGACGCTTGTGCTGCTGGTCGCTGGCGTTGCAATCTATCGTTCAAGCCGCAGACCGCAGCAGCCCGATATTTCCAGTCAATGAAGGAGAAAGGCCGCCACCGGCTGTGCAGGTGAAAGGACCAACGCATGACCCAATCTCTCGCAGAGCTGTTGGATTTGTACAACGCCGCCGCTCCCCTTGAAGACGCGTATACGATTCCCGCTCCGTGGTATCTGGATCGGCGCATCGAGCAGGCTGAGCGCGAGGAGGTCTTCGGCGCAAACTGGATCGCCGTTGGCCGCATCGACCAGGTCGCGGTGGACGGCCAGTTTTTTACGGTTGAAATTGCCGGCGAGCCGCTCGTCGTGGTGCGCGGATCGGACGGCGAGTTGCGCGCTTTTTTTAATGTCTGCCGCCACCACGCGGCTGCTGTTGTGAATGCGCCGTTTGGAACCCTGCAACAGTTGCGCTGTCCTTATCACGGGTGGACCTACGGGCTTGACGGATCACTGAAAGGCGTTCCGGAGTTTGCAGGCGTACGCAATTTCGATCGCGAAGCCAACGGACTTATCCCTGTACGCGTAGAGACCTGGGAGCACTTCGTCTTCGTCACTTTCAACCCTAGCGCGGCCGCCCTTATTGCTTTTCTCGGCGACCTGCCGGGGCGCATCGCAACGCTCGACTTATCCAATCTTCATTTTTTCGCACGCAAAACCTACACGCTCGCGTGTAACTGGAAGGTCTACGTGGACAACTATCTCGACGGTGGCTACCACGTGCCTCACTTGCACAAAGGCCTAAATAGTGTGCTCGACTACAAGGAATACACGATTGAAAACAGCGAACACTATTCCCTGCAATCGAGCCCGATGGTGAGTTCGGAGGAACACGAATCGTTTGCCGCCACGCGCACCGGCGACCGCGCGTACTATTACTGGCTATATCCCAACTTCATGATCAATATTTACGAGGGCGTGATGGATACTAACCTTGTGCTACCGCTGGCGACCGACCGCTGCCTCGTGCAGTTCGATTTTTTCTTCAAGGATGTGAGCAACGGAGCGCGGCCAGCAAACACCAAGAGCGTGGCCGTCAGCGATCGCATTCAGGACGAGGATGTAGATATTTGTGAAAGCGTGCAGCGGGGCCTGCGCTCGCGCGCGTATCGAATGGGACGGCTATCGATGCGGCGCGAGGGTGGGGAGCATTTGTTTCATCGACTTCTGGCGGCGGACCTGCGGCGAGCGGGGAACTCAAGCTGCTGAGAACTGAATCCGTCACATCGTTGAGATCAAACCGATGAAGAACGCACCCGGCAAACGGGATTCTTGTTCCTTTTGCGTCTATGAGTGTCCTCCATGCGCCGGCATACTATTTGAGAATCTTCGTGGGTTGCCCGACCAAGTTTGAAAACCCTTCAATCTGTTGACTTTCGGCCTGGATCCTTCGCTCAGTCACTTGGACGAGACGGTTTCTCTTTACCGAGCTGCACCAGTCCAAGTGGCCGTATACCGGCTTCTCGGACGTTGGCTCCGAACCTCCCGAAAGTCCAGTTTTGAGCAAGTTCGGCTCGTCCGAAGTGAAGTTACTGAAAACCGTTTTCCGTCAGAAGAGTGTTGCGGCGAGCCGAGCGGGATTGACGGTGTTCCTGGACGCCCGTACCTAGGTGGCATTGCTGAGCTGGATTGTCAGCTCCGGTGCCGCGTGCTTCTCAATACGAACTCGAAGCTGGTAAATATCCAAGCCCGGCGCCGACAGCCGGATGTAAAACAGTTTTCCAGTTGCCGGTTTTTCCAGCGAGAAGTATCCCTTCTCGTCGGTCTTTGTTGAGGCTAGAACGGTCTTCCAATTCGAGCTACACAGTTCGACCGTAACGACATTTGCCGGCGCGTTTGTTCCCCCAACCTCAGCATGGCCCGCAAGCGTGAGCGTTCGCTGCGAGCGGTGACGAATGGCTGGAGCTATCCCGCCGTGCTGCGACAACAGGAACTGAATCGAGCCATGGTCCTTGCCAAAAGCATGACCAATCTCATGCAACGACTCTCCCGCCTTCCAACGGCGCCAGATGTCAGTCCTCTGCGCCCCAGAAAGACCATTCCGTCTTCCTTGTCTCATAAACACCACCTTCACATCAGATGGTGTTGCATCGACCGGTTGAGACCGCCCACGTTTTCGGTAAATTGCCCAGGCCCGACGTCTGGTTTCGAAGAAGTGAATGTGAACTCGGGTTCCAGCCTCCTGCAACGTCTGATTCAGGTAAATCTGCGCGTGTCGCCGTCTGGAGACTTGAACTTGCTCAAAACACGCGGAATAGAGCAAGAAATTCGTTGTCACGATCATTGACATGGAATTATGCTCTGAATTGCTAAACTGGAATAAGAGGTTCAGAGAAAGCCGCCGTCAAAAGCGGGCTTTTTATCTTACGAGCGCCGGCCACTGCACCCACGTCATCCTGAGCAGAGCGAAGGATCGCAACGGTTCAAAACAAAGACCAAGGATGTATCTGGACGGAGAATATTCCTCTCACTGCAGTTTGAAATGCAGCTAACTCCCTGATTTTGAACGAATTTACGAAAAAATACCCTAGGGAGGGGGTGGAGTGAATCGCGGTCAGAAAGTACCGTCTTAGCGCGGGTGATGCAGTTCGACGGAAAGCAGATTCCCGAGCACAGGGGCAATCATCTTTGAGGATGAACCAGACAATGCAGGTAAAGATACTTCAGGTCAATTCGCGCTGTAGCTTGGAATCTCTCAGAGCCAGGATTTGGCTTACCACCGCAAAGTTGACTGGAACCTGCCTGACGTCTTATCCCTCTTCCTAAACGCCTACCCGCCCCATCGACGTGAACGAGTCGATGGGGCCGGGAATGCGTTTAAGGATAGGACACCCATTTCGTACTTAAAGTGGAGCCCACTGCTAGTTCTATGGGATGAGGGTGATCACGGATCCCATCTTTGGCGTTCCGATCCCGGTGGATAGATCGTATCCAGGAGTGGTTGGGAAGATGCCGTTGTTGTTGACTGTCTGACCTTTGCCAGTGATGTCGTGGAAGTATCCGTTGGCATCGATGTTGAACAGTAGATAGAGCAGCGGGTTCGCGTTACCTATGCGGGTGTGATAAAGGCTGTCGTGGTTGGCAATGATCGCCGACCAGAATGGCGATGAAAGGCTGGTGCCCCCAATGCCGAACCAGCCCGCCGGCGTTTGGAACTGGCTGAACTCGCCGCATACGCTGAAGGGCGTATTACTGTTGCCCGTGCAGTATTCCGCATAGGGTGTGTTTGCGTCCGCGTTGATCGAAACGTCCGGCACCTCGCGACACGGCTTCCCTTTTGCTGCCAGGGAGCACTGTGTCGTTCCGTTCCCGAACGTTGTGTTGGGGTTGTTAACGCCTGGCCCGAACTGGTAGGCGGGACGACCCCAGAATTGGCTGTTGCCGCCACCGCCCGCGCCCCCGGCAGCGCACCAATCGAACCCTGTCAGACCGTCCGATCCCGGGCCTGCGTTACAGAGGTTGAGGACATTCCAAACGGTCTCGACGCCGTTCGGATAATTCGGATTCGGGTTTGCATTGGGATTGAAGGTTTCTAACGAGGTGCCACCGACGCTCGTGACCCAGGGTTGGGACGGAGGGTCGAGGACGTTTGCGAGGGTCGTTCCGTCACTCCGGATGCAGGAGAAAGCGCCGGTATCGCCTGCTGCGCCAAAGACGCTTTGCCCCTGGAGCGCCATCTGCTCGAAGATCACATTCTCAGCCTGGACGTATGCTGCTCCGGCATCATTCTCACAGACCGCCCAGCTGGAGCTGACAACGTCGGCCGTGTCATCGTTTGCGATTTTTGTATACTCGTCGAGTTCAGTCTGTCCGGTGAAATCGTTTGGTGCGTTGTAAACAAGAAGGCGACGCGCATTGGGTGAAATCGCCAACTGCATTTCTATGTCGGCGTCCACCTCAATGTCTCCGGAGTATCCGTTGAAACTCGCTGGACAGGTATCGCCCACCGGGCAGATGGGGCTGAGCGGGCCACCGTCGACGGTGATGTCGTCCAGGGGCGCCTTGTAGCTCGCACCGTAAAAGAACTTTGCCCAGGTTTGTATATCGGATTGCTGGTAAGCGGAAAGTTCAAAGACGGCAAGGTCCACGCCGGCGCCCTTCGCCAGTGGTCCCAGATTTAGCGCACCATAGATCGCGTTGTCCTGGGATGGCGTCAGACCATTGCATCCGGGACCGCCACCATAACCAAACGCAAAGCCTGAGATGCCAAGAGCCGCGTTGGCTAGCTGCTCCTCAGTCGGATAGGGAGTCTCACAGCTTGGAGTGGGCGGCGGAGCGGTTTGCTTCATCGGCCGTGACCTCATGGACTGGAAGCGAACCGTGTTGGAAAGGCCTATGACGCCGCGCACTTGTGAGGCCACGCTTACAGGCAGCTGAATTTCTGAATCATTTGAGAAATAGTCAATGCCTTTGCGGTTACGGTAAGTGCGAATGTTGGTTCTGAATATGTTCTCAACCATGCTGCTCGGTCCGCTGACGCGGATGAGGAATGGGGATGAAGATGCTTCGACCTGCAATCCACTTTTGCCCAGATAGTCGGTGACGGCTTTGATCTGCTGACGGGTGGGAGCAAAGCGCGAATAGAACTCTCCCGGTGCGAGCCAGTGCTGATAGGTTTTGCTCTGCGGGTTGTAGCGATCTGCGAGGAGGTCGGAGAGGGCCGACTCGTTTCTTGGCGCCAGAACAACGTCGACCTCCATGTTTGCGCTGGTGAAGTCGCCGGTGACGGGATCGGTTGTGGGTGTAAAGCTGCCGTGAACGGCGGAGAAGGTGGTGCGTTGTGCTACGGAGAGAGTTGCTGACACACTCAAAAACAGTGTCAGCATGGAAAGAGAACTACAAAACCTTTTTGCTACACAAGTCATCACGTCCTCCTGGTAGTCATGGCACTACGAAGCCGTGCCCGAATGAATGGCATGGCGATATCGATTCGAATTGAGAGCGTTTTCCTGGAATGGGCCGGTCGAAGGGGGGATCAACGACCGACAACGTTAGCGTTGCATCGTAACGCTGTCAAGATGAAAAAGCGGAAATCGTGGACTGTTCATTTCGATTGTGAGACGGCTTGTCGCCATTGTTTATCAATCAGTTATGTCCGTTCGCCGAGGAAACTAACAACCGACGATCCGTTGTTCCTGACGCTGGGCAGGGCTTATCAAGAGCGCCAAAGCGAATCGAACACCCATCCGGGATAGATACCGGATGGGTGAGACTTTACTCGCAAAACGAACGATCCATAGAATCCTTGTTTACCTTGTGCGCTTACTCTAAGCGGGCATACAAGACGAGCTCTGCGTTCGGTTTCTCTCTGTGCCGGGGTCTCCTGCGCAGGGTTCGATGGGATACAACATTACCCGTCCACTCTGGAAATTCAAAGCAGGCGACCCTACGATCGTGTGAGGAGAGCGCGGTCACGCCATTCGCTGAAGCTTGAGCTGATTTCCACTGAATGGCGAATCAGAATCGCGCTGCGACGATTGTCACTATCCCGGCTCAGCGTGCGATTTGTGCCGTTGCCGCTTCGGTTACCGCAGAATAGCCATGCTCCACAATCTCCGCTGCTCTGGCGCGATAGATGCCGGGGTCCTGAGGAGCCCATGTGCCCAGACCATCTACATAGCGGTTGCACATGCAAAATACCGCGACGATGAGAACCGTGTCGTGAATTTCTCGATCGGTCGCTCCCTGCTCGCGGGCAGCCGTTACGTCTTCCTCTGTTATCTGCTTTCCGCCTTGCTGCACTCTGCCTGCGATGTTTAGGAGAGTTTTCAACTTGGGAGAAATATCGGCGCTCGCCCAGTCTGTTTTCACAGTATGCACCAGCTTTTCATCGTGACCGAGCTGGGCCGCGGCAACCGCACCGTGAATGGTCTGGCAGAAGAAGCAGTCGTTTCGCCACGATACATGCGCGGCTATCATTTCACGTTCGCCGGGTGTCAAAGTGCTTTCACCACGCAAAAGTATGTTCACCAGTTCATTGATGGGCGCAGCGGTCTCGGGACGAAAGGTCATCAAGCCGACGATGCCGGGAAACTCACGTCCCAGCTCCGGGACAACTGGTAATTCAATATAGGCCATGCAACTTAGCTCCTAATCAAGGTGGGAATGTTGACCAATAAACGGCTCATTCCGCGTCATGGATATTACGCGAGGCGCGTTCGAGGCGCCTCAACCAAAAGGCTGAGGCAGCAGCCCACCTCCGGGTGCTTGTGATTGATGGCGCATTCCGCGATGATGCGTTCCACGCTCTCCTTCCGCTGCACAGGAATTGATTGCTTCGATGCCTTTAACAAGTTCGACGAATGTGGCAGACGTCTGTTCCGAGAACAGCCTGGGTTATCCGGGTTGGCGTGTCGTGGTGGTTTGCCATCTCGGCGTGTTTGTTGGTTTCGCCACCGTATTCATTTACAGCTTCAGCCTGATGGTGAAGCCACTGCAGGAAGCATTCGGCTGGAATCGTGGACAGATTTCACAGGCTTTCAGCCTCGCCGCCATTTCGGTGGCGATCTGTTCTCCTTTCATGGGCAAACTCTTCGACCGTTTTGAGCCGCGCAAACTGATTGCTACTTTTATGGCGCTGTTTGGCCTCGGCGTCGCTTCGCTCGCGTGGCTCACGCCACATCTTTGGCAGTTTTATTTGAATGCTGTCTTCATCGGCGTCGCGGGCTCGGGGACCTATCAACTCGGATACGCGCGTGTTGTGACCAGCTGGTTCGAACGGCGGCTCGGCGCAGCGCTTTCGATTGTGGTCGCGGGTTCGGGCGCAGGATCTTTCCTTGTTCCACCGCTTGTCCAGCACCTGCTCGTCACCTATGGCTGGCCGCATACCTATCTGATTCTGTCAGCACTCCCTTTGCTGATTGGAGCGCCGTTGACATTGCTGTTTGCGCGCTCCTCTCGCATGCATGTAACCCGGAAGGGTGGTGAGACTGCTACTGCCGCAAACACAGGCGTGACCTGGCAGCAGGCGATTGCATCGCGTAGTTTTCTGCTGCTTGCGTTTGGAGTCTGTTGTATCTCGCTGAGCGAAAATGGCGCCCTTGCTCACCTGGTACCAATGCTGAGCGACCGTGGAATTAAAGCCGGCGATGCCGCCCTGACGGTTTCGATCCTTGGTGCGTCGAGCCTGGCTGGAAGGCTGCTTCTCGGCTGGCTGCTCGATTATCTTGAGGGCTCCCACATCGCGATGTTTTCCATGCTCGCTGCCGGTACTGGCATCTTGCTCCTGGCACATGCGCAGTCGTTTCATTCCGCTGCGCCAGCGGCTCTCATTGCTGGCCTCGGGGCAGGTTGCGAGCTTGACCTGATTCCTTACATGCTCAGGCGTTACTTTGGGCTGCGCTCATTTTCTACCCTGTACGGGTTGGTCTATAGCGGATTTGCCGTTGCTGGTGCGATAGCGCCATTGCTGCTGGGCAGAATTTACGACAAGACGGGATCGTACACCGGCATACTTTCAGTTTTCTCTGTAGTCACCATGGTGGTGGCTGTCGGCATGCTGCTGTTGCCCGCATACCGCTACACAACAGGCAGCTCATCTTCATCCGTGCCAGAATCCCTTCTCGCAGAAACAGGAGCATCTCTTGAAGGCAATTGAGCAAGCCCCGATGTATCTTCCCGAACTCGAAGCGAATTTATGTAACAAGAAATGCAAAAAAGAGGCCGTTCCGCGGCACGAAGCACTAAGACACGAAAAATATTTTTGAGAGCCAGATATGACACGCAATGTATTTCAGAAGATTTCCTCGCTGCTGTTCTTCCTGATCTGTGCAACTTTTCTCCCTGCGCAGCAACTCGCAACACTGAACGTCACGGTGACAGATCCAACAGGAAGCCTTGTTCCCGGTGCTCATGTCACGCTGAACAATCCGGGCACTGGTCTTGTGCGTACACAGATTGCCGACCACTCGGGCTTTGCCGTGCTCACGGCATTGTCCGCTGGCGACTATCGCCTTGTTGTGCGAGCTGACGGGTTCAGTGATTATGAGCGTCCGCTCACGTTGACGGTTGGGCAGGTGGCATCGGTTTCAGCACAGCTTGGACTTGCAGCCGTGAAGCAAAGCGTGGCGGTCTCTGAGTCATCTTCTGCGGGTATCGATACGCAGAAGATTGAGACCAGCCAGGTCATTCGTCCGAACCAGATTCAGGATCTTCCCATTGCTGGACGGGATTTCATCGACTTCGTATTGCTTACGCCCACGGCGAATGTGGGGCGCAGCACAGCGACTGCGGCTCAGTCACCATTTCTGGAAACTGTGCTGCAACTCAGCTTCGGCGGCCTGCGCGAGACACACAGCTCGTTCTTCGGGCTTGACGGCACCGACTATACCGTCAGCCTCTCCGGTGTGCAGCGCGTAAGCCCTTCGCTCGACTGGGTGCAGGAGTTCCGCGTAGTTGATGGTCCTTATGCCGGCGACAACGGCCGCAACCTTGGATCGGTAGTGAACACCATCACAAAATCGGGAACAAATGACCTGCATGGCTCGCTATACGAATATTTCCGCAACAACGAGCTCGATGCAGAGAACCCGCTATCCGCTCCAGGACTGAATACTCTGCGTGTGAATCAGTTTGGCGGGAATATCGGCGGCCCGATCCGCCCCGACAAGACATTCTATTTCACCGGATATGAGGGGCAGCGTCGCGCAGCATCTCCGACATTTTCTACTTTTATTCTCGGCTGCCTGGATAATCCGGGCTGCATGGGGCCGGGCACTCCCAGCATCAATCAGGTGAAGGAACAATTCGGCCTTCAGCCCGAGCAGTTGAACTCCATTTTGCAGATCGACAACTATGACAAGGCATTCGGAAAGGTCACGCAGGTCTTCAACGAGAAAAATATTCTCAACGTTGGCTATCTCTTCAATGACGACCGCAAAGTGAATGCTCCGACCGCGGCGCCGGGCCAGGGACTGCCGTCTACCTATCGCGACAACCCGGTGCGTGACCAGACCATTTACGGAAATTATCTACATATCTTCGGGCCGCATTGGACATCGGAAAGCGTCATCGACTACGGCCACCGCGTCTTTCATCTGACACCGAAAGGAGCGGGCTTTGAGCCGACACTCAATGTGTCGGACACGTTGGTTAGCGGCGGATTCACCGGTAGCGTTTCGTATTACAAAGAACCGAGCTTCGAAGCTCAGGAAAACCTCACCTATGTTCGCGGTGCGCATTCATTCAAATTCGGAGGCGGCTTCGAACCCGTCTGGATCACCGCCGACACAACTTTCTTCAGTCCCGGCGCGGCCATCTTCACACCGCAGAGCTTCTTCGGAGCAGGCGAGTTCGCAGGACCGCCATTCGGTCCCGGAACTCCAGTACAGTTCCTTTTTCTTCAGCCGCGTTCCTACTTTGGCCAGCAGATTCCGAATCGCCCTCTTCCTTTTGCGGGATCGCTCTATGCCGGCGCCGCCGCTTCGGCGTTCGTCAATGCGACAAGCATGAAGTTCTGGCATCGCCTGGCAAACTTCTATGGGCAGGATCAGTGGAAAGTCACCCCTGATCTCTCGCTCACCCTTGGTCTTCGTTATGACTTCGACGTCTTTCCTTCGGCGGCCGATGTGCGCGTTATCGGCAAGCTGCACCCTACCAACTACGGCAATGTGCAGCCGCGAGTAGGGCTAGCCTATTCTCTCAATGGAGGCAAGCAGGTCATACGAGCCGGATTCGGCCTCTTTACCGGACCGTGGGATTATGCCGACCTGATGGTTGGCTGGCAGGGCGCATCTGCCTTCACTCCGATGAACAATCCACTGGTGCCCGACTTCAACGAGCCTGACGGCGTGGTTGGTCTTGGCCAGTCGGGAGTCGTCGGCGTCTCTAGTCCATTTCTCGCATCACAGTCTTTTCGCGAATTTGCCACTGGAGGTGTGTATCCATCTCCCGCAAACCTTCAACAGTTTCCTCTCGGGTACGTCCAGCGCAAATTTGCGAACAGTTACGCAGAACAGGCCAGCCTCGAAGTAGAGAGCCAGATCGGAATGGGCTGGACTCTCACAGCCGGCTATCAGTATCTCCACGCTGCGGACATACCTGTGTATTACAGTGTCAATGGCCTGCCTGCTGGCAATCTCCCCGATGGACGCCAGGCCTTCACGCCTGCCGATCCGCGCTTTGGCTTCGCGCTGATCGCTACGCCAACGGGATTCTCCATCTATAACGGCGGCACACTCAGTCTACGGAAGAATTTCGCGAATCACTACAGCGTGCTCGCGAACTATACGTATTCGAAGTCGATCGACATCTCGACAGACGTGCAGCTTACCGGAACGCCGCAAGACTACCTCGATCCAAATGGAGATCGTTCCAATGGGGACAATGATGTTCGTCACCGCGCCGTGCTTTCCTTCCTGGCAGAGAGCCCGGCTGAATGGCCGCTATTACTTCGGAACTTTAAGCTGTCCATGCTGAACACGCTGCAAAGTCCGCGTTACTTCTCCATACTTGCCGGATTCGATGTAAACGGCGACGGCTTTCCGTTCTCCGACCGGACCGGCACAGTAGGCCGCAACTCATATCGCGGTGCGTCATACTACGATAGCGACATCCGCCTCCAGAGAGTCTTCCATCTCACCGAGCGTATTTCCACGGAGGCCAGTCTTGAGACATTCAACCTCTTCAACCACACCAACGTGCAGAACATCGATCAGGTCTACGGAGCTGCCGATTTCCTGGGTCCAGTGCCTCGCCAGTACGGAGATAAAATCGGAAGCCCGGAAAATCCTACCTTCGCAACCCCAAACTTTACCGGCACAGCCCGCCAACTGCAGGCATCGCTGCGGTTCAACTTTTAGGAGAAAGAATCAAGATGGCACATATCGCAATTGAAGACGGAATTCCTGGCATCCTGGGCCCGATGAAGTTCCGGCCTGAAACCACAAAACCGTTGCGTGAACTAGCGGAGGCTCTCCTGCGCGGACCCAGCACACTTTCCAGCGCCGAGCGCGAGACCATCGCCGCTTTTGTCTCATCCCGCAATGACTGTCGCTTTTGCCAACTCTCCCACAGCGCAGCCGCAGCGGAGCATCTCGGCGGAGACGACGCTCACTATGCCCTCGTCGACTCGGTCAAGTCCAATTTCGCATCCGCGGATATATCGCCCAAACTCAAGGCGCTTCTCGCCATCGCTGGCAAAGTGCAGCAAGGTGGCAAACATGTCACGTCAGATGACATCGCCACAGCCCGCGCACAGGGAGCAACTGATCTGGAAATTCATGACGCCGTCCTCATCGCTGCAGCCTTCTGCATGTTCAACCGGTATGTCGATGGTCTCGCCACCTGGCAACCAGAGGATCCTGCGGAGTATCGACCAATGGGCAAGCTCATGGCACATTCCGGATACACTCGTACACAATGGGAAGAAAATGAGGCGGTGTGAGTGGCCGCACTAGCCAGCAATGCCAGGCGCTTTGGGATGAATTCTTCGACGAAATGAGTTAAAAAGGATGGCGATGAAGCAACGCACAAAACGACGGCTGGTTAGGACCGTTGCGATCGTTGCTGGCCTGTGGCTATGCTTGCTGGGATACATCGGCTGGGCTATGCGTCAGCCACCTGAGGTATTTGGGCATGTCATGTCCAGAATGCCGATGCCTGCCTTTTTCCTCTTCCCGTTTGAGACGATGTGGACTCAAGCGCGCAAAGGTCATCTAACTGTAGGCGACACAGTTCCGGACTTCAGCGTTGAGACATTGGAGACAAAGACACCCGTGCAGCTGGCGTCGCTGTGGGCAACGAACCCTGTAGTACTGGTCTTCGGGAGCTACACCTGACCGCCATTTCGGCGGGAGGTTCCCGCCCTGAACAAGCTTGCAGGGCAATATAAGGATAAGATCGATTTCTATGCCGTATACATCCTTGAGGCTCACCCCACGGATGTGTGGCAAATGCAATCCAACGTGCGCGACAAGGTGCTCTTCCGCAGCCCGCGTGACGAAGCAGAGCGCGCCTCTGTTGCCGGTGCGTGCGTACGAAAGCTGGGAATCAAGTTTCCTGCGTTGATCGATGGATTTGATAACAACGTGGAGTCCGCCTATACCGGATGGCCGGATCGCATGTATCTCATTGCTCCTGGTGGCCGTTTGCTCTACAAAAGCAAACCAGGACCGTTTGGCTTCCATCCTGAGGAGCTAGCAAAAGCAATCCAGATTGCGGTGAACTCTAACTGACGAGCTTTCAAAACTTTGCAGCGTCGAGACAGGTGGAGTAAAAGCTCATCCCTTTAGGTCATGCCTCAACAAACAATGTCCCTTAGGCTTTTCTTTACTGCGCAACAACTTTTTACGATGGACAAGGACCGACTGGAACATACATTCCTGATCCACTTGATTGCGATGTCCACCTCTCAACGTAAGCCCAAAGTCGGAATGCTCTGGGTGGCGACCTCTGGAGGTTCGACAGTGTATGAGGCGCAGGGACCTTGGTCGAAATGCGTCTATTGGGTGAAGCGACTCAAGCATATGGACATCTCCGGCAGCGAGTGGATTCAGAAGAGGCAGTTCTTCGAGCGAAACCAATATGCCACTCTTCACGAAGTGAAGGCGTCGGCCCATGACCTCGAATCTCTCGGACTTCAGCGTGCGGATCGCTAGCAGGTATCAACTGCTGCAACCCTTCATTTGACACCTCTCATACCCGTTAGGGATGATCTAAGCCTCAATCTTAAGGCTGAAGACAATGAATCGTATGAGTGGAGATAATGAGCAGCCGTAGCTAACTTCTTTGATAGGTTGTCAATTCATGCTTTTGCACTTCTTCCAGGATTCACGGCGGAGCCCTTTCCCTGCTGGAACGCTCGTTGCGATTTTTCTCTTTATTGTGCTCTCTGCAAGAGGACAGCAGCCATCAACTGCTCCTCTTTACGGGGGCAGCGCATCGACGCCGCAACAGGGAGGCTCGTCAACAGCCGGGGTTTTCAAGCCAGTCCTGGACTCAGAGAAGAGGCCAATCACGGCAGGCGGATTCGTCAAGACGGGCCCCGTCATTTTTCAGGACATCTCGGAAAAAGCCGGCCTGACCACCTGGCATCACAAAATGGGCACTCCACAGAAGAGTTTCATTATCGAAACAACAGGCTCAGGTGTGGCACTGCTTGACTACGACCACGATGGCTGGGTCGACATCTATTTGGTGAACGGATCCACCTATGACGCTCTTGACGGCAAGGCAGAAACTCCGCATGCCGCCCTCTTTCACAACAACCACGATGGCACATTCACTGATGTTGCTGCCAAAGCAGGTGTGACAAACGATCGTTGGGGCTATGGCGTAGGGGTGGGCGATTACGACAACGACGGCTGGCCCGACCTTTATGTAACGAACTTCGGCAAAAATCGCCTCTACCACAACAACCACGATGGCACATTCACTGATGTTGCAGAGCAAGCAGGAGTCACTCTCGGCAATTGGTCAACGGGAGCAAGTTTTGGCGATTATGACGGAGATGGCCATCTGGATCTCTTCGTTCCCGGATACATTCACTACGACATCAGCCATCCCCCCGTTCCCGGATCGGCAGCAGTAGGTTATGGATTCTGCCAGTATCGCGGAGCGAATGTAATGTGCGGTCCGCGCGGACTGGAAGGCGAACCCGACCATCTCTTTCACAACAACGGAGATGGTACCTTCACCGATGTCAGCGAGAAGGCCGGCGTCAGCGATAAGTCCCGATACTATGGTTTCTCTTCGACGTTTGTGGATGTAAATAATGACGGCAAGGTTGATTTGATTGTCGCTGATGACTCCACGCCCAACTATCTTTACATGAACAAGGGCGACGGCACCTTCGAGGATGCGAGTTTTTATTCCGGTTTCGCTCTCAATCAAGATGCGCGCGAAACAGCTTCGATGGGACTCGGGGTTGGAGATTATCTCAACAACGGCCGCGTTGATCTCTATACAACGACCTTCTCCGACGATTACAAGACGCTATTCCGAAACGAAGGCGATGGTAATTTCTCAGAGATCACGCCGCAAATGGGGATCGCCGAAGTCACGTATCCGTTCTTGAGTTGGGCGACTGAATTCATTGACTATGACAACGACGGATGGAAGGACATCATGTCCATCAGTGGCCATGTCTATCCGCAGGTCGATCAATACAACTGGGGCACTTCGTTCGCCGAGCGTCCGCTGCTTTTTCACAATGTCGATCACGGGAAAAAGTTTGAGGTCGTTCCCGCAGTCGAAGGAACGGGACTCGCCGATGTCATTCCTGGTCGCGGCGCAGCCTTCGGTGACCTGTTCAACGACGGCAAAATAGACGTTGTCATCAATTGCATTGACCATACCCCGGTTCTGCTGAAGAACGTGAATTCCGACACGAACCACTGGGTCGGACTCGTGCTTGTAGGCGGCCCGAAGAGTCCTCGTGATGCTATCGGGGCAACGGTTTATGTAACCGCAGGCGGCATCCGTCAGCGGGGCGATGTCATGAGCGGGGGTAGCTATGAATCGTCGAACGATCAGCGTCTTCATTTTGGACTCGGACAGGCAACCACAGTCGATGGAGTCGAGATTCGTTGGCCAGATGGCACTGTTGAGCAGGCTACCTTACCGAGTGTCGATCGCTTCTTCATGATCGAGGAGGGTAAGGGTCTCGTGCCTAGCGTTTATGACGCCATCGCCCATAAGATCTCGACACCAGCAACTGGAAATCAGGCGGCTAAATAGCACCAAGCGAACTGAGATAAACAGGACTTTGTATGAGAAGAACCATACGTACTCTCGCGATGACAGGAATGTTGGCCTTAGCAGGCACCACATTGTTATCTGCCACTGGCGCGCAGCAAGATCAAGACACGCCGCGCAAAGAATACTCTGACAAGATCAGCAGTAGTTACAATTTTCGCTTTGGCAAAGACCGACCGTTTATTCCGGGGAGTGCGAAGGTTGAAGGCGACGAGTTTGTGCAACCGGGCGCTTTCCCGAATGCAAAATATTGTGCTCATTGTCATCAAGAGGCATACCACCAGTGGCGCCAGGCGCTGCATTCCAATTCATTCCGCACGCCCTTCTACCGTACCAGCGTAAATATTCTGATTCGTACCAAAGGCATCGAGTTCTCCCGCCACTGTGATAGCTGCCATAACCCGATCGCGGTGCTCGCCGGAGGCCTGACACAAGACTCGCACGTTGACCGCAAGTTCGATTCAGACGGACTCACCTGTATGACCTGCCACTCCATTCAGAGCCTGCAGTCCACGAACGGCAATGGCGGCTTCGTTATGGGTATTCCCGCAGTGATGGTCGATGAAAAAGGAAACCGCATCCCTGGCGAAGTTCCGTATGATGAAATTCTCAAGCATTCGGACCGGCACTCCGAGGCGGTAATGCATGATTTTCTTAGGACACCCGAATTCTGCGCAGCATGCCACAAAGCAAACCTGCCAGACACATTGAACGACTACAAATTTGTCCGTGCATTCACTACCTACGATGAATGGCAGAATTCTAAGTTCTCTCAACGGAATCCGCTAACGTTTTATTCCGGCGACTTCACGACCTGTCAGGGATGCCACATGAAGCGCGCAGCAATCACGCTTCCCGATTATGGAGCAAAAAATGGAACCTTTGCTTCCCATCGGTGGCTGGCAGGAAATACCGCAGTCCCGTTCTACTACGGCTTTGATGAGCAATTAGAAAAGACGATCCAGTTCCTGCGCTCCGGCAATTTCATGAACGTCGACATCTTCGCCATCAAAAAAGCCGGGGACGACAAGATGATCGCGCCGCTCGGTTCTGTTCCCTATGAATTGAAGGCGAATGATTCAGTTGAAACGTATGTTGTTTTCCAGAATAAGAACATCGGGCATTCACTCATCCCGGAAGTTCGCGACCTCTATGAAGCGTACGCAGAGTTCATCGTGAAGGATTCCGCCGGTAAAGAGATATACCACAGCGGATTCATCAAGCCGGATGGAATGCTCGATGAACGAGCCCATAGCTTCACCAATCGGCCTGTCACAGAAAAGGGAGAGTTCGTCGATAACCACAAAGTGTGGACAATCCGTTCCGTGGCATACGACAACACCGTACAGGCAGGCAGGTCCACGCTGGTTCGTTATCAGTTCCATATTCCTGCCAATGCAAAAGGACCGATCACGGTTACGGCAAAAGTGAACTACCGCCATCTGCGTCAGAGTTATCTCAACAATATTTTTGGAAAAGATCATCCTCTCTATCCACTTGTTGAAATAGCGTCCCGTACACGCGTGCTGAATATCGGCAAGAATCCCGCCGGGCCCGCAGACCCGAGTGATAATCCCGACTGGATGCGCTGGAATAATCTTGGCATCTCATATCTTGACCAGCTGCAATATGTAGACGCGGTGCAGGCCTTTACCGAAGTGATCAAACTGAGGCCGGATTACGCCGATGGCTATACCAACGTCGGCCTGACCAATATCCAATGGGAAAAGTACAGCTCGGCAAAGGGCGCCCTTGATAAGGCATTGACCTTGAGCCCCGACAATGCACGGGCTCTTTACTACTCCGCGCTCGTGGAGCGGCGCACAGGCCATACCGAAGCGGAGATAGCCGATCTTAAGAAAGTGGTGGATCAATATCCTCAATCGCGTGACGCGCGCCGTGAGCTTGGAATTTCATACTACCAGCAGCATAACTATGACGCGGCGATGGAGCAGTTCCAGAAGCTGCAGCAGATTGATCCGGATGATCTGGCAGCGCATTACAATCTATCCATTCTCTACCGCCGCATGGGGCTGAAAGATAAAGCCGCTGAACAACAGGCCCTGTTTGTCACGAAGAAATTCGACCCCGGCTCTCCCACGTATTCGCTTACTTTCCTTCGTCAGCATCCCGAGATATCGACCGAGAGCGTCCCGTGGCACATGCACACAGACAATCCTCACGATCAGAAGCCGATGACTCCAATGGCCCCACAGGCAGGTTCAGCATATAGTGGCGGAACATATCGATGAGACATCTAAGACTGGCGTTCTTCGTATTCGTGGCATTTCTGTCTGCGACCTGCCATGCAGATAGCCTCTGTCCATGGATCAACAAAGCTACGGCCTTCGGAGTGCTTGGAGTTAGTGAAGAGTCGCCGATGGCAAGTGTCTCCGAGTTGAGTGCCACCGTCTGCAACTTCACTTATCGTGACGGGAATATAACGCGCGAACTTAGAATTACGGTGGAGCAGGCAAAAGATCCGGAACAGGCCTTCAACGCTTACAAGGCGCACTGCGGGAAAGACGGAAACTCTTTGCGCGCCATTGGAAACGAAGCAGTGATGTGCGCCACCAACAAGGGTCAGGGTGAACAGGTTTTTAGCCGGGTCCGCGACAATGTATTTACGATAACCCTAACCACCAGTGCTGGAAACGATCCAACCATGCCCAGAGATGTTCTCATCGAAAAGGCTGGCCTCGTCGCCGAACAGGTGTCGGGAAATCTGTTCTGATAAAAACTCCGGAACGTTATGCTAGACGAGCGCGAAAGAATCAAAGAGGCGAGCTTATGTCTTTGCTGGCTTTAGCTCATCTGATTTCAGGATTTTCCCACCCTCCTGGATGACATAAAGGCGGTTCGCATCAAGATTAATAAGCCGGTCCACCTGGCCACTGAGCCAGCGAATCTCTACTAAATCTACTTTTTTCGCCTGATCCAGTCCAAAATGCATCCGAAGGTCGTTCTGCGAGAAGTAGCTGCCCCCACTGCGCAATTCGTCCATCTGAACAAGGGATTTGGGTGCATCCGGCGTTGTTTTGGCTGTGACGGCAACGCGGCTGCCTATTCCCGACCGATTTGATTTGACACCAACGAGTTTGATCTTGATCCAGTTGCGATTCAGCGATGAATCGCAGCGCAGAAGCTGAGGCGGCGCATTGACACAATTCACGACGATATCTATATCGCCGTCGTTATCGTAATCGCCGAAGGCACAACCACGGGCCGGAGCATTTTCAAGAATACCGGGCCCTCCCTTATCGGTCACTTCTTCGAACCTTCCGTTGCGCAGGTTGCGATAGAGATATTTATGCTCAGCATATTTCAAATCGGCTTTTGACTTGTCGACCTCAGGATAAACATGGCCGTTCGACATAAGAATGTCGAGCCAGCCGTCGTTGTCCATGTCAAAGAATCCGACGCCCCAGCCGAGCAGCCGCGTATTTACGCCCAGACCGCCGAGATAAGTCCTGTCCTCAAAGTTCGCGTCGCCCAGATTGGTGTAAAGCGAATCGGTATCGCCGGCAAAGTTAGTCTTGACTACGTCGAGGTTACCATCGCGGTTGTAATCACCAATGGATACGCCCATCCCCGCCTGTGGCAGCCCTTCAAGCGAGTAGGCTGCGCCGGCTTCAATGCCAATATCGCGGAAGGTGCCATCTTTCTGGTTTAGATAGAGAGTTGCCGGAGCTGAGTCGTTCGCGACATAGATATCAGGCCAGCCGTCATTGTCCAGATCAGACGCCGCTACGCTGAGCCCATATGTACCGATTGCTGTCCACATGCCGGCCTTCTGGCTAACATCCGTAAACGTCCCGTCGCCGTTATTGTGATACAGGAGGTTTCTGCCTCCGGGCAGGCCCGGAGGACCGCAGGCAACTAGAATCCCTTTGTAGGTACAGGGGCCGCTCTCCGGCACCGGAGCTGCCTTCAGATCAAAGTCGACATAGTTCGCCACAAAGAGATCCAGATGCCCATCACGGTCATAATCGACAAATGTACACCCTGTGTTCCATCGCGTCTTTGGCCCAGGCTGAATCAGGCCAGACGGCTCCGTTACATCTGTGAAGGTGCCATCGCCATTATTACGATAGAGCGCGTTCTGGCCATAGTAAGTGACGAAAATGTCGTCATGACCATCGTTGTTGTAATCGCCTACGCAACAAGCCTGCCCCCAGCCGTTGCGATGCTCCAGCCCTGAGCCTGCCGTCACATCGGTAAAGGTGCCATCGCGATTATTCTTGAACAGATGGCAATGTGGCTCCTGTCCTTTTGCGAATCCTTCCAACCGCCAGCCGTTCACCATGAAGAGATCGAGCCAGCCGTCATTGTCATAGTCATAAAAAGCCAGGCCGCACCCGGTCGTTTCCAGCAAATATTTATTTGTTCCTTCTCCGCCGTAAATGGTCTTTATATTGAGGCCGGATTCCTTCACTACATCGACGAAACTCACGCCTAAGGGTGTGCCCTCAATTGGAGACTTTGGCCCCGCAGGAGCTGGCGCCGGTTTCGCATCGTAACTGCGCTCCTGCGGTCCAATTCCTTTGGCTTGAGGCTGGGGCTGTTGTTGTTGCGGAGGCGACGCTAGGGCGACGATGTCGGCAAAAGGCAGAACCAATGCCGTACGGCTGAGCGAATGAATGAATTTACGGCGATTCAAAATGTTCCGTCCTTGTGATTGGACCTGCCAGCTAGAGCTGTGAACGTACCTTAACAACCGCCAACATAGTAAGAAGCAGCAATGATCTGCGCATCCGCTAAAAGGTGGACAGCATTGCCCACCATTTAAGGCAAAGCCACACGCTCGATTCTAATCAAAATCAGCCTTTAGGTGGAGGCTCGGAATCTCAAGTACGGGATACCATCGGCGGGTGATTCCGACTGAACCGGTTGGCAGCGCTCTCCGTAGTCATAGCACTGTCATGCAAAATCTGTTGCCTCATTTGGAAAGGTTCAATTCACTATGCCCTATATCGCACTGCCTGAAGGACTGCCCGGAATTCGCGGAGCCATGGCCTTTCGCCCGGAAACAGCAAAGCCACTCAATGAGATCGTAGAGGTTCTTCTCCGCGGTCCTCATACGCTTACTCCCGCTGAGCGCGAACTGATCGCCACCTACGTTTCTTATCTCAACGATTGTTTTTACTGCCAGTCCAGCCATGGTGCAATTGCAGCCGCCCACCTGAATGGCAATGAAGATCTGGTTAAGCAGGTCAAAGCCGATTTCCAGCATGCTGATATCTCAGACAAATTGAAAGCGCTGCTTGTAATCGCGGCCAAAGTTCAAAAGAGCGGCAAGGATGTAACAGCGGATGACGTAGCCAATGCGCGGCACCATGGAGCAACTGACTTAGAAATTCACGATACAGTTCTGATTGCAGCTGCCTTCTGTATGTATAACCGGTATGTCGATGGTCTCGGCACCACGCAGCCGCGCGACGAAGCCGGCTATCGCGAACGCGGCAAGCAGGTTGCCGTCGACGGCTACATCAGTGTCAGCAAAACCTATCTACCCGCGGAGCGACACTGAATTGTGGGAGGAAACAAGCAAAGATAAGGCTCAGACTCTTTCGTTAATCATTGATAACAAAAAAGTTGGCGGGGACAGCGGGAGTCGTGTTTTTCCACGGGAGTCGGTGCGATAACCAAAGGCTCTGCTCAGAACTACATTGCCCGTCGAATCCGAGCCACAACCTATCTGATAGCAGGAGCTTATCAAATACCGCTTTAAACAATATCGCTCCGGGTAGTTTACTAGACCATCTCTTATGGTGTATTTCAAGATCGTATTTCGGGTCTTGAAGGAAGAAGGTCGCCATGCTTACCTCTTTAGTTCTGTTCTCTCTCCTGCCAACGGTTGCTGCCGTGATCTTCATCGTCACTCTGGCCGAGGATCATTTTCATTCTCACCATCACCACCACAGCTAACCGGACATTGCCCATCGCGCAAGTGTGTCAGGAGGTTCGTTATGTTTCACACAATTATGATTGCCTATGATGAATCACGAGAAGCTGCTCATGCCCTGGCATCGGCCATCGAACTTGCTAAGCCTCTTGGAGCTCATTTGAAAATCGTCACAGTCGTCGAGGCTCTGCCTGCCTTTTACAATCTCGCCGCGATCGTCTCTCCATCCGTAGTCGACGAGTCGCTCGAAGGAAAGCGCAGCCAACTCAGAACTCTTCAACAAGGCGCTGTAAAGAGAGCGACAGCGGCCGGCGTTAATGCTGACGCAATTCTCGTCGACGGAGGAGAAGTGTCCGGGATCGTTCGAGCAGCCCAACGTGAGCATGCAGATCTCCTGGTCATCGGCCTCTCAAAACATCACCGGCTCGGAGCGTTCAATTCCACGGCCCACGACGTGGCGGACCATACCCCTTGCCCTCTGCTCGAGGTTAACTAGAACGCTCCTCATCTTTTGGGGCGTGAGTCAGAACCAGGCCAGCAGCAAATTCCCATGAGAATCGCGGCTGGCCCACTTGCTCTCAGAGGCATTTCACGAGGTTCGCCAGGACCGGAGAGCGATTGTCTTTCATCCACAGGAACGTCAGGCCCACCTGAATCCGGCTATCGCGTATCGGCCGAAGTGTCACACCTCGACGGATAAGAACCTGAACAGAGGCCGGAAGAATCGAAACGCCGAATCGCGCGGAAACCAGGCCGAGAGCTGTCTGCACTGTGGTGATTTCCTGGACTCTCTTTGGCTGAAAGCCCGCGTCGGCGCATTCCGTCATGACGGCGTGGCGCAAAACCTCTGCCGCCGAATTCGATGACAGTATAAAGACCTCTTGCGCGAGTTCTGCAAGGGCGACGGAGTCCTTTGCGGCAAGCGGGTGGTCCTCAGGCAAAGCGATCACGAGGGATTCAGGTTCGAGTTCACGGTAAGCGAACTCCGCATCGGGCAGTGCGTAAACCAGGCCAATATCGACCTCCCCGCTCCTTAATGCGCGTTTCTGGGCTGTGCTGCCTGATTCGATCAGAGTTACTTCGACCTCTGGAAACTCTGTGCGAAAGTTCTGAAGAAGATTTGGCACGACAGAGAGTCCTGCGGTGCTTTGGAACCCAAGAACGAGCCTCCCCACCTCGCCGCGTGCGGCGCGCTGGGCGGCCTTCTGCGCATGGTCGAAGTGACGAAGACTCTGTTCCGCCTCAACGAGAAAGATCTCGCCGGCCTCTGTCAGACGGAGATGACGGCTTTCGTGATGAAAGAGTTCGACCCCCAACTCGCTCTCGAGTTGCTGGATGTTCTGAGTAAGTGCGGGCTGGGCAATGTGAAGACGCTCCGCCGCTCTTCTGACATGCAAAGACCTGGCTACTTCGATGAAGTACCGTAGATGGCGATTCTCCAGCATGCGATTGTCTCTTAGCCGATCAGGAAAATTATCGTAGATTTTGGCATCAAGGAAGATCAAGGTCCCGAGCCAGTTTTCAATGAGGTTTCTCACCAATGCGCACGACGGCGTGACCATTGCCCCCCTTTATCCGCAGTCATGACCATCAGGTCACGTCCGCATTGCAGGAGTGAGCAAATCTCACTGACAAAAGACTATCCGCATCAGTTGGTTATCGACAAACAGCTTGCAAACGCAGGCATCGCTCCTAGACGTGGGCAGGTAGTGAAGTTAATGGCATGGTCCGCCGCTTTTACCCAGCCGGGAGCTGGAGGGTATAAGGAGCGTAGAAGGAGGAGTGCCATGGAACTGTTCACGCTGGGTATTGATTTGGGAAAGACAACATTTCATTTAGTAGGAATGAATCAACGCGGAGACGTTGTGGTGCGGAAGCGTTTCTCCCGCACACAGTTGTTGTGCTTCACCGCGAACCTGCAAGTGGAGTTGATTGGCATGGAAGCTTGTGGCGGGTCACATTTTCTGGGCCGAGCCTTGCGTGAGCAAGGGCACGAAGTGCGGCTGATCCCAGCCCAGTATGTGAAGCCTTATGTAAAGACGAACAAGAGTGACTACATCGACGCGGAAGCGATTGCCGAAGCCGTGGGACGGCCGAGAATGCGCTTCGTTCCCATCAAGAGTGACGATCAGCTAGATCTGCAGTCCTTGCATCGGGTACGCGAACGGTGGGTCATGCGCCGCACAGCGGTCGTCAACCAGATTCGGGGACTACTGCTGGAGCGCGGCATCACCCTGCGCAAGGGACGCCGTTATGTGGACGCGGCGCTGCCCGGGATCCTTGCCGATACCGACTCCAAGCTGTCTGGCTCAGTGCGTGTGCTGCTGATGGAACTCAAGCTGGAACTGGAGCAACTTGCCGATAAGATCGAGCGGTCCGATCAGTCTATCGAGCACATCGCCCGGGAGAACGAAGCATGTCAACGTCTAGTTGCTATGCCTGGAATCGGCCCAGTAACAGCAACGGCGTTGATTGCGACGATCGGCAACGGATCAGCTTTCCGCAAAGGTCGCGATTTCGCCGCCTGGCTGGGTGTAGTTCCGGAAGAGCACTCGACTGGAGGCAAGCAGACACTCTGGCAGATTCCCTTGCGCGGCAACCAGTATCTACGCAGACTTTTTGTACAGTGCGCCAGGGCGGTGATGCAGCACAAGACCAAGCAGTCATCGGGATTGAGTGCATGGCTGGTGCAACTCACGGCACGAACGCATCACAACATCGCCATTGTTGCACTGGCGAATAAGCTGGCACGCATGGCCTGGGCAGTACTGACGAAGAATGAGGTCTATCGGCCACCGATTTTAGTCGATGCTATTGCTGGCTGACTGGCCTGCAGATGACGCCTGGACGAAGACCAGGCTTGGAAATCGCTCGACGCGATTCCCACATCCGCAGACCAGCGACGACTACGGGGCGAATGTTTTAAAAGATTTATCTTTTCCTGCCAGGTCTGCTGGCGAAGAAGGAGATGGCACCACGGTCTAACCGTCGCTCTGGAAACCTGCTTTGAGTAAAGGTCTTTGAAGACCGCGAAGTTAATTAGGAACAGAGCGAAGCGCATTCCATCCTGGCCCGGAGTGACTGATTGCTCCAACAAGGCCGTATACATACGCGCAGACCCTGTTTGCCACACTTCAACTTCGCTTGCGACAAAGCGGCGGACCATACATACTCGAAGCACAATTGCGCTCGTGGAAGCCAATGAAGGTATCACCGTCATTCCTTCGTTTGGCATACTCGCTTGCCGTAACCGCAAAGTTACGATGAGCGTGCTTATTGATCCGGTCGTGAATCTTGACTTTTATCAAATTTGTAATCGCGGCAGTCGACTGTTCATTAACTTTCATAACTGGGCGATGTTTTACCGATGTGCTTTACCAGCTGTTCTGATGGCGCTAAGTTCTGAACCCGGCGGGGCGCACAAGCGTCACCGCTGTTAAGTCGTCCTTCCTGCACGGCTTGCGGAGATGCAGCAAATCATAGACGCATGACCATGGATGATGCCCAAAGTCGTAGGCCTCGCGCAGCACTGCCTCACAGATTCTGGACGCTGAATCCGTGCTGGAGTTCTGCAGGAGTCGGCTGACGCGTTCACCCCCATACACGGCTGCTCCGCGCCGACTCTCCGTAATTCCCTTGGTAACGAGGAGCAGCTTCGACCGCGGTTCGAAGGCCAAAACCGCCGGTTCGTAAGTGCTGTGAGTAAAGAGTCCCAGCGGAATTCCACCGGGCTCGAGAACACGCACTCTATTTGCATCGTGAAATACGGCGAGGATGCGACCTGCATTGTGATACGTAAGGATACCGAGTGTCAGGTTGAAGCAACCAAGAAAGGCCGGAGCAAACCGCACGCCGTGAGCAGCCTCCATAAGCGAGCGGTTGACATCGTGCGCCAACAGGGCGATGGCCTCCGACTCATTTGCGTCCGGCGACTCGAAGAGATCCTGAGCCCTCTTTCGGAATACATTTTGTACCTCGGCTGCGATCGGGTGGGCTTCCGCTCGCCTGCCGGCGATGTCCATCAGCAGGAATACCACGCGAGAGCCGATTGCCACTCCATCGAAGAAGTCTCCGTTGCAGCGGTCCGAGTGGTACCGAGCTTTTAAATCCAAACCCTCAAGCTGCGGCAGGTTGACCGGAAGGGGAGTGGAACCGGTCATGCCCCATGGTGCGCCTAACGCTATCGAAGACGAAACCATTCTGTTCTCCCACTTTCAGCATAGCAACTGATATAAATGGCCCTCACCAAAAATTTCATGGCGAATGCAGTGCTTGGAAAACGAGGACTTGGGTAAGTTCGGCTGCGCTGTTGCGAACTTGTTCAAAACGAGACGTTTCGGGACCATCGGAGGCCTTCCTAAACTTCGTCAAATCAATGCTTCAATCGGAGAATCCGGGCGTTTCAAGGTGTGCCTTCCGATGCACCGTTACTGGCGAATCGACCGAATAGCGAGACTGACAGCCTTACCTCGCAACGGGAGTAAGTCGTTCCGACGTAGAAAGCGATGGCGCGTCAAACCTCACAACCAGGATCCGTCACAGTCGGACATCCGTCGCGACTTCGTCAGCAGGAGATTGAGATTTGTTTTAACGCTGCAAATCGATTCTGCAGTGCAGAAAGAACTTAGCTTTGACAACCTGCCACAACGGAAGTGGCACTGCGGTTGGTATTTCGGTTGCACACAGACAGCTGGCATGCGTTACGTAATTCCAGCAAAACATAACATTTCGGAGAGGAGAAAGGCATCATGGAGAACTCAAAAGTAGCGTCGGTCATCGATCGCACCTCCTTAGGCAAGAAAGGCAACATGGTGAAAGAAGCAGAAAACAACACGATCTCTGCGGCATTTCCATACCAGAAACAGCGGCGACGGGTCCTCGGCCGCGAGATGGCGTATGTGGAAGTGGGACACGGCGACCCCATCGTGTTCTTACACGGTAATCCCACCTCGTCATATCTCTGGCGCAACGTTTTGCCGCACCTCGAGCCATTAGGTCGCTGCATCGCACCCGACCTGATCGGTATGGGCGACTCCGACAAACTGCCCGAGAGTGGCCCCGGCTCGTATCGATTCGTCGAGCACCGCCGCTACCTCGATGCCCTGCTCGAGGCCCTGGATGTGCGCGAGCGGGTCACCCTCGTCGTCCATGACTGGGGCTCGGCCCTCGGCTTCGATTGGGCCAACCGCCATCGCGAGGCTGTCAAGGGAATCGCGTTCATGGAGGCGATCGTGGCGCCGCAGGGCCGAGACCACTGGGACAAGATGGGAATGCGTTCAGCCCTGGAGGCGCTACGTTCGGAGCCTGGCGAGGCGATGGTCCTCGAGAACAACTATTTCATTGAAGAGATCCTGCCGAACGCTATCCTGCGTCAGCTCTCCGACGAGGAGATGGCGGAGTATCGACGGCCGTTCGCCGAACCGGGCGAGGGGCGACGGCCGACGCTGACGTGGCCCCGGCAAATACCCATCGCCGGCGAGCCCGCCGATGTGCATGCGATCGCGACTGAATATGCGAACTGGCTCGGAACGAGCAATGTGCCCAAGCTGTTCCTGAAGGCCGAGCCAGGTGCGATCCTCACCAACGATACGCTCATCAACCTCGTTCGCGGGTGGCCAGCGTTGACCGAGAAGACAGTGGCGGGCATCCATTTCGTTCAGGAAGATTCGCCGGACGAGATCGGGCGGACCATCGCCGGCTGGATGTTGAAGTTGTAGAGCGCACTTACCTGGAGATCCCGGGACTTCGGATACTTGTCGAGGTCCCGCGGATCGATCGCCGGGTGTGCCGACGCTCAAGTGCAGGTTCGGGCGCGCAATCATCACGGAGGGACAATGCCCAATCGCCCAGTCACTCACTGAAACTTAGCTATGATTTCATTGGGTATTGCACATGGCGGAACAGATGACTTTTGACGCAGGAAATCAGCCAGATGACGTTCGCGAAACTGAGATAATTTCCGCGTTGCGTACTATCGAGGACTTGAAAGGACTCAGCGACGAAGAGTTCGCATGGATCGCAAAGCATGGTGCGGAGCGATTTGGAAAGGATGGCGAACTCATCTTTAGCAAAGCAGCTCCGCCCCATCATCTGATGTTCATCTTGCGTGGCAGCATTTTCGTCCGTCGTCACACGTCAAGTCCTGTATCTGTCTTGATCGGCCAAACTGACCGCATCACAGGCAGAACCCCGTTCTCCCGTATCGAGAACTGGAACGCAGATGGTCGTTCGTCTGGTGAGACCTGGATTTTGGAACTACATGACAGCCTTTTCCCCGCCTTGTTGAACGCAATCCCTTCGATGACGCAGCGAATTGTCCAGGTTCTTCTGGATCGAAATCGGGAGTACACAAAGGCTGAACAGCAGATCGGTAAGCTCGCAGCACTCAATAAACTTGCCGCAAGCCTCGCGCACGAACTGAACAATCCTGCTTCCGCGGCTAAGAGTGCCGCTTCGCACTTGCTGCGAGGGGTTGAGGCGGAACAGGAAGGCATTCGATACAGGCTCGGCGTAGCGCTCGGGACGGAGGCACGGCTTGACGCCTACCTGCAGTGGCTTTCCAGCCTACGTTCGAAAGTCAGAACATCGCGCCAGCACGCTGCTGAGCATGCACAGTCTGAAGCGGGTTCTAGCGAAGAAGATTTCACGATCTGGCTTGAATCGAAGCAATATGCCGAATCGTGGCAGCTGGCGCCCGTGCTTGCGGACTGCAACATCCCCTTGTCATCTCTTCGCGAAATGGAAGGCCTCATGCCAGAAGAAGCGTTCGGCCTGGCGCTGAGCGATCTCCTGGCAAGCCTGAGCAACGACACTGCCATACTCGCAATGAGTGAAGCAGCTGAGAGAATTTTTCGTCTCGTTAAAGCGGTAAAAGACTACTCCTACATGGACCGGCAGCCTGTGCAGGATGTCCATATTGCAGAATCCCTTGACACGGTTCTGCGCCTGTTTCAGCCGCGGCTAAATCGCATCACAGTTAAACGTTTCTACGCCGACAATATCCCTGTTCTGAAAGCATTTGGCAGCGAATTGAACCAGGCCTGGTCTGCACTCATTGAGAACGCTTTGGATGCGATGGGAGAGTCTGGCACGTTGACTCTTTCAACGAAAGTGCAGGGCAACACAATTCTTGTCGAGATATCCAATACGGGCCCTTCGATACCCGACGAGTATGCGGATCGCGTCTTTGAACCGTTTTTTACGACCAAGCCCTTCGGACAAGGGCTTGGTCTTGGGCTCGATACGGTGCAGCGGGTGATACAAAAGCACTTCGGTGCTGTTGCTTTTGAATCGAAGGCAGATAAGACAAGCTTCTATGTCCGTCTGCCTCTGGACCGGACTGAGGTCAGCTGACGACATCCCTAAAACAGGGTCGAACCAGATTGGACCACCTTGGGCGTAAGAACAGTGTGGGTTTGGGCAGATCCATTGCGCAACCAGGCACAGATGTATCCGCTAACGAGACTGGCGGTTCGGCTTCGTTGTCACAGAGATCATCAACTTTATGATTGTGCCCTCCTCTGCTTAGATACGACTAATCTCTCGTCCTCAAATGAGGCCCGCAGCCGCTCGAGAACGGATTTGCCAGGAACGTCCCCGGCATCCCGGACACAATCACGGTCCCATCAGGATTGAAGTGCGCCGTCCTGTATTCGCCCTCCGGGAGATCGTTCAACCGCCTCCAGTTCTGCCCGCCGTCACTGCTGGTGTACACACCTGTGAGCGCCGTCACCACCTGATGCCTCGGCCGCGCCGGATCAACCTCAATCCCATACGCGCGAATATTCGGCCCCGTCTCATCTTCATCTCTGTGATAGACAAACTCCGCATGCGTCACTCTCGCCACGGCGTCAGGGCTCACCGGTTCATATATGCCCCAACACGCTGCCAGATGCAGCCCAGCCACCGTGTTGATCATGTGGATCGCCGAATCCGGCTCCACTCCTCGAACAAGCGTCCACTTCATCGTGTGAAGATCCAACCGATAGACCTGATCGCCCGTCCCCACGTACAGTGAGTCAGGACGTGCCTTCCCAGGCTTGTCCCACTGCATCGACAAAATATCCAGATCGGTCGGAAGCTGCGCCAGCGGTCCATCCCTCACCCATGACCCATCGCGACCCTTGTGATAGCTGAAGATCTGCGGATTCATGTCAAAGTAGCCGTAGCCTACGATCAGCCTTCTCCCGTCGGCTGTTATCTTCGCCGCTGCCGCCCTTACTACATCTCCCTCCTTCTTCGTAATGCTTATCAACGGCCTGTCATGCGAAACCCGCGGCCCTGCGATGTACCTCACGACCGCATCCGACGACTTCGCCTGCGGAAAAATCTGGAACGCCCCTTTCTGCGTCGTGATCACAAACTCCGCCCCACCCGGAGCCACACTCAACCCGTTGCGCAGTCCCTCATCGATCCGCGCATCGAAATACCTCGAATCTACCCGCGCCACCTGCGTCCACATCTCTCCGCTATTGACTGATTTGGAGATGTACAGCGCCCGCTCCTCGGCCGGAATCTCATCACTCAGATCCGCTGTCAATCCCCACACCAAATTGCGATTCCTACTCCCGGGACTGGGATCGCTGGCAAAGACTTCAATAAAATCCGCCGCAAAATCGTGACTCCCCGGCAGACTTTTCACCTGCCGTACATAGCAGCTGTCCCCGTCCTTCTTCGCATTCCCGTCGTGATTTGCAGTGGATGTCTGCCCGCACACCATCATCGTAGGCGCGAGGAAGATAAATCCGAGCCGCAGTGACTTCGCCACTTTCCTGTGCCTTCGAATCGTTCTCGGTGACATTGGCGGTCCCCCGACGATTACCGACCCCGAACGCGCACGAAGACAGCGGCCGGGCACCTCAGCCACTGTGTAATCGTCATCACGCGCGGAAAACCGATGAGCGGTCCTTCAGCAAGGTTCGCAATCATGCTTTGCGTAAACCCTGGCAACTGGGTCACAAGCTGTTTCCAAGTAAGATTTCGCCTCTGACGCTCATCATCGAGGGCAGAATACATCGCTCGCGTATCAAAGCGCAGAATACGGGAGGCACCCGCGTTCGGCAGTTTCTCACTCACATCCAACTGTCCTGGCCGCCCCGACAGGAAGCTCTCAGGTGAACGATCAAGCCATCGAAGAACTTGAAGCACTACAGCGCTTGTGACAGAGCTCTTCTTCGACATGGTCTTGATTGTGCTTGCGCTGATCGGTATCGAAGTCGTGCCCTTGAATGGCTCATTGATCTCCGCCGTAAGTTCTTCCCAGGTTAGACCCCGAGCGCGCCGCTTCTCGTCGACTGCCGATTGCAAAGCTTCCATGTCAAAAGTATGCATAGCAGTTCGCCTTTAAGTATCACCGGTCACAGTTTAGCCGAGGTCCTACATTGCCGGAGAAATTGCACCGAATGGCTCAGAAGATCGTCATTACTTCAGACGGGCATCTCACGGCCCTATTCCCAAGGGTTTGCCCTTATTGATTGACAGCGAGTCCGGGTCATGTCACACTCCGGCGTTGGCTATTACGAAAAGTCGAATTCCAAGACTTAATACGATGGATTTTTCCCTAGTTCGGGCGTTAGATCGCGAGGGAAACATGGCTTCTCAAAGTTTGATTGCAAGTTTGACGTCCACGCCTCCACTCTCTATTGAACAGTTTTATCCAGACTCACCTCCGCCCGCTGGATCGATCGGAGTTTGCCTCTCAGGAGGCGGATCGCGCGCGCTCACCGCCGGCATGGGAGGATTGCAAGCTCTCAGCTACCTGACATTCAACGGCAACGGCATGCTTGGGCAAGTGAAAGCGCTCTCTACCGTCTCAGGAGGTTCCTGGGTAGGAGTTCCGTATGAATTTCTGCAAGGAAGCAGCCCCGCCGATAGCGCGTTTCTCGGTTCCTTCAACCCCAATATCGGATCGCAGACTCTGGCGCAGCTAGGCATACTTTCATCGAGTAGCGCGGCTGCGCCGGTCACGAATACGTTCTTCGCGCCGGTTTTGCTTGCGCTGCAGGCTGTTGTTCTTTACCAACTGGGCGTGCCGGAGAACATGCTTTGGCAGACGATTATCGGCCTGAATATTCTGCAACCTGTGGGCTTGTTGAATGCCTCGTCGACTTTGCAGCCGATGGACATGTTCTCGAACGACCCGAAGACGCTGGCGGCGGATGTAACTGGACCGAATCCTTCTCTGGGGAGTGAGACGGCCTATCTGGTTGCCAGTGGCGGCAGCCGCACACCGCGGCCGTTTTTGGTGTGCAACATGGCGATGCTGATCAACGAAACCGGAACCAACGTCAAGTCCTTTGCTCCAGTGCAGGCGACGCCGTTTATCACCGGCATTATGGGTGCTCCTACCGGCACCGATAACAACGGGTTAACCCCGGGCGGGGGCGGAGTTACTTCCTTTGCATTCAACTCGATCCTGGAGGCAGTAAGTGCAAGCAGCGTTTCTGTAAGTCAGACGCGTCAATGGTCACTTACCGATATCGCAGGCACCAGCAGTTCGTTCTTTGCCGGGATACTGCAAAACCAGATCGCTCAGTGGGAGCAGAATCCGACCCAGTTCTTCGCCACGATGGCGTATTACCTTTGGGAGATCTACGAATGGATCAAGAGCCACCTGTTTGGCGAGGCTGAAGCTGCGGCCAAAAAGTTTGTGGCGAGCCTGATTACGGCTTCACCGACGGCGGCGCTGACATTCAGATTCCCCAATCCGCAGGACCTGATTCCACAGTACAACTATTGGCCTGTGGCGGATCCGACGGTTGTTTCGAACCCGCAGACCACGGGCTTTGCGGATGGTGGGAGCCTCGAAAACACGGGCGTCAATGCCCTGCTCGCTTACTCCGACATCAATGCGTTGATTTCCTTCGTCAACTCAAATCAACCTCTGATGATTGGAACGTATGGTGTTTCTGATGGCAACGGGGGCTATATTGCGAACACTTACATTGTTGTGGATGACGCCATTCCGCCGCTGTTTGGATATCAACCGTATGGAAACGGCAACATTAATGAGTGCAACAAGGGCTACGTGCTATATGCGGGTGCCACCTGCGTGGACAGCCTAGCGGCTGGTTACGCCAACAATCAAGTTTTTGCGTCAGAGGATTTCCCCGCACTGCTGCAAGGACTTTGGGCTGCGGCCAATACCGGCGGATCGAATGTAGGGCCGGCTATCTTTACCCAAACGTTGAACGTGCTGCCGAACGCATGGTTCGGCATTGGCAATAGGGCGCCAGTTACTATGGTTTGGTGCTATCTGAACTATCTCCAGCCATTTGTCGACCAGTTTGCGAATAACATCGATGTCGCGAATTTCATAAGCAGCGACGTTTCACTCAATAACTTCCCGAACTACGCAACCATCAATACAAACCTATCTGCGACGCAGGTCAATCTGATGTCGAGCCTTGCGGCGTGGGCGGTGGTTGCTGCGGAACAGGCAAATCAGACCTTTACGAACCTGTTCAACAGCTTTGGCCCCGGTGCAAACGCGCACTTGCAAGCCGCTGTTGCAAGTGAGTCACTGGCCGTTTGAACCCGGCTCCTGCGGGCGACGGAACGAACAACGCCCAGGTCCGGATTGTGGACCTGGGCGTTGCGTTGGCCTGAAACGTATTTCCCAAATAGTCAACGTGCTCATCTCGGATTCCACTGGGACTTTTTTAAGCAGGAGCGTTCGCCGCCGGCGTTCTCAAGAAACTCGCCTCGTGCTGTCTTTTCGCTTCGGCTAATACCCCACAACGGATGCTTTCAACTCGCCATTCTTCGTGACGGGGTATTCTGAAGCGATCTCGCCAACTTTAGCATTGAGTGACTGACTAGTAATCATAAAGTAAAGCCTTCGTCCGCCACATTCCTCGATTGATAAGATTTAACGGGCAGTTCCCCACATCAATCGCCAATTAAGCGCAAGGCCGCATCTTACTAAATATGCAGTTTGACCCGATATCATGGAAGTACCCGACCGCCAGAGTCTTTTCGTTGCTCTCGGACGGGGCCTGGAAGTAACGTGGATCTCAGATGGTAATGCCAACCTTAAAGACTGGCCATGGCGCCGCTCGCCGCCGATTCTGGTTTGCGATGTCGGGGTTTGTCATGGCGCTCGCGCTGTTGCCCTTTTCCTATAAAGTCGAACGCCGCCTGGAGACGGCAGTTCACATCAAGGGCGCAGAATCCGAAAAAGTTGACATGGAATTGAAGCAGCGTTTCCAGTCTCCATACGTTCAACGCCTGGTTCTCGTCATCACCGGTATTCCCGATCCGGATTCAGCAAAAGGCGCAGAAGCATTGAGCTTCTTAACCAGTTCACTGCGCAGTATGCCCGGCGTCGCGGGTGCCGTCTCCAGTGTGGACTGGCCGGATCCTCTGTTCACCGGAAACAATGGCGGGGCTTTGATCATCGTCGGGTTGAACCCGCACAATGAAGGTGTCGAGGCGTTGGTCCCCAAGTTGCGGGAAAAAGCAGACTGGATGGAAGATCAGCTCAGGTCGCAATACCCCAATATCAAACTGCAAATTACAGGGGAAACACCGCTAAACTTTGATCTTCGCAAGGTCAGTGCAGATGACGTGAACCACGCCGAAGAACGGGCGATGCCGGTGACACTTCTGCTGCTGTTGCTGGCCTTCGGCAGTCTTGTGGCTGCGCTCTTGCCGTTGGGAGTCGGAATGCTCTCCATCTCCATGGCGATGGGTGCGGCTGCGCTCCTCTCGCATTATTTGCATCTGTCGATTCTGGTGCAGAACCTGGCGACGATGCTCGGCCTTGGCCTGGGCATCGACTATGCGTTGCTGATGGTAAGCCGGTTTCGCGAGGCCTTGGCCGAGGGATATCCTCCCGGCTGCGCTGCCGACATTGCTGCCAAGCAAGCGGGACATACTTTAATCATCTCGGCCACGACAGTTGCCATCGGATTTTCAGCACTGCTGACTGTGCCTATCAGCGAACTGCGCTCCATCGGAGTAGCTGGCCTGCTGGTAACCGTTTTGAGTGTCATGCTGTGTACCTTCATTCTGCCCTGGGTGCTTGGTCTGCTGGGGCATCGCATCAATGCCGCCAGAGTGCCTCTTCCAGCCAGACGCTTCAAAACGGAGGAGAGCCTATGCGCGCCAAGTGAGCGGTGGGCGCGATGGGGAGGCATCGTAACCCGCAGGCCTTGGAGGGCCCTGCTTGTCGCCGGGATTCCGCTACTAGTCCTTGCGTACCAGGCACGCAGAATCTCTCCCGGGCTTCCTGACCATGACTCGTTCCCGGCCTCAGCCGCATCGGTGCAGGCGCTGCACACGCTTCAAGGCATGGGGCGATCGGGTATCGTGGACTCTCTCCGCGTAGTCCTGGAATTGCCGCCGCAGTCTCCGCCCCTCTCGCCTGCTGGCTGGCTCGCAGTCAGTCGATTGACGAAAAGCTTTCAAAGCGATCCCAGAGCTCAGGAGGTCTTATCTCTTCCCACCCTCGCGGGAATGTCTGACACTGCGGATCCTGTAAACGATGTTCCCGAGGCAATCCGTAAAACTTTTCTGAGCAGCGATAGCCACGCTACGTTGATTGAGTTGTTGCCGACCTCCACTCTTACGCCTAACGAACGGATACGATGGGTAAGAGACGTCCGCTCCTCCGATGTCTCAGCAATAACCGGTGTGCCCGGCGCTGTCCTGCGCGTCGGCGGCATTTCCGCACTCGACGCGGATTATGACTCGGTCGTAAAAGAGCGGTTGCCGAAGGTGATCCTTGGCGTCGTGCTGGGGAGTCTGCTGGCTCTCCTGCTTGGGTTACGTGCCCTGTTTGCGGCTGTGAAAGCAATTCTGCTCAATTTGCTCTCTGTCGGCGCCGCATTCGGTGCACTGGTTCTCGTTTTTCAGGAGGGCTACGGCAGCAGACTCTTTGGGCTTCACGAACCGACGGGCGCCGTATTTCCGATCGTACTGATTCTCTCGTTTGCCATCGTTTTTGGATTGAGCATGGACTATGAGGTCTTTCTGGTCGCCCGCGTCCTCGAAGAACGGCGGCGGGGCTTATCCGAAAGCTCAGCGGTGATCGAAGGCCTTGCGCGGACTGCCAGGCTCATTACCAGCGCCGCGACAATTATGATTGCCGTCTTCACCGCATTCACCCTGGGAAGCTTTCTGGTCGTTCAGATGTTGGGCTTTACGCTCGCGATAGCAGTGCTCGTTGATGCTACCGTGGTGCGGATGGTTGTCGGGCCGGCACTCTTGCAACTTGCCGGCGACTGGAACTGGTGGCCTTATGGTCTACACGGAGCTTCGGTAACGTGTGAAAAGGAGCCTCCAATCACGCTAACTACTGTGGACGATCCGGAGACAGCCCAAGCCTCGCATCAGCCTCATTAAGCGATTCGATTTATTTCCCTTGAGCACTGGACTGGGTGAGGTCAAAATCCTTACGACTAAGATTTGCTTTTGGGGATCCCCCTTCGATGACCATAATCGAAGAGCCGGGCTTGTCCTGTAGCTTTGCCTCCACTTGCGACGCTGACCAATCGCCGCGGACTTGCCGCAGCCCATAGTAAATGAATTCCTTTTGCTGTCCCGTCCCGCGAAGCGTCTTCACCTCGTGCACAGGGAACAAAATGCTGCGGTCAATCCACGTTGTTATCGAACCATAGTGAGTCTGGTCCTGAGGGCCGGACGTGCTTTTAAGAACAAAGCAATCTCGTGCGCCGTATTTCGCCGGTGGCAAAAGTTGCTGATTCTTCCAGAAGAACTGGCTTTCTATCAAGTCCTCATAAGAAAAGTCCGTTCCCACGACTGGATCGTTCCAATGTTCGAAGGGCAATACACTCGAGGTCTTCTGCCCGGGAAGTATCGCCTCGATGGTCACGTGGCCGCTCGCGCTCATATGCAGAAGAAGGGTCGTCTTCGCTGAGCCGGGCCCCGAGATCTCGGACAGCATGCGCAGGCCATCGGGAAACCAGTGAGCCTTGCCGACAAACTTGTAGTTCGTGCGCGTGCCATCGCCTTCCACACGTGTAAGTCGCCCGGTCACTCGGTAATCCAGCTTTTGAATTCGCTGGCGAGAGGCAGTCAGCACAGTCTCCAAGTCAGAATCCGCCCCCAATGCCCGCGATGGATGCACCAGCAACATCAGCACCAGCAAAACGGTGGACGCTTGTATCGTCCCGAAGACGCAATCCGCCCATCCGGCCTCTGGATACCGGCCAAATTTGCGGCTGCGAGAGAGCATTACGACGCCACGCAGGAAAGTCATAGCTTATGTATACAGCCAAAGCCCGTGGAGTGCCCATTCAGGGCAACGGGAGTTTCCTGCTACTTCGCAGCAGGCGCAATTGATTCGATCACCAAAGCATGCGCGCCGTTGCGAACATAATCCTCACCTTGGATCGACACGCGCTGGCCCGCAAACGGCAGCAGCTTAGGATTGACCGAAGCAGCCGGAGTCTTGTTATCAATCGGCATAAAGATGGTGCCATCATCACGCAGCACAACCAGCGGCGAACCGTTCTTCGCGCATGCTTTGGCACAATCTACGCTGATTGGCTTATCGAGGCCTTTCGTGTAAGCGCAAGCCGAGTCCAGCACCCACCCCTGCACCGTAATGGCGTGGCCATTCCCACTTTGCGCAACAGCAGTGAGTAATCCTGCAATCCCAAATACAACGCCAGAAATGATTGCTCGCATTCTTTCTCCTTATGCTGCTTCTACGTCGCGTGGCTGCCTGCGAAGGCAGCGGGTCATGCAGAAGAATCAGCGCATGCGGATGCGATCCTACGTGGAAAGGAGCGACGCTGGCAACCACCAAAAGGTGGAGGGGCGAATTTAGATTTCCAGGGAATTTTATTCGTACCGCAGTGCTTCAATCGGATTGAGATTCGCTGCCTTGATCGCGGGAATCATGCCGCTCACCATCCCGACAACGATGAGAATCCCTGTCGCAACAAGAACGATAGCGGGCGAGATCAGCAGTCGGATATCGGCAGCCTCCGCATTCGAAGCCAGCGCACTGTAGAACGTAATGCGACCCACTCCAATCGCTACCGCATAGGCCAGCACAATACCAATTGCGCCTCCTACGCCGGTGATGACCAGAGCCTCCGCGAGAAATTGAATCAGGATATGCTTCTTGCGCGCGCCCAGCGCTTTTTCAATGCCGATCTCACGCGTGCGCTGCTGTACTGCAACCAGCATGATGTTCATCAGGCCGATTCCAGCAATACCCAGCGTAAGGCCGCCGATAAACAGCAGCAGAATTTGCAGCGCAATGATGATGATACGGAACTGCTTCAGCTGCTCCATCAAATTCGCCACAAAGATCGCGTTGTGATCTGAGGGCCGGAAGTTGTGCGCGGCCGCCAATGTATTCCGGATCGCTTGCTCCACGATCATGTGGTCGCCGGTGTAGTTCATCCAGATGCCATCAAGATATTTCAAGTCTTTGATATCACCCATTGTGTTGAAGGGAATATCGACCTGCCGGTTATTATCATCGTCATCGCCCTCCTGCATCTTGGGCTTGAGCACGCCGATCACGGTAAAACTGATGCCATTCAGCCGAATCCGCTGGCCAATGGCGTATTGACCAGAAAAAAGCTTGGTCTTCGCCTCGGACCCGATCACTGCGACATGGCTGCGCTGCTGATCGTCAAGATCGGTAAAGAACCGACCGGAGTCGATGTCGAGCTTGAGAATGTCCTGAATGTCTGGGCGGTATCCGTTCACCGACCATGTATAGGTGTGCAGTTCGTTGGCGACTGGCACGTTCTTGCTCAGCATCGGTGATACATGCTGAAGATTCGGCACCGTGTTCCACAGCCGATCAAGATCATCCTGTGTAAAGCGCACCTGCACGCCCGCCTTGGTGCCCCCCGCCTGTTCGCTCGTGCGGCCGGGAAAAACTCCGATCAGCTGTGTGCCCCATTGCGCAAAGATAGCCTCGATCGCGCGCCCGAATCCCGCTCCATACGCAAGCAGCAGCACGACCGTCGCAATCCCCCACGCCATGCCGATAATGGTGATCGTAGTGCGGCGACGGTTGTAGACCATCGCACCATAAGCCTGTCCCCAAAGATCACGCAGCATGACGACTCCTTGCCAATTTCTATTCGCGCCGCAGCGCCTCTACCGGCTCCAGCGCTGCAGCCTTGCCGGCCGGGTACAATCCGGCAACAATGCCGCTCACGCTGAGCGAAATAATCGCCAGGGCCGCCGACCATGGCACCAGCTTCGGTGGATCGAACCCCTGCACGCTGCTTCCCATCAGCGCATTGAGCACATACATCAACAAAGCCGCTCCGCCAATCCCCACAAAGCCGCTCACCCCGGTCAGCAGCAATCCCTCGAGAAAGAATTGCGTAAGAATACTCCGTGAAGTCGCGCCAAGCGCCTTGCGCAAACCGATCTCCCGCGTGCGCTCCGTCACCGAAACCAGCATGATGTTGATGATCCCGACCGCGCCCAGCGCCAGCGTCACAATCCCCACGCCGCCGAGAAAAACATCCATGGCCGTCCAGATCTTCCCCACCATCTGCTCGCTCTTGATTGTGTCCCACTCATTGAATGCGTCCTTTGAATTGGGATCAAATCCGTGGCGACGCGCAATGATCTCGTGCACTTGCCGCGTGGCCTGCAAATTATCGCCGCGAATGCGCGGCTGGTACTGGATCGAAGTCACCGAATCGGCAGGAATGTTCTCGCCTTTCAGCGGAAACATCTCGAGCATCGTGGTCAGCGGAATATAGATCTTTTGGTTTTCGTTCTCGTTATTGCCGCGGCCTGATTTGTCCGCAACGCCAATCACCTGGAACCGTGCACCATTCAAAAGCACGATCTCGCCCATCGCCGGACGTCCGGGAAAGAGCAGCCTGGCGCTCTTTTCCCCGAGCACGACCACGCGCCGCCGGTCGCGCAGGTCATCGTCGTTCAGGAAGCGTCCTTCCTTGAGCGGCAGAAAGCGGATGCCGCTATAATTCGGCTCCGCGCCGATCGCCTGGCCGCCGGCGCTCTCATAGGCGCTCTGCTGCTTGATGTCGTCACGATTGATGAACGCCGTCGCAGCGCGCACCTCGCTGCCCTGGGTGCGGATCGCTTCCGTATCGGACAGGGTGAGGTTGTAAGGACGCATCCCCGTATGCTGGTTCGCGACCGCGGGGATCGTGCCGCCCCACATCATGATGAGGTCGTTGCCAAACGTCGCCAGCTCGCGCCTCTGACCGGAGCGGAACCCTTCGCCCACGCTGATCAGCAGCAGCATCGAGCCAACACCCCACGCAATGCCGAACATGGTCAGGAACGAGCGAAGCTTATTCGCCCATATGGCGCGGAAAACCTGCCCGAAGATATCGCCGACGTTCTGCATGCCTTAACCGGGGAATACGCACCGGTCCACTCTCCGGTTCCAACCTTTTAGACGGAGAGGGATGAAAATCCGTACCGGCCAGCACGAAAAAGAGTGCTTCATCCTGACAAACCCAGCCTGCCCGGCACGCGCGATTTGCGCGTGCCGGTGTAAGAAATCAGGATGAAAATCATCAGATCTAAAGCAGAAATGACACCGCCTACTTACCTTGCAGAGAGCTAACCACCGTTTCCACGCTCGGCTGCGCATTCCTCAGGTAATCGCTCACGCGCTTGCGCTCTTCAGGAGTCAATGTCTGTGCCAGTGCAAGCACGCGGCGCAAAGTAACGCTGACATCGTCCACATAATTCATCAATCGGATTGCTTCGCCGGAAAGTGGCATTGGTTCCTCGGAGTTCGGATTTCTTCTCCTATTGTCTGCGCGACACGTGGTTTTCGTAAAGTCAGCCGCACGAAAACTATTGCATCCGTTCCTGCATCCTAACGGTTGTATCCGCACCACAACTTGCTCATGTCTGAATTGAAAGAATGCATTCATCGGGTAGCGCACAGCGACGCGCGCGCGCCTATCTCCACCTATCGCCTGCAAATGCACTCCGCATTCACATTTTCCGATGCGCAAAAGACCCTTCCCTACCTGGCGCAGCTTGGCATCAGCGACATCTACAGTTCTCCCATTTTTGAAGCACGTCCGGGCAGCCAGCACGGCTACGACGTCATCCGGCACGACCGTCTGAATTCGGAACTCGGCGGCGACGAAGGCTTCAACCAACTATCCGCCGCGCTGCAGAGCGCAGGCATGGGCCTGCTCCTCGATATCGTGCCCAACCACATGGGCATCAGCAATGACTCCATCTGGTGGCAGGACGTGCTCGAGAATGGCCGCGCCTCTGAATACGCCACCTATTTCGATATCGATTGGGATCCCCTGAAGCCCGATATGCGCGGCAAGCTGTTATTGCCGATTCTCGGCAACCAATACGGCGAAGAGTTGGAAGGGAAAAAAATCCAGCTTGCCTTTGAAGACGGCCATGCACGCATTCACTACTACGATCATTCGTTTCCCGTCGCGCCGCGCACCATCCCGATTCTCTTCCCCGAAGAAGATGACGCCAAAAATGGTGTTCCCCGATCCTTCCGTGACCTGTTCAAAGAGCTGGCGCACATCCCTCCGCACGATACGGCCGACCCAAATCTCGCCGCCCAACGCAGAGAACAGCTCAAGGAACTTCTCCCTCGATTGCGTCAAGCGCTGCTTTCCCCTGAACTCCAGCCAATTCTGCCGCGCACTGCTGATCGGGTAAACGGAGTCGAGGGCGACCCCGAAAGTTTCGACGAGCTTCACGCTTTGCTTGAGACCCAACCCTACCGTCTCGCCTACTGGCGCGTCTCTTCCGAGGAAATCAACTACCGCCGCTTCTTCGATGTAAACGATCTGGTGGGACTGCGCATGGAAGACCCGGCAGCTTTCGCGCAAACCCATCGTCTCGTTCGCAAGCTACTCGCAAAACATCAGGTCACAGGCTTGCGTATCGATCACTGCGACGGCATGTTCGATCCGCGCCAATACCTCATCCGTCTCCAATTGCTCTATGTCGCCAGCCAATGCTCAGGAGAAGACCCCAAAGAGCCGCTTGCTCCGAGTCGGATTGAGCTTGAAATACGCGACACATTGCGTAAATACGATTGGGCGCGCAGCGAAGGACCGCTTTACACCGTCGTCGAAAAAATCCTCGAACCGCGCGAAGCGCTACCCCGCGAATGGCCCGTACGCGGAACAACCGGCTACGATTTTCTTCATCTCGCAAACCAAATCTTCATTCAGTCGCAGAATGAGGGCCGCTTCACCGCTCTCTATACAAAGGTCCTGGGACGCGAGGTCGATCCCGACGATCTCATCTACCGCTCCAAGCTGCGCGTCATGCAGAGCGCACTTTCGAGCGAAGTCTACGTGCTCATCAATCTGCTCAATCAGCTCGCCGCCGGCGACCGCCGCGCCCGTGACTTCACTGAGAGCATTCTCGAAGCCGTGATCCGCGAAACTATCGCCTTCTTTCCCGTTTACCGCACCTACATCGACGATCGCGGTCAATACACAGATCGCGATATCGCGTTTATCGCGCAGGCCATCTGGCGCGCCAAGTATCGCAATCCTGAAATCGACGGCTCAGCCTTCGAATTTCTCCAGGACACCCTTTTGCTCGGCGACAGCAGCGATGAAAAATATAAAGCGCGCCTCTATTTCGCTCTCAAGTTCCAGCAGCTCACCGGCCCCGTCATGGCAAAGGGCGTAGAAGACACAGCGTTTTACGTCTACTCGCGCTTTCTCTCTTCCAACGAAGTCGGCAGCACCCTGAAAGCCTTCGGCATCTCCTCCGACCTCTTCCACGCCAGCAATCAGGACCGCATCCAGATATCGCCGGATTCTATGCTCGCCACCTCGACGCACGACACTAAGCGCAGCGAGGACGTGCGCAACCGTCTTAACGTGCTTTCTGAAATGCCAACGCAGTGGTCCTCGATTGTGCGCCGGTGGGTTCGCATGAATCAGAGGCACAAGCAGAAACTGACAGACGGTCGCATCGCCCCAGACGCCAATGAAGAGTACCTGATCTACCAGACCATCGTAGGTGCGTGGCCCTGGCAGATGGAGACGCCCGAAGACCGCAGCCAGTTTCTCGAGCGCATCCAGCAATACTGCGCCAAGGCATTCAATGAAGCGAAAGTCAATCTGAGCTGGACGAATCCCGACCCCGCATACCTCGAAGCGGTGAACGCGTTTCTCGCCACCATCCTCGTGCCGCAAGGCCGTGTTCGTGAAACGCGCTTCGTAGAAACGCTGAAAGCATTCCTGCCCACGGTACAGTGGTTCGGCGCAGTCAATTCGCTTTCACAACTCGTTCTGAAAATCGCCTCTCCCGGTGTTCCGGATTTCTATCAGGGCACCGATCTCTGGGATCTGAGCCTGGTAGACCCCGACAATCGCCGGCCAGTCGATTTCGCCCTTCGCTCACGACTGTTACAAGTGCTGCGCGAGCAGTGTGATCGTGAAGGAGCCGCAGCCGTCTGTGCGGATGTATTGCGCACCCTGCCCGACGGACGCATCAAGCTGTGGGCCATGCATCGCGCTCTCATCACGCGAAGCGAATTGCATCCTGTCTTTCGCTTCGGCGAATATATTCCTCTGAATATCGAGGTGGAAAAGCAACAGAATGCGCTCGCCTTCTTAAGGCAGGACCGGGCCACCAGGCAATCCGTCGTCATCGTAGCTCCCCGCTTTGCCTGCTCGCTGGCACAAGCCAAAATACATCTGCCTTTGGCGGATATGTGGGGCGACGCAATGCTCTCGCTGCCCGATCAAACGCCCATGCAATTCACAAACGTCTTCACTGGCAAAGAAGTCCAGGCCGACGACGGTGGCAGGCTGAAACTTCGCGACATTCTGGCCGATTTCCCCGTCGCCATGCTGGCAAATAAACCATAAGCCCGCAAGCGCGTTACTCTTTGCTCGTGGCCGCCTTCTCATCTTCAGCCGCGCGGTCTCTATCCGTAACTTCGGTGAGCGCAGCCAGCTTCTCCGCCAGCTTCGGAACGAGCACCCCTTCAGCGCAACGCCATCCCCAATTGTCCCCAGATCGTGACGGCACATTCATGCGAGCCTCTGAGCCAAGTTCAAGAATGTCCTGCAACGGAAAGAGGCAGATATCGGCCACCGAGGTCGCAGCCGCGCGGATCAGCGGCCACACCGCGCCTTCCTTTCCTGGATGAACATAGGTTTCCACTGCGGCTTTTTCTGCCTTGGTCGCGCCGTTCTCCCACCATCCGCGCGTAGTGTCGTTATCATGCGTACCGGTGTAGACCACAGTATTTTTTTCATACCGGTGCGGAAGGTAATTGCGCGCGCCACGATTGGAAAATCCGAACTGCAGAATCCGCATGCCCGGCAAATGGAACTGCTCCCGCAATGCATCCACTTCAGGCGTAATCAGTCCCAGGTCCTCTGCGATAAACGGAAGCTTGCCTAAGCTCTCCTGCAATTTTGAAAATAGCCCCGCGCCCGGAGCCTTCACCCATTCTCCATTCACAGCCGTATCGTCTTCCGCCGGAATCGACCAGTACGCCTCGAATCCGCGGAAGTGATCCAGGCGAATCACATCGTAGAGCGCATGCGCGCGCCGGATACGGTCTACCCACCAGTCGAATCCTTGCCGCTCCAGCACATCCCACCGGTAGATAGGATTTCCCCACCGCTGCCCTGTCTCGCTGAAATAGTCCGGCGGCACTCCGGAGACGCGAATCGGCGAAAGGTCTTCATTCAGCTCAAAAATATCCCGGTGCGTCCACACATCCGCGCTGTCGTAATTCACAAAGATCGCAACGTCGCCAATGAAGCGGATATCTCGCTCCGCGCAGTACTGCCGCAGCGCCGTCCACTGCTCATCGAAGGCAAATTGAATCACCTGCTCAATCGCCAGGTCCTCGCCGTGCTCTTTTTCGAGAAGCGCAAAGGCACCCGTTTCGCGATAGGCATATTCCTTCGGCCACTCATTCCAGCTATCGACGGCAGCCCCGGCGTTGTTCGATTTGAACGTCGGACAGGTCAGCCAGGCGATCAACAGTGGCCGTACGGGCATTGTTGCCAAGTTGACGGAGAAGCAGCAACCGACACCG
>JABDHA010000018.1 GCA_013285705.1 Acidobacteriota bacterium
AAGATTGATTTGTTCTCCGGTGACGGGGTGGTGGAATTTCAGAAATTGGGCGTGCAGGAAATATCCTCCATCGCCCGGGAGGCCGGGGAGATTTTCAAGAGGCTGGCCGGTTAAGCCGTACAGAGGATCGCCTACCAGAGGATGGCCGATGGATGCCAGATGGATTCTGATTTGATGAGGGCGGCCCGAATTTAGGCTCACCTCAAATGTTGTGGTGCTTGTGGTGCGTGAGATCACCTTCGCCAATGACTTTGACGGCTTGCCACTTGGGTTGGCGGCCCACACGGAACCGATGAGCGGGTGCGGTACAAGGCCGATGGGTGTGAGAATTTCGTAGGCGTCGTGCTGTGCAATGTTCTGAGCCAGCGCCAGGTAGATTTTTTGAATTCTGGGTGTGTTCCAATTTGCGGATAGTTTAGAGGCCGCCTGCGGTGTTTTGGCGAAGAGGACGATGCCGGTAGTGGCTCGGCCCAACCGGTGGACAGGATTTGCGTTGGGGGTGTGCTTTTGCACCAAGCGCAGGAGGGTGTTCTCCATGAAGCCCCCGCCGGGAAGAGTGGGCAGCCCGCCGGGTTTGTTGACGGCCAACAGATGGGGGTCATTAAACAGGACTTCGAAGTGCTGAGGAGAGTCTGGTTCGATCCAGGGTGGACGAGCCCAGACAAGGGTTTGGCCTAAAGTGACCGATTCGCTTCCGGCAGCGGTGATGCCGTTGAGGGTGACTTCGCCGTTGTCCAGATTTTGTTGCCAGGCTTGTAGGGTTGAGTGGGGGTAAAGGCTTGCCAAGTGGGAGAGCAGGGTTTGTCCATGGTATTTGCTGCTGATGATTGTCGTGTAGGCATAGCCCCGGTTGAGCATGTAGTTTGAGTCTATGCTATGGCATCTGCGGCAGGAGTTGCTGGGGTTCGAGCGACACTGGAGTTCGGCGGCAAGAGCTCTAAATGTGTCCAGTGCGGGGAGCCGGATTCCGCGCGGATCACGGGCAATCCGGAAGCTATGCCTTTGGATCAGTATCGAGAACAACGTTTCTGCAACGCGGTGAATGATCGGATCGGGCTGGAACAAGAGCCGCCGAGACCTTCATAGATTCCACCCCGCTAGCCGACTTCCCGGGAGGAATCAACTCAAGCCAACCTCCCGGGCATCGACATGCAGGGGCGATAGAAGGAGTCGTCCCCGGTTGGGCTGCCACTAAACATTAAATGCTGAGGCTTAGGGTTATGGATCGCGGTACTCACGGCGCTTGAGTTCGCGGACTGCCTGTTCGTGGCCTAGGAGGGCGGCCTGACGAATCCAGTAGCGGGACTGGACATAGTCGTGCTCGACACCCTGGCCGATAGCGTAGAGGTGGCCAAGCTGGAACTGGGCCTCGGCATTGCCTAGATCGGCGGCCTTGCGATACCACGCGGCGGCCGTCGCGTAGCTGAGTGGAACGCCTTGGCCAAAGTAGTAGAGGTCAGCTAACTTTTGCTGGGCTTCGGGAAAGTTCTGCGTAGCAGCCAGACGATACCAGTGAGCAGCTTCTGTATTGTTTTGCGCGACTCCTTCCCCTTTCCGACACATGAGGCCGAGGTTGTATTGCGCCCAGGCGAGTTGACTATGAGCAGCGCGCTGACACCATGCGAAAGCCTCAGCGAAGTCGTTTGCTGTGTAGTAGCGGAAGCTGAGGTTTGCCTGCGCGTAGGCGTGGCCCTGGTCGGCGGCCTTGCGCTCCCAGTAGGAAGCTTGGGTGTCGTCCTGCGGTAGGCCCTGCCCCGCGTCATACATCATGCTGAGGAGGTACTGCGACTCGGCATGGCCTTGCTCGGCGGAGAGTCGAAAGCTGGCCGCCGCTTCGGTGAAGTTACCGGCGTTGTAGTCGGTGACGGCCTGCTGGTAGTAAGGATTGGAGGCTGCACTGGCGGCCTCACGACGTCCGCGGCCGATAATACTGGAGCGCGTGGAATGGAGTGACAGCCCAGCACGAATCGGGATGTGCAGCAGTTCAGCTTTGGATCTATCTTCCATGGGCACTGATCTGGCGGTCGACGAATGCAAGGCGGTACCGGGCATCGGCAATCTGCTCGCGGAGACTGGTGGCAAGCTCGGTAAGGAGGTCGCGGTGTTCGCGGGCGGCGGCTTCGGCGTCGAGGTGCAGTTGGGCGATTTCACTGGAGAGCAGCGTGTGCCGCTCAGCATCCAGCGCAGCGATATCGCGTTCGGCGTGCTGGATCTGGCGCGCGATGCGGAGAAGTTCGGCAGCGGCGTCTTCGCCAGCAATGGAGGCGTTGATGTCACGATGATCATCAAGGAGACGCTGCAGGGTTTCGGTGTCGCCACGGCGATAGGCCTGATTGGCGCGGGCCATCAGCAGCGTGAAGTGTTTCTGCTCGCCATCGTCGCGCGCAAAGTCGGGATGGATGCGTTTGGCAACGTCACGGAAGAGGGCTTTCAGGCTGGGCGGTGGATCGAACTCCTCGATTTCGTGGGCATCACCGAATGCAGCATCATGGGTTTCCTGCGCCCGTTGACGGGCTTCATCGGCTCGGTGGCGGGCGGAGTCGGAGTCGTAGAGGTCGACTTCGCGCTCGGCAATGCGTGCTTCGATGTCGTCAAGCTCGGCGTAGAGAACACCGACCTGGCGGAAGTAGCGGTCTTCGAAGGCCTTGAGCTGAGCGCGCAGTTGAGTCAGCTCAGATTCGCAATCGGCGAGCTTGGCACGAACGCCAGCAAGCTGCTCGCGTTTGTCGAGGAGGGCAACAGCGTCCGGGGTTTGCTGGAGGATGATTTCGGCTGGCATGCGGCTTCTGCGAGTGTAAGTTCTAGTTTAGCGGACTAGAGTTGCGCTTTTGCACATGAGTGCGCGCTTGCGGTAGCAATTCAGTCATTGGGACTTGGCCTGCACTAAGGCCTTCGGTACATGCCAACGCGCATAACCTTCAGCAATCGATCAGTGATGAGATGCCGACATTTCGGTACTGATCGAGTGTCGGTAAGCGCATTGGCGATTTGGCACTCGTCGAGATTGAACAATTGCTTGACTCGCTTGAATATCGCCCTGACGGCAGTCACGTTAACAAGAAAAAAGTCGTAGGCGACCTCAACCGGCATCCGACGAAAGCCGATGCAAAGCTGGCTATCGCGAACTTTCGTGCGGAAATCAACGCTCAGCAAGAACGCCTCTTCGACAGCAAGATGACCGTTGCCGAGGCATGGAGACACTTTCAGGTTCACGAATTGCGTGATCCAGAGGTTGGTCGCTCTCTGAGCACAATCCAGGGCTATCTGAACTACTTCAAATGTCAAATCCTGCCAAAATGGAAGAACGTGCCACTCGATGACGTAAAGTCGGTAGCCATGGAGAAATGGCTGCGTAGTCTCGACCTTGCGCCAGGCTCGAAAGCGAAAATTCGGAATCATCTTTCGGCCCTGTTTTCGCATGCCATAAGACACGAGCTTTATGGGCAGATCAACCCCATCAAGGCGGTGCGACAGAGTGCCGTTCGCCTACGCGACCCGGATGTTTTGACTCTCGATGAAATGAAATCCATTCTGAGCCGAATCGAATCAACGGCGATTCGCCTGATGGTCGTTATCGCCGCTACGACCGGACTCAGGCGGTCCGAGATCAGAGGACTTCGATGGAGCGATCTCGATTTTGAACAGCGCTGGATCAAGCTCCAGCGAGGATTTGTGCGAGAGGGGGAAACAACGCTGAAAACGAAGGCTTCGCGAAAAGGTGTCCCGCTGACGGATGAGCTTGCCGTTGCATTCCAGAAATGGCGTGCGGAAACCCCGTACCCCACTGGTGGCGACTGGATTTTTGCCTCGCCATTCACCGATGGAAAGCGGCCTTACTGGTGCGATGCCGCGCTTCAGGATCACATCAAGCCAGCTGTGGCCGCCGCCAAAATAGAGAAACGTGTTGGCTGGCATACGTTTCGACATTCGCTGGCCACACTGCTCGGGAATCAGGGCGAGAGCGTAAAAGTCGTACAAGAACTTCTGCGGCATGCGAACAGCCGGATCACTTTGGACGTTTACCAGCAGGCCGATGCCGGAGACAAGCGTTCGGCCCTCGAACATGTCAAAGGACTGTTTCTGGTGGAAGAGCAAAAGGCCAGTTGAAGCATAAACAGAAAGGCTCCCGGTTTCGGGAGCCTCTTCTCAAAAACTGTTTACATAAGACACGGGACCAGTTATTTTAACTGTGTCTTTTCTGTGTCCTTAAACTCGATGTCACCCATGATTCTAAGTCTTTTAGAATCTATGGCGGGGACGACGGGGCTCGAACCCGCGACCTCTGCCGTGACAGGGCAGCGCTCTAACCAACTGAGCTACGTCCCCCAACGCAATACGCGTGAAAAAACTCTTTATGCCACACGAAATGATTGATTTCGAACAAGCATTCATTTCGTGTTTCTAACTTCGAATGTCTCGAAGATTCGGCTTCATGTTCTCCTGAAACTGAATCTCCACGACAACAATATGAGTTTACCAGAAGAGAGTCGTTTTTGGTGGCGCAACGCCCTCCTTCTTTCTTTATCTTCTCAGATATTTAGCGCATATTTTTTCACGACATCAGAAAGCGTCTATTACTGAAGCCCACGCAGCGCTTGAGAAAATTTGGGCATGGTCACGCTTGCTTCAACTTCCTCGTCTTCCGGTTGGATTGCATCATCGCCCTCACCGGCGGCAAGGAAGAGATTGCTTTCCACTGCGTATTGCCGGGTGTAGAGGTTGCAATAAAGCCCGCGGCCATGCATCAGCTCAGCATGCGTACCTCGCTCCGGGATCATGCCGTTTTCAAAGAAGAGAATCTGGTCCGCCTGACGGATTGTCGATAACCTATGGGCAATCACCAGCGTGGTGCGGCCCTTCATGAGATAAGAGAGTCCTTCCTGAATCAAAGCTTCGGATTCTGAATCGAGGCTGGATGTGGCCTCGTCGAGAATCAGGATGCGTGGGTTCGCGAGAATGGCTCTCGCAATGGAAATACGCTGCCGTTGGCCTCCCGAGAGCTTTATGCCGCGCTCTCCAATAAGCGTCTTGTAACCCTCCGGAAAACGCTCCACAAATTCGTCAACGCGAGCGATGCGAGCAGCTTCAAATACTTCTTCATCCGTCGCCTCCGGACGCGAAAATGCAATGTTGTCACGGATTGTGCCATCGAACAGAAACGATTCCTGCAACACGACACCGAGATGGACCCGGTAACTTCCGAGATCCGCTGTTGTCAGATCGATACCATCGACAAGAATCTGCCCGTTCGTAGGCGAGTGAAATGCGCTTACGAGACTGATTGTGGTTGATTTTCCCGATCCGGACGGACCCACCAGGGCGGTGACCGTTCCGGGCTCTGCTACAAACGAAACGCGCTGCAACACGGGCTTGCCGGCCTCGTAGGAAAAGTCCACGTTGTCGAAAACAATTCCACCTGCGAGTTTTCGGTCGAATCGATAGGTACGTCTCGGATCATCGTCCTCTTCTTTCTCCGAGAGGATCTCCTGAGTACGGTCTAAGCCAGCGATGGCTTCAGAAATTTGCGTCCCTATAGAAACCACCTGAAACAGCGGAGCAATCATATAAGCGAGAAAAACATTATAGGTAACGTAGCTGCCAAGAGTAATTCTCCCGCCCAGAATCTGGCGCGCCCCAAAAAACATGACGATCGCGCCCACCAAGCCAATCACCACTGTGGAGGAGAGACTCATGAACGAATTTGCCGTGATTCCCTTCATGATGTTCGCGAGTAAGACTCTCGCGCCTTTGGCGAAGACCGCGGATTCGCGGTCTTCAGCGCGGTAAGATTTGACCACCCGAACACCGCCCAGGGATTCTGTGAGTCGGCCAGTAATTTCTGCCTGAATTTTTATGCGCTCTTTGAAAAGGGGGCGAATGATCCCGAAAACTTTTTTGAGAACAAATATAAACAACGCCATGACAGCAAAAATCAACAGGGTCAATTTTGCGCTGATCCACAATAGGGCGATGAATGTCATGATGGCTGTAAGCACGCCGCCAATGAACTCCACCAAGCCAGTTCCCATCAAATTGCGGATTCCTTCAACATCGGCCATGACTCGCGATACCAGCGTGCCTGTACGGTTTGCGTCATAAAAAGAAACAGGTAAGCGGCTGATGTGCTTTTGCAGTTGGATTCTGAGATCTGTGATAAGGTGCCATGCGGCCCGCGATAGTGATTGCGCCAGTGCGAATGAGGTAACCGCTTGTACAAGAGTAGCCAAAAGCAATATCCCGACCAGCGGAGCCAGCAAATATCCGTTGTGTTTTCCGATAACACGGTCGATTAAAACCTTCGTGGATAGAGGTAAGGCAAAACCGGCAAGTCGATTGATAATAATAAGGAGCAGCCCCACAAGAAGAAGCCCTTGCCTGGGACGTAATAATTTCCAGATTTCTGGAAGTACCTTTCGCATCGATGCCACTTGCATCACTGACTTATCTCCCACAGCTTTGAACCCCTCGTCGACTCAAATTCGCGACACGTGACGTTTGGCCACATGCACAATTATTCAGCGTTTTTATTCGATTAGCCTCAGCATAATCGTTAATCAATTGCCTAAAGACACTGGCCTGACTTGATTTCGACCTGAAGCTTCCAACTGGATGCTGATAGCAGTTGTAGCACCCAAAATCATCCACACAAAGGCGATCACCATAAATCCACCGACTTCGTGATAGAGAACAGCGTCAATTTCGTGCAGAGAGACAAGTTCAACACACCATATTGTCAAAGCTAACAAAGCACTCCATGCCGCTACGACCGCACCCGGCCTGCTGCGCAATCTGCGGGTTATGATCGCCGCTCCAAACAATAAAATGGCAAACAGAATCGTGAGTCCTGCTATTTGTATGCCGTGTCTCTGTGCGTAAAAGCCTCGATGAAGAGCAAAGTGCATCACGTTTCCGTGCAATGCCCACCGCCCATCCATAGCCATGTCAAGCAGAAGCAAACTCTCGAGAGCTGCTATCCAGGCAGTTGGCCATGCAAATGCCGGCACATTTCTTAGCCGAAACAAGGCGATGCCGCTGGAAAGCGCTGCTATGCCAAAACTTAGCAATCCCGCCACGCTCGTTCGTGTGTAAATAGGTAATAGAATCATGGTGTTCTTGGGATATATTGGCGTGGTGATGTATGTCGATAGGATGAATGGATGATTGTTTTACCTGCGGCCGTCCTTTTGGGATGGATACCGATCAGTCTCTATTTTTTTTTCCGATATCCAATTCGCATAGCGATTTTGCTGGTTTTCATCGGCGGCTGGGCTTTGCTGCCCAATGCCAACTATATTCCTACAAGTGATCCATTTCCTTATTGGTTTCTCGGCGCAGGGATTGCCACCAACTATTTTCTGACAAAAGCAACCATTACTGGTTTCTGCGGCCTTCTCGGCCTGCTTCTATTTGATCGTCGGTCCATCCGAAACATTAAGCTGACATTCTGGGACATTCCCATGATCATATGGTGCATTGTCCCACTGCTCTCGACGATCGCCAACCCGATTCCGCTCACCGACGGGCTTCGTGGTGAAATCTATCAAGTGCTGGCCTGGGGTATTCCTTATCTGCTCGGGCGTATCTACTTTTCAGACACAAACTCACTTCGTCTCGCGGCAGAAGCATTTGTCATTGCTGGCCTCTTCTATATTCCGATCTGCCTGATCGAAATCAAAACTGGCCCCAAACTTTATGCTCATGTATATGGCTATCTACCCTACCAATGGATTGGAGCAAAAAGGTACATTGGTTATCGTCCGATCGGGTTCCTCGAAGGAGGCAATCAGCTTGGCATATGGATGGGTACGGCGGCCTTAATCGCGGTCTGGCTGTGGGCAAAGCGAATTGTGACCCATATTCTGAAGATTCCGATCGCGTGGGTCGCACTCTCTCTTTTTCTCACCACGCTCCTCTGCCAATCCGGGGGAAGCATCCTGCTCTTACTGGGGCTGCTGCCATTTGTCTTCATGAGCCACAAGGCTTTTCCGAGAATCCTGGCCGTTGTATTGATTATCGGCATCCTCTCTTTTGCCGGAGCGCGACTGGCGAATGTCATCTCTATCCGCGCACTAGTAAACCACAATGCAACTGCCCATTTTGCGGCAAGTTTTCTAAAAAAAATCGGCCGCGGATCCTTTGGCTGGCGCCTTTGGCAGGACGAGCTTCATGTGAACATCGCACTGCATAAGCCCCTGCTCGGGTATGGTGAATGGGATTGGTGGCAGCGAGGAAATTTGCGCCCCTGGGGGCTATGGTTACTCGCATTCGGCATGTATGGCGTGTTCGGCTTGCTAGCACTGGAGGCATTTCAACTTGCGCCGGTTGTTCGTGTGGTATGGTTCTCGCTCGCCCGCTCAGATATTGAATACCTCAATCTGCGTCACGCTCTTGCCGCGGCCATTCTAATGACCGCTGTCGATAATCTGCTTAACAGCTCCATGATTCTTCCCCTGCTCCTGATCATTGGCGGCATGAGTACATGGGAGTCTGCCGGAAAACAAGTCCAGGTCGATATCGAACGACCTCACAGCACATGGCACGAGCAAAGTACAAAGCTAGACGTTAGAATGAGCCCTGTAGCGGGATTGTCTTCTGCAATATTGACGGAGTATCGAGCTAAAATCCCTAGAGGTTTTAGTCAAAAAAAGAGTACCTTGCCGCATGCCGCAAGATACTCTTGAATTTTATTGATTGTGGCTGTGCCCATCGATCGAAGCGCGGGAACCGATTCCGTTAAGAACCAGTTCCTCTCATGACCACTTCGGCCGTTCGTATCAAAATCTTCATGTCCAACCAGGGGCTCCAATTCTCTACGTAAGCCAAATCCAGCGCTACATAACGCTCAAACGAGGGATCCTGGCGGGCGCGCACCTGCCATAGTCCGGTCAAGCCTGGCGATACTTCGAGCCTGCGAAGATGCTCCAGTTCATACTGCTTTACTTCACTTGCAATCGGCGGCCTGGGACCAACCAGGCTCATCTCCCCTCGCAACACATTGAGGAGCTGCGGCAGCTCATCTAAACTGTACTTTCTCAGAATGCCGCCCGCGCGGGTAATCCGCGGATCATTTTTTATTTTGAAGAGAATTCCCTTGCGTTCATTCTGATCCGCCAGCGAATCTTTCAACCGTTCAGCATTGATCACCATCGTGCGAAATTTGAAGCAGCGGAAGACGCGTCCTTTTTTCCCGATCCTTTCGGAAACATAGAATATTGGACCTGGTGAATCTACTTTGACCCACAGAGCGATCATGATTGATATGGGTAGAAGGAATAGCACAGCCATGCCTGCCAACAAGACATCGGTAGTTCGCTTTATCAAGGAGGCGATTGCCCGTTCATTGCGACGATGAATTGAAACCACGGGAAACTCTCCCAGGTATGCGATTGGGGACTCTGGTGTCACTTCGTCATAAAATCCGGGAATTACAAGTACTTCAATGCAGCATTCACGAGCAATATCTACGAGGCCGAGAATCATGGACGCGGGGCAGCATTCGGCGATAATGATTTCATCGATAAAGTGCAGCCGTGCAAGATAACGAAGTTGATCAATCGAGCCAATGACACTTTCGGGAGGCGCCTGCGAAACCGCATTGCTACCCGGTATCTCCACGAAGCCCTTGAATACACGGCCAAGATGGCGGTTTCTCTCGATTTGCTTACAGAGTGCCAAGCCCATGCCACTGACACCAACAACGATTACATTTCTGGAATCAACCCCTCGCTCATAGCGTCGAAAGGCAAGATATCGCCATCCTATCCGGGAGGCACAAAAGAGAAGGGTTGTAAGGCAGACCAGATACGCCACAACAGCGCGAGAGATAGCAACGTTGTGCATCATGTACATCGCGCCGCATAGAAGCAGGCCTGCAGCAAAACATGATTGTATTGTTTTACGTTGCTCATTCCATGTGCTGTACGTGAGAGTATGCCCATACAGCCCGTAATGATGTGTAATCATCAAGAGGCTTACGATAAACCAAGCTAGATAGCCCAACTGCCATGGCAAGGGCGTTCCAGAAACGACAACGTCTTTTAACGTCTCCCCCGGCCCCATCCATCGATCCAACCCAAGCGTCAAAGCCAAGGCAAGTGCCACGCAGACAGACAATATATCTGCGGCCATCATCATAACCATCGTTACGCCGGCACTGGATGCTGGCCTCCTCCTCAATGTAGACAAGCCACTGATCTTTGAGGAGAAAATAGATTGCTTCAGAAGCGTATCGAAGCTAATAGTTGCCATGTGATTAGAAATGCCCTCCGAACACCAAAGACAGAAACAGGTAAAACTCATGAACAGCCCGATTGCCAGAGGTCTTATTGAGTGAAGATGGATTTATCGCCTGAGGGAGGGTTGATAAGCTGGATGAGGCGGGTATACTAACACTCTGGATTTAGCGTGGGCTTCGCCCATGTGACCCACAGAATGAGATCACCAGAAACACATGCGTTTAACTCTCGACGTCCACTCGATCAGGAACTGCAAGACCAAGCTCAACTCACATCTTCGACATTAAACGCCTGCTGGTTCCCTTTGTGTAGTCAATCCCAGTACAATCTAGTCGTTCGAGAACCAGCCTTGCAGATAAAGAATACCGATAGGAATGCATGTACAGTATTCCCAATTGGTAATGATGCCCTTCTTATTTAGTAACCCATACGAACAACAGGGCTTTCGGGCGAACGAGATGAAAACGATACCCGAAGAATTACCTTCAATTACTATTATGTGCGAATAGTTATCTTGTCGGCTTCATCTGCCTGTCCTATTGTTTGTCTGTCTCGCTTTTCAAGCGAGAATAACGCATGTGAAAGCTGTCATGCGGCGCGACAATTGGATACATTTACTTGCACGTATTGCAACGAGACACATTCGTAGCTCTGCCAGCAGGTTTTTACTTTTTTCACCTAAAAAAGATGAAGCTTTCTTAGCGAGATTGTTCCCCGATCCATTGCGCGGTAATTACTGGGCCCAGGTAATTTGATCATGCCGAGGATTTTCCAATGGATATTGCCGCACCTTCTGTCTTAGCGAATGACTCTCAAACCGCGATCTTATTTGAAAAAAAGTTTGACAATGCAGCATTCTCTTTTTCTCACACACTTCACCATTCACCTTACTTCTCCTATGACGCTCTTATCGACCTTGCAAATCGCATACAAGCAAGACCTAATCGATATCACCTAGAAGAAGGCGACACGACTCCGGGCAAAGGTTGGAGCATTCGACAAGCCCGCAAATCACTTCAAGAAAACCTAAAAGAGATTGCTGATACACATTCGTTTGTCATGCTGAAAAGAGTGCATGAAGAGCCTGAATATGCTCAGATATTAAAAGAATGTGTGATTGAATTGTCCGACCTGACGAAGACTGATATACGAAGACATTACAGGGACGGCCTAATGACGATCCTCGTAACCTCACCGCACCGGGTCACTCCATATCACATCGATTCTGAAGCAAATCTACTCATGCAGATACAGGGCTATAAGTTCGTCTATATTTTTGATGGCAATGACCGAGAGATATTGCCGGCAACAGAACTGGAACGATTTTGGACGGGAGATATTAAGGCGGCCACCTACAGGGAACATCTCCAAGATCGTGCGTTACAGTTCCGACTTACGCCAGGAGCAGGCGTTCACAATCCAGTTATATTCCCGCACTGGGTACAGAATGGGCCGGAAGTCTCTATTTCCTTGAGCATTAACTTTAAGCGTATAGCGGACGACATGGCTGACGCATTTCGGATCAATTCACGCCTGCGTAGGGTAGGACTTCATCCTAAGGAACCTGGAAAGCTGCAAATGATCGACCACACGAAAGGCGTAGTTTATCGGACATTTCGCAATGTCAAGCATACGGTAGATAGCTGGAGGGACAGCACTCACTAGCAAGAATTTGAGATCCCCCACCATTGTTTCTACCTTTCCCACATCTTGACTAGACTGCCATAGTGCACCCTTTTGAAGGGTAAGCGTGTGGCGACTCCATCTGGTCAGCTGGCGCACGCTTACGACCGAGACCAGGACCGGACGGTTGTGGATCAGACCGATACATCCAAAGCGCCTGACCTATTCTGACATGAAGTGTCCGCTTTATCCTGGAGTCTCTGCAAGAAGAGGTCGAGAGGAGGACACTGCTAGATGGAAGCAGAAGCCAACCGTCATGCTTTTGGCGAGCGCGCCTACGGTATAAAAAAGCATCATGCAACACGCCTCCACTACGATCTCAGACTGGAGTGGAATGGAGTGTTGTTGAGCTGGGCTCTTCCAGAAGGGCCCAGCAACCGCGCCGGAGAGATTCGTAAAGCCATCGAGATGGAGGATCACAGCACAGCGAATCTACTATTCGAAGGTGTGCATGAGACGGGCCCTATCATGCTCTGGGATCGCGGAACATGGGAACCACAACCGGAATCCGATGACATCGCGAGCAGCCTGCGTAGAGGGGTCTTGCGATTTACGCTACATGGAGAAAGGCTGAAAGGCGGCTGGACGCTCACCAGGATAAAAAGCGGGAGAAATGCACAGCGGCCTATCTGGACACTCTGTAAGCAAGCCGACTCGTTCGCCGCAAGTCGCGACGACAAGTGCGTTTTGGAAAAATGGCCGAACAGTGTCAGCACGGGAAGGACTATGGAAGAGATCGTTCACGATTGGGCAGAGCGCAAAGATAAACACGAGCGTCAAAGAAAGCTTTTCGATGAGACATGAGAACTATTTCTTCGCGGAATCGAACACTGACGTCTGCCGAGCCGGTGCAACTGCAAGGAGGGACGGCGTTGCGACGTACATGCGGACACATCACTGCGCAGAGCAATCGAAACCGTATTGGCACGTATCTGGAAAGAACTGCTCCCGAAGGTTGGAACTCCGAATCTAAATTCCCGAACACTTATAGCTTCGGAGAGGAAATTGATACAGTATCCGGGGCCTTCCAAGACTCAAAATACACTTCAGGAAATAAGTGTGTTGTTCCTGCAAGAAGAGGTTGTTGGGTTCCATTTAGGGTGTGAGAAAAAAATGCCAATGTATACCGATTAATGATTTCATAAGCTCGTAGTGGTTGAATCGGCCCAGCTTCTGTCCAGGACCGCAATGGGGAATAGAGAGCTCTATCACTAAAATTCCAATGGCTTGTACCATTAATGTACAAGCGGTATCCGCCGAAGCGTTGTAAGTCAGCCTCAATCGCGGCATCATCTTCTTCATTCGTCTTCCAGTACCGCCGGACAAATTTGGGCGTTTTCGCCAGTTCCGCAGGTGAAGGTTGAACTTCGGTGCCCTTTTCATAGATCAGCATCAAGGGTTTTGAAAGTCCATGCGCTAATACTTGCCCGAACATCCAGCCATCCATGTTGAGAGCAGCCTTGATACGCGGGTCCAGATAGCAGGCCTCGGCGGCAGCTGCACCTCCTAGAGAATGTCCGAATGCTCCTACCCGCGTCAGATCGATCATCCCATGCAAAAAACTGGCTTTATCCAGATCCATAAGTTGCAATTGATCGAGCACGAATATGTCGTCACGTGCCTCAATTTCGGTATATTTTGTGCCTAATGCGAACTCCTCATCAACCGTAGTATTCTTCAGGTCCCCCAGATCAGGCGCGCCCTTCGAATCAATCACCCGTCCATCTGGAAATGCAACTTTTCCTGAATAATATGTGTGATCCATGCTGGCGACGACGAAGCCATGGCTCGCCAATTCCTGCATGAGAAAAGTGTCTTGTGTCCGCTGTCCCGTCCACGCATGGTTGAATATGAGCACAGGATATGGCGCACCGCTGTGGTCAGGGGCTGCGTTCCAGTAGGAGTTAGTTTTTAGCACAGCCTGATAAGAAGAGATCAGGGTGGTTTCAGGGTACCTGCGGTATGTGGCCAATTTATTTCCAGCCGGTCTCGCCGGATACCAAATCTGGACCATAAGCTCCCGTTTTCCCGGTTGGACGTTAGTTCCCATTGGATCGCGGCTTCGGTCGACCATGTAAAGGATGCGGGTGCCCACCGCATATGGTCCAGATGGTGTTGGGAAGCGGAACATTGGTAGAAGATATGAAAGTAGCGCAGAGAAGCTAACCAAAAATCCGCAGAATAACCCGAGCCAGAGATGACGTTTCCCCTCTGCGGGCATAGGGTTCAAACCCACACAGAAAATCAGCAGAATGGAAAGGTATAGGGGCGCCAGCTGCCAGTGTGCTCCCTCAAATGCCAGATGGAACGCTAGGGCCGAAATCAGCAAAAGACAGAGCAAGCGTATGTAGAGAACACCGCGCTTTATCTTAAAAAGCAGGGATAATGAGGCCAAGACAGTAAGGCAGCAGAGAAGAATTTCAAAAGGCCGCATCATTCCTCTGAAGAGGCAACATTGGTTATGACTGTGTCTTTTTGAGCTGCAATCTTAGATGTTTCCCTTATATTCGATCAGGCTCTTCCTTTTGCCTTGTCTCTGACTGCGCTCATACTGAAGCTGGCCAACACAAATCGGGATTTGCTGAAAATGAGAATGCATTCCATAAATGAAAAGCGCTAGGGCGTCACGTGATTTCCATCTGGCACTTAAGGAAGAACGCAAGGAAAATCCAATAAAGAGAGCGCACCATAGAATCATCGGCAACACGGATTGCAATAGAACGGATGCAATCAGGGCAAAGATAGGCGACAAGGCCCAGAATATTCCTCGTTTCAGGTTATTGATCCGCTCAGAACTCCAGAAGGGATTTTCAGTATGCCGATAACGCCGTGAAACCTCGGCATAGGCATAGCCTGTTCGAATGGAGCGTTTCCAATACTGACGAAACCGCGTCATCGCCAGATCATGGCCCACCATTGGAGCATCTATGTTAGCAATACGATAGCCGTGAGATCTGATTCTGCAACATAGTTCTGGTTCTTCGCCGGCAATCAGGGTGACATCATAGCCTCCCGCCAGTTCCAGGGCGCGCCGGCGCATGAGAACATTCCCCCCGCATAGGTCGACCTCGCCCACGGGGTATATCCAGTCCAGATCAAGAATTCGGTTGTAAATGGAGGCTTTCGGGTGAATTTCGCGCAAGTGGCCCCAAACAGCGGCTAGTGTAGGATCCGCAGTAATGATCTTAAGTGCTCTCGAAGGAAAATCAGGATCAAGGATCGTATCGCCGTCCAGGAACAGAACGAAGTCGGAGGATGCATTCCTCCAGCCTGTATCTCTTCCGAGAGCCGCTGTGGGCCGATCCGTCTTGAGCACAATTACTTTTGCCCCGAAGGATTCTGCGACCTCGGGGCTGCCGTCAGTTGACCCGGAGTCAACATAGATGGTCTCAACCTTCGTCCCAGAAGTATGTATGCCCTGAATCGACTGGAAGCAGCGCATTAAGCGCGATCCTTCATTTCGGCCAATTACCACAATGGAGAGCCCTAAAGCAGTCATTCTTCCCTTCTATTTACTGCATGATTGACCCGGCTATTCGTCACGTTGCAACCCACTGCAGGTCAGTGATTCGACACGGGCACGTATTGCGCGGGCTTTTTCTGATGCAACCGGCTCGCGCCTAGGAGCCATATTCTGCTTCGGATTTTTCTCGTTTATCGGCTATCCCATACTTCTGCAATTTGTAGAGAAAAGCTCTGTATTCCAGATTGAGCCGGACTGCGGCCTGACGGCGATTCCACCGAGTAGCTTCCAGGGCTTCCAATAGCAATTTGGATTCTGCCTGGCGCGATTTTTCAGCAAGACGGTCTATCGACGAACTGTTGTCTCCGTCCATGTGGCGATAGTGGTTTGATGTCGCAACGGGCTTTGGCGCGGAACAAGGCACGGTATTCATTAGTTCCTCGATCAACATCGAAGAACTCTGATAGACAAGAAAGCGGCGCATAATATTTTCCAACTCGCGCACGTTGCCCGGCCAGTGATACTCCATCATTGCCTGCTGCAGTTCGGTCGTAATTTCAGGCATGACTGCGCCCGGCCGCAAATGTCTGCCCAAGAGCACTTCCGCCAAGGGCAGAATTTCGCTTTTGCGATCACGCAAAGGTGGAATGACGATATTGATAACGTTCAGACGATAATACAAATCTTCCCGGAAGGTGCCCTGCTCAATCGCTCGTCGCAAATCACGATGGGTGGCAGCCAGCACGCGTACATTTACCTTCACAGTGCGATTGCCGCCCAACGGCTGTATTTCGCCATCTTGTAGCACCTGAAGCAGCTTTGCCTGAAGGCGAATATCCATGTCGCCAATTTCGTCTAGAAGAATCGTTCCACCTTGAGCAATCTCAAATTTACCTGGCTTGTCAATGACGGCTCCGGTGAACGCCCCCTTTTCATAGCCGAATAGCTCACTCTCGACCAGCTCTGACGGCAATGCCGCACAGTTCAACTTGAGGAATGGCTTGTGTGCGCGCGGAGAATATGCACATAGCCGCCGAGCCATCACTTCTTTTCCTACCCCTGTTTCGCCATGAAGGAGGACCGGCACATCAGCCATTCCTACTCGTGTAAGAAACGCGGTGGAAAACAAAGGCAGAGTGCCGCCTATGGATTCCTCAGATTCGCTATCTTTCTCATTCTGCTTGGCTTTTTCAGTTAAAATCGCAGCGGTGCTCACCGAATTCTGAACTGTTTCTACCAAATCGTCCATAGAAGCAGGCTTAGAAAGCATGCGGATGTTGCCATTTCGGACAGGCAGATCGATTGGCAGGCTTCTCGAGTTTTCTGGAAGCAGGAGAATCTGGAGATGCGGATGAATCGCAGAGATTTCAGACAATACATTGAAATCCTGTTCGCGCCGCATGGTTACATTGCAAAAGAGAGCGACCGACGCAGTGCACGCCGGGTCGCGAAGATACAGAACGGCCTCAGGAATGTCTTTCAAAGAAAGAAGGCTGTAATCCCTCTCCCCAAACCCCTGGTTCAGGCAGGCATGCACATCCCGATGTTCACCAACCACCACAATCTCGCCTAACATATTTTTTTAACCTATACGCGCTGGAAAAGATTCGACCGAATAACTTTGCTGCCCACTCGGCATATCGCCAACCACCGGCTCACCGCTGTCCTGTATTGGATCAAGGCCAGCCGATTCAACAGCTTTTCGGCCGCCTGGCCGACAACAACTTTTTGTATTTACATGGACAAGAGTAAGCACGTCCTTCATCTTGTTACATTCTGGGTGCGACAACAACCATTCTTTTGCATTTGTTACCATTGATTTTCCACCGTGACACTCTTCAATGCCGAAAGTAAGTTACTCAACCCCTGCAAAGCAAAGATGAGATACGTTTTATCGCCTTTTCAGGCCGTTTCCAGTCAAAAGCCTCACTAATTACAGGAATTCTTCTTAGCTGTCCCATTCGAATGCGAGAATTTCTGGCGACATCGCAAGACCCCTTCGACTTTCCGCCCCCTGTTATTCGGAACAATCGCGCATATAGCAAATACGAATCAACTTTTTAGAAACTTTCCGTCTTTTTGGGAACTATGAAAAAAGATCGGAAGCCCATAGTGTGCCTCATTTACGCGAAGTGCAACAAAATGTTGACACTCCCTCGATCTAAAACTTTGGCACCATGATTGCTTTAAGGGAAAGCAGCAAGGATGCCGTTCATGACCTGTACGGCTCTCCATGCAAAACAAAGATTGGGTTATATACAGTGCCAATTCATCGTGACATCTATCCAAACTTGAAGCTGAGGATCTACACCAGTGGCCTGCGCCAGAACAGAATGGCGAAGATCCTGGGGATTGACGAAGCACACCTCAGCAAGATCGTCAATGGCTTTCGTGAACCCAGCGATGACCTGCGAACACAGATTGCAGAAATACTGCACTGTGATCCGGAGTGGTTATTTCACAAGGTTTTTGTAACCGAGGAAAACCCGATCATTGATGGCGAAACAATGCAGCCGAACAAATAAAGATTCGGCGCATTTAACTTTTACCTTTATTTCTCTACGTTGTGTTTTTCCGATCAGCACCTGTGCATTGTTGAAATCAGTTATGTGACTGATATGGGCGAAGCCCGGCTGAAACACAAAGGATTGCGATAGGAACATGGAATTCAATACATTACTGCCTGATAATGCGAATTGGTTTGCTCTTCAAACTCGCTATCGATACGAAGAGCGTATAGCAGCTGAGCTGCAGACAAAGGGCTTTGAGAGCTATCTCCCAACCCTGCGTGAAACCCACGCATGGAAAGACCGTAAGAAGGTGATGGATGTCCCCGCATTCGGCGGCTATCTGTTCGCCCGCTTTGAGCCTTCTCTGCATAATCGTGTCCGCATTCTGGAAACTGCCGGAGTGGTGAAACTGCTCGGCAACCATGGAATGCCGGAGCCGATTTCCTCTACGCAAATCGAATCGCTGAGGCTCGCGCTTCAGAGTGGAGTACCGTGCTCCAGGCAGCCATTCGTAGAAGTCGGTACGCCAGTGCGAGTGTGTCGCGGTCCTTTGTCCGGACTGGAAGGACAAGTGCTTCGCATGGGCAACAAACTGACGGTCTTCGTGAACGTTGCGTCTGTATGCCAATCGATCGCGGTCGAAGTACCCATTGACGATCTCGATTCGATCGATGGAACGCGGATCCCCCTTTTACTGAACTAGTGGCCAGTAACCCCGGGCGTTTGCCTATAGAGCTCCCCCAGAGAGCGACTGATACATGGCAACAACACTTCCATACACCACAGCTGTACTAGGTGTGCCTTTTCATAGCGTAACTATCAATGAAGCGATTGACTTTATTGAGGAAAAGATTGATGAAGGCGGCTTTCACCAGATTGCCACAGCGAATGTCGATTTCCTCATGCATTCCATGCGCGACAAGAAGTTGCAGGAGATTCTCTGTTCTTGTGACCTGGTGGTACCTGATGGAATGCCTATTCTTTGGGCAGCAAAAATACTTGGTAGCTCACTAAAGGAACGTGTCTGTGGAGTCGATCTAGTTCCACAGTTAGCTAAGCTTTGCGTGAAACGCCGCTTCAGCATCTTTCTTCTTGGTGCGTCTGAGACGGTTTCAGCACGCGCGGCGGAGAAATTGAACGAGAGTTTCCCTGGGCTCAAGATCGCCGGGCGCTACTCACCGCCTGCCTGCCCACTGGAACAGATGAATCACGAAGAAATTCTGAAAAGGATTGCACAAGCAAAGCCGGATATTCTGCTCGTTGCTTTCGGCAATCCTAAGCAGGAGAAGTGGATCGCCATGCATCGTGACCGGCTCAACGTGCCGGTATGTATTGGCGTAGGCGGTTCACTTGATTTTGTTGCTGGCACCGTATCACGCGCACCTCGCTGGATGCAGAGTAGTGGATTGGAATGGCTCTATCGTGTATCGCAAGAGCCGAAACGCCTCGTACAACGTTATTTCAGCGACGCAATCGGCTTCGCTTTACATATGCCGTCTCAATTCTTTACGACCGCGCTGCAGCCACGAAATAAGACGAAAGCGGGCGTCTTCCTAGATCACACGGGGACAACAGATGTCATTTCTGTCTATGGCGACTTTACCGGCCCCATGGTGAAAGAGTTTCAGTCTCTCACTCGGGCATCAATCGCAAACGGAATGAATATGGTCATGAATCTCGCACAAACAACCTATTTGGGAACAGATGCGCTCGGATCCATGATTCAGATTTCTTCGGCCCTGCGGCAGTCGAATCGGGAGTTGTGGCTAGCGGAACTGCGTCCTCACCTGCTGCGGATGCTGCAAAGCGCGCACCTCAACATGTATTTCATGGCTACAAGCAGCGTGGATGACGCCATTTACAGAGCAGAGCGGACAGAACAGCGTCATCATCTGCGCTCCGCAGCGCCACGGCGAACAAACCGCATGGCTCCTGCAACGGTACAGATCAGATTTGAAATGTTGCAGGACATTTGCCAGAAAATCGCCGTCAACAGTCCCGCTATGTCCTCTTCGCCTCATAACGCAGCAGCGGGTTATGTGCTTCACACATAGAAATCGAAATAGACAAAGCCACTGGCAGCTAAAGACTGAAATAAATAGCGATATCGACACTTCCAAATGACTATCTTACTTTCCATCATCGGTTTGTTTCTGGCGGCAATCACGGCACCGCTGATTGTCGAACTATTTATGGTTACTGTAGCCAGCTTCCTGCCCAGAAGAAGAACACGAAACACCGTCGATCTTGCCAGCCGTCGTTTGGCAGTCGTAGTACCAGCGCATAACGAACAAACTTCTATTGGCTCTTGTGTCGAGAGCTTGCTTGCTTCATCCGACAAGAACGTCAGAATTTACGTTGTCGCCCACAACTGCACCGACTCCACAGTCCAGCTTGCAGAGTCGGCAGGCGCCGAAGTTCTTGTATATAACGATCCGGATGCCAATGGAAAAGGACACGTACTCCGCTTTGGTTTTGAACACGCAATTCAATGCGGCGCTGATGCTATTTTGGTCGTTGACGCGGACTCCACAGTCTCAGGGAACCTCATCCCGAAGGTGCAACATGCATTCTCCAGAAATGCTGAAGCTGTCCAGTGCCGTTATGAGATGGAAGGTGCACGAAAGCATCTCAAGACCGAACTGATATCACTCGCTCTTCGAGGATTTAACTTCATTCGTCCACGGGGACGTCAACGGCTAGGGTTGTCAGTCGGGATTCTGGGCAACGGATTTGCGCTTTCTACGGATGTTCTCAAGGCCGTACCTTATGACGCGTTATCAGTTGTCGAGGATCTTGAATATCATCTTCATCTGGTCCTGGCGGGCCGGCGCGTCCACTTCCTCGAAGATGCAGTCGTCTCCTCCGAGCTTCCTGTTTCAGCTAAAGGTGAAACCATCCAACATTCACGCTGGGAGGGAGGCCGCCTGCGGGTTGCCCGCACATGGCTACCTAGGCTGTTCAAGGAACTTTTGCGCGGCAAGCTGACTGTGCTTGAGCCAATGCTCGATCTAGCTGGACTACCAATCGCCTTTGGGATGATCGCTTTGCTCGTGGCAGCCTGCTTGCCCTTGTTCTGGATGCGTCTATATGTGGCGGTGGCAATGGCAATCTTATTGACGCACGTGCTAACGGCAATCGGGGAAGGTCCAAGACGCTTTCATACTCTTTGTCTGTTATTGCTGGTTCCCTTTTACCTTCTTTGGAAACTCCGGCTCATTCCGAATGTCTTGCGTGCTTCCAGCGCAAAAGCGGCATGGGTCAGGACCGAACGTAAGGCGGCGAGGAGCACGATATGAGCACCTGCCTACTACAGAACATTTTTCGCATCGATGTATCGCTAACAAACGGCGCCAAGAGGTTTACTCTCATGAAACGTTCATACATCACTTTTATTACGTCTGCACTTGCATTGACCGTGCTGCTGTTTCCGGCAACTGGCAATTCCCAACAGGCTGCCGTGAACAATGCTCAACCGGACACACCCCTGCTAAAAATCAGCCCATTGAAGGCCATGCAAAACTTTGAGCCGGCGACGGATGAAGAATATGAGATTGGTCCCGGGGATGAAATCAACATTGATGTTGCCGGTTACCCCGAGCTGACTGGGAAACGCACAGTGGGTCCGGACGGAAGAATTACACTACCGGTTACCGGCTCGATCCAGATTGCAAATCAGACACGCGAGAAGGCTGCAAAGACCATCCAGGATGCGCTCGCCGCTTATTATAAGAACCCGTCAGTAACGATTGGCATCGACAAATACGGCTCAAACCGCATCTTGATCCTCGGTAATGTGCAACACCCCGGTGTTCTGTATTACGACAGCACACCGACACTTCTGGATGCAATCGCCCGAGGCGGCTTGATGGCCAATTCGACTACCAGAGACGGCATCCCAGAAAAGTGCGTCATCTACCGCGGTAACGACCAGGCTTTGACTGTCGAGCTGAAGCAGCTTTTACAGAGCGGAAGCTCGATGGCCGATATTCGCCTCCGCCGCAACGACATTATTTTTGTCCCTGTGCAGCAACAAGATTTTGTGTCCATTCTTGGAGAAGTTCAACATCCCGGCGCTCAACCTCTTACACCCGAGTTGAACCTGCGATTGGCAATCACCCAGGCAGGCGGACCCACTGACGGCGCAGGAGGATCCCCCACGATTCACATTGTCCAATCGTCAACCAACAAAACCATCACTCTTTCATGGAAAGAACTGATGACGCCGAATGGCGGAAATGAAGTAACACTGCATGCAGGCGACATGGTCTTCATTCCCAAGAGTGGTTTTCAAAAGTTCGCCGCGGTCGTTTCAAAGATCAGCCCTCTGGCTACGCTTGCGGTGTTTGCTGCGCCCTAGAATGGACGCGCCACCTATCACGGTATTGCTTTCCCAACACTATACGAATAACGATAACGGTCAGAAATCTTAAGGATCATCACAATGTACATGACCCCGGTCAATCCACAGGCAGCGCGCGGCGCCTCAACAGCTCCTCAACTGCCGCTTCGTCCTTCATCAACGGGACCTGCGTTGAGGATCAATGTGCTCAAAAGTCTGCGGCTGCATGCAGTCTCCGCCGTTCTTGTCGCACTTGTCATTCTAGGTCTCGGTCTTGCTGTCCTCTTGCGGCGAGGCGTTGTCTACGTTGCCGAAAGCACGATTTATGTGTCGCCAACCTTCCCGAAGACGCTCATCGAGGACCGCGAGCAAGAGTACCCTTACGACTCTTATGTGCAGCAGCAGGTGCATTCCATCACTCGTTATGACGTGATGGAGGATGCTCTTCATCAGCTCCCGCAAGGAGCGTGGAAGCGTCCGGGGGAATCAGATCGTGCCGCGATTGAACGCTTGCAGAAGGATCTGGATATCAAGCGAGTCGGTTTGACATACCAGGTTTCAATCACGCTCCATCGCTCTACGCCAGATCATCTCGCCGACATCGTAAACGCGGTCACGCAATCTTATTTAGCCAAAGCAAAGGATGAGGAATTCTACGGGCGCGATGACCGTCTCTCAACACTGCGCGACACACGTGATGATCTTCGCAAAGAACTCGACACGCGCATCGAAGAGCTGTCTGGAATTACAAAGGCGTTGGGTGTAGCCAAGGTCGGAACTGAGGGCTCCAACCCTTTTGACGATCAACTCTCCAAGATGCGTACGGACCTGACCACCGCTCACGAACAGCGTGTTCAGGCGGAAGCCGAACTGTCGTCATTGAAAAACAGTGATCCGTCAGTTCCTAACGCAGCCTTGAATGCCGCGGCAGATGATCTGGTAGCGGGTGACCCCGGACTGCTGGCAATGAAAGCGGACTTGGCGAAGAAGCGGAGTGCTGTGGTGGACCAGCTCAGTACCCTTACCCCCAATCATCCGTTGCGCAAACAGACCGAAGGTGAGCTGGCTCAAATTAATCAAACGCTGCAAGACATGCAGATGGATCTGCGCCGCAAGGCGGCCGCGCGTCTTGAAGCCAAGAATCGCGCTGAGCTTAATCGGACTTCGACGATCGAGGCAAAGCTGGCCGGTGACTTGCAGAGAGAGACGGACGCTGCAACGTCAGCCGCTCCAAAGTTGCAGCGCGCTGAAGAGCTGAAAGCGGAGATCACACGTCTTCAGGCACGCTACGCTGAAGTGGACGATCGCATCAGCAATCTGGAATTGGAAAGCAGCTCTCCTGGCTCCATCCATCTGTTCGCTGCGGCTTTGCCTCCAGTAGGACCGGAATCAAGCAAATTACGTTTGCTGATTGTCGCGCTCTTCCCGATTTCCATTTTGTTTGGAATCGCGGTCGCTGTGGCTTTCGATATCTTTGACCCGCACGTTCACACGGCAAGCGACATGGAGTCGCTCCTAGGATTCGCACCTATTGGAGTGTTGCTCGATGATCGCGACATCACGCAGCGCGTCTTCGACGAGTGCTCTCTCCGGCTCGCAGCTGGAATCGACCACGCTGTCCGTAGCGTAGGTGCACGCACATTTGTTGTGACTAGCGCTGCATCCGGTGGGGGAACAACATCGATTGTTCAGACGATGGGCAGCACATTGGCACGACTCGGTCACAAAACCCTGACAATCGACGCTTCCGGCAATACGGACCCGGTCGCCTACGTAACGCTCGGAATGAATGACAGGACGACTGAGGCGAACCAGGAATCTCGCTTCGAAAGTACAGATCATTTACAGGCGATATCGTCTGTACAACTACAATCGTCCACAGTTTCCCCTCAACCCCGACCCGCGAACATTGCACCGTTCTACAGTTTTGCGGCAAAAACATTTCAGAAGCTAACCACCGAATACGATGTTATTTTAATGGATACTGCTCCATTGCTTATTTCGGCTGAAACGGAGTATCTTGCGCGGGCGGCGGACGTCACGATTCTCGTGGCAGAAGCAGGCAAAACCACCAAGCGTAAGTTGACCCGCTGTGCCCGTCTGCTTGAACGGCTCGATGTAGCCGGTGTGGCCTCTGTCATCAACAAAGTTCGTCTGCTCCGCGTGGAAACCGACCTTCAACACGATTTACGGGAATCAGAAGCCCGATTGAACGAGATGAATCTCAGATGGCATCCGCACCGCAGTTCCAATCAAACCCCGGTATCATCGTTCGACCCGGAGCCGGAGGACTCGATGGAAAGCGAAACAATTGGTTTTGCAACAAACAGAAGATAATTAAAAAAAAAGAAGTATTGTAACTAACGCAGCTCTTGTATCACTATTAGGATATTAAAACCATCCTTACTCAGACAACGGAACACTTGCTGAAAGTCTGCCTGCCATGGACGAAGAAAATAGATCTAACTCGAATACTGCCCGATCATTCAATGCCAAGCCGTACAGCACTTCTAAGTCAGAGCTGGAAGTATCGATAGCTAAGCTTTGGCAAGAAGTTCTCGGCCTGCCGGCTGTTGGGCTCGAAGACAATTTTTTTGAGATGGGTGGCACCTCCTTAATTGCCACGGCACTACTCACAAAGCTGAACCAAACGCTGAATCTGAGCCTCCCTATCGCAGCTATCTTTGAATATCCGACCGTGCGTTCCATGGCCGAATTCCTGAGCGAGAGGGACAGCGCTGACGTCGATGAAGTGGCTCCTCCAATTCAATACAGGCCGATTGAGAAATCGAACCCATCCACGGCCATTGCCATCATCGGAATGACCGGGCGCTTTCCGGGAGCAGATTCCGTCGAAGACTTCTGGGCAAACCTCTGCGATGGCGTTGAGTCTATCTCTTTCTTCGATCGCGAAGAGTTGGATTCCCAAGAACGGGTGACCGGGTTGCCGCCTAACTATGTTGCGGCCCGCCCCATACTTAAGAACACTCCGATGTTTGATGCCGATTTCTTTGGAATTTACCCCAAGGAAGCAGAGCAGATGGATCCGCAACACCGCGTATTCCTCGAATGTGCATGGGAGGTCCTTGAGCGCGCAGGATATGATCCGGCGCATACCAAAGACGCAGTCGGAGTCTTCGCCGGATGCAGCATGAATACCTACTTCATGCACAACCTGGCCACGGATAGAAGCTTTCTTGAAAACTTCACCGGTGGATATCAGGTTGGCTCGTATGTAACGATGCTTGGCAACGATAAGGATTTTCTGCCGACGCGCGTCTCATATAAATTGAATCTGCGTGGCCCCAGCATCAACGTCCAAACCGCCTGCTCAACATCACTGGTCGCTGTTTGCCAGGCATGCCAGAGCTTGTTGACCAATGGCTGTGATATGGCGCTTGCAGGCGCTGTATCGATTACTTTTCCCGAGCGGCGCGGCTATGTTCCACAGGAAGGCGGGATCGTCTCTGAAGACGGACACTGCCGTCCCTTCGATCATCGCGCAACCGGAACGGTCTTCGGATCGGGTGCTGCGATTCTATTGTTGAAGCGACTGGATGATGCCGTCGCTGATGGCGATCAGGTACTTGCCGTCATCCGCGGCTTTGCATTGAATAACGACGGCTCCAACAAAGTTGGATATACCGCACCGAGCGTCGAAGGGCAATCGCAGGTAATTCTGCGGGCTCAGCAGATGGCGGGAGTTACAGCTGATTCCATCTCCTACATTGAGGCGCATGGAACGGCTACGCCGCTCGGCGATCCTATCGAAGTCGCGGCGCTCGCAAAAGCCTTCGGCAAGTCTACGCATGCACGGCAATTCTGCTCGATCGGCACTGCCAAGGCGAATGTTGGCCATCTGGATGTTGCCTCTGGAGCTACGGGGCTGATCAAAACCGTACTACAAATTGAAAATCGCACCATTCCTAAGCTGCTTCATTTCGAGAAACCAAATCCCCATCTTGACTTGCACAACACTCCGTTTAAAGTTGCCCAGGAGACTCAACCCTGGAAGGTCGACAATCTACCGCTGCGTGCAGGCGTGAGTGCTTTTGGCATGGGCGGAACAAACGCTCACGTGATCGTCGAAGAAGCTCCAGCTTTATCACCATCCGATCGTGGACGGGCGCACCAACTGTTTCTTTGGTCGGCGAAGACTCCCACCGCTCTTGATGTGATGACCAATGACCTTGCGCATTTCTTCACAACGCAAGCCAGTGTCAATCTCGCCGACGCAGCATACACGCTCCAGGTAGGACGCAGCCGCCAGAAGCATCGCAGTGCGTTTGTCGCATGCAGTGCAGCCGAGGCATCGGAAGCGATCAAGAGACAAAGCAGTGAGATTTTGTGCGAAGACGATCCTTTAGAGAATCCCTCCATCGTCTTTTGCTTTCCCGGCCAGGGCGTGCAAACCGCGAATATGGGCCGCAAATTATACGAATCCGAGCTGGTTTTCCGCCAAGCTATGGATGAGTGCAACGCTATTCTGCGGCCGCTCCTTGGCGAGAATCTTCTCGATCTTCTCTATTCTTCTGAAGCCGAAACAAACGCCCGCTTGACTGAAACAGCGTATGCTCAGCCGGCGATCTTCGCATTTGAATATGCATTGGCACAGCTCTGGCTCTCGTGGGGCATCCGCCCGGATGCCATGGTTGGCCATAGCGTCGGCGAGTATGTGGCGATGTGCATCGCCGGGGTCTTCTCACTCGAAGATGCGCTGCGACTCATCGCTGTACGTGGACGACTCATGCAGAAGATGCCGCGCGGTTCTATGTTGAGTGTGCGGGCCAGTCAGGAAAAGGTTGTCGCACTGCTCGGCGATGATCTCGATCTTGCGGCGGTCAATGGACCACAACTCTGCGTAGTCTCGGGCCCGGATGATGCCATCGCGAAATTTGCTGCGAAGCTAGACGCACAAGGACTCGTTCATCGCAAGCTGGCCACTTCTCATGCCTTTCATAGCCATATGGTAGACCCCGCACTCGTTCCCTTTGCGGAGTTTGTGCGGGGCATAGCTTTCAGAGCGCCCGCAATTCCATGCGTCTCCACCCTGACGGGAAAATGGATCACCGCACAGGAGGTTGCGCAGCCGGAATACTGGACCCGTCAGCTCAGAAGCACCGTACGATTTGCTGATGCAATTCGCGAATTGGCGCGCACGCCGGAGCGAATCTTTCTCGAAGTCGGCCCCGCTGAAACCCTCGTGCAGCTCATTCGTCAGACGATGAAGGAGAAAAGCGCCGTGAAAGCAAATACGCACGTCGCGTTTGCTTCATTGCCATCGCTACGCGACGGAGTTCCCGAGGATAAGGCTATTCTGAACGCGCTTGGGCGTCTGTGGTTATCGGGCGCTACTCCCGATTGGAGCAGGTTTCATGCAGGCTTCACGCGCAAGCGCATGCTTCTCCCCACATACCCCTTCGAACGCAAGAAATTCTGGGTTGCACCTCCGCAAAAGAATAAAACAGACATTGTGCAGGCACTATCCACTCCAACTTTGCCCCCGACAACTCATGCAGTGCCAGCTCCGATAGAAATAGAAAAGGACCAACACGCAATGACCACGCCGATTGCCAATGGCTCTACAATGCTGAACGAACTTCAATTACTTATCACGGATTTATCGGGGATCGAACTTACTGACGCCGATCCGGAATCGTCTTTTCTTGAACTTGGATTTGACTCACTCTTCCTCACGCAGCTGACGCAGGCAATTCAGGGAAAATATCACCTGAAGCTTACCTTTCGGCAGATCATGGAAAGCTACCCCACACTGCGTTCTTTGGCCTCACACCTTGAGGCGAACGTGGCGCATGAGCTGCGTGCTCCGGCACCAAGCGAAATCGTATCCACAGCGTCGATTCCGGTGGCAGCAACTGCTCCGGCTGCGGTAGCACCAACCGCACCCCTCCCCGTACAAACCACTATTCTGCCCAGTGCTCTCTCAGGTTCCATCGAGGCGCTCTTTACGGCCCAGGTACAGGCCTTGTCTGGTCTCTTCCAGCAACAACTGGCAGCGCTCGGCGTACCCCAGGGGGCCTCAGCCCCAGCAGTACCTTCGCTATCTGCTAATACGCAACAAGTTGTTCCTGCTCAGACGCTTACCCCGGTTCCAGCGGCGGTATCAGCCTCGCCCTCAGTCACCGAGAGCAAGCCAACGAAACCAGCCTTTACGCCATTCAAACCCTTGCAACGTGGCGACGAAAACAAGCTGAACGCTGTGCAAGAGAAATATCTAAGCGACTTCATTCATAACTACAACAAGCGCAGCTCTCTTTCAAAAAAGTTTACGCAGGAACACCGCAAGGTGTTCGCCGATGGCCGCGTCGTGTCTGGGTTCAACGCACAGATCAAAGATTTGATTTATCCGCTGGTCGTAGATCGCGCTAAAGGCTCTTCTTTGTGGGACAAAGACGGCAATCGCTACATTGATATTTTGAATGGCTACGGAGCCATTCTCTTTGGCCATTCGCCCGATTTCCTCGTTGAGGCGGTGCACAAGCAGCTGGATCTCGGTTTTGCTATTGGACCGCAAACGGAGCTTGCCGGCGAATGCGCGGAATTAGTTCGCGATCTTACTGGCATGGAACGCGTCACCTTCTGCAACACAGGCTCGGAAGCCGTTATGGGAGCCATGCGTCTGGCGCGTACAGTAACAGGTCGCAACCTGATCGTACTCTTCTCCGGGGACTATCACGGTAGTTTCGACGAAGTGCTGGTAAAAGCTGTTGGCAATCATAGGTCTATGCCAGTTGCGCCGGGCATTCCCAGGGAAAGTGTTGCGAACATCCTTGTGCTCGACTACGGCTCGCCTGAGAGCCTGGAGATCATCCGTCAGCGCGCCCATGAACTCGCTGCAGTTCTCGTCGAACCTGTGCAGAGCCGTCACCCCGATCTCCGCCCGGCAGAGTTTCTGAAAGAAGTCCGGCGCATCACGGAGCAAAACGGCACCGCGCTTATCTTCGACGAAGTAGTCACCGGCTTCCGCACTCATTCGGGAGGTATGCAAGCTGTCTACGGCATTCGGGCGGACCTGGCAACATATGGCAAAGTTGTAGCAGGCGGCTTGCCCGTAGGCGTGCTCGCCGGAAGCTCGGCCTTCATGGACGCTCTTGACGGAGGCATGTGGCAATACGGCGATCAGTCTTTCCCTGAAGCGGGAGTGACTTTCTACGCCGGAACTTTCATGAGGCATCCACTGGCACTTGCCGGAGTGCGCGCATGCCTGCAGCATATCAAGGAAGAAGGCCATGGGCTGCAGGAGAGGCTTGCTGCCAAGACTGCAAGTCTCGCGCATGACATTCAGCGCATGCTGAACGATTTCTCTCACCCTTCTTCACTCGAGACGTACGCATCTTGGTTCTACCTGCCTGTGGCAACCGATCCCTTCCTCACTCGCATGTTGCATTTCCATCTGCGCGAGCAGGGCGTGCATGTCCAAGAAGGATTCCCTTGCTTCCTGACGACTGCCCATTCGGATGCCGACTTCGACTTTATCCGTGAGGCATTCCACAATAGCCTGAAGGCGATGCGCGCCGGGCAGGCTCTCCCGCAACCGACGGGCGCCACGGCCACAGTAGAGGAGCTAGCCGTACTAGAAACTGCTCCATTGGAAGCCGTTGCTCATACGATTCCAATTACGGAACCGCAACGCGAAATCCTGCTCGGAACGCAACTCGGAGACGACGCAAATTGCAGCTTCAACGAATCTACCTCGCTTACACTCAAAGGCAAGTTGAATGAACAGGCCTTGATAAGCAGTCTTGAACAACTCGTTCAGCGCCATGACTCTTTGCGTCTTACCTTTGACATGGATAGCGAAACCGCCATTGTCGCGCCATCAGCCGCACTCCGGGTCGAACGCTATGATTTGAGCCAGCTTTCAGCGAATGAAAGAGCGGAACAGCATCAAACTATCGTCGAGCAAGAAGGCTCAACGCCTTTTGATCTGGTAAACGGGCCCTTATTCCGGATTCATTTGATCCGTCTCAATTCTGATGAACATGTCGTGATTTTTACAGCCCATCACATCATTTTTGACGGCTGGTCAACAAATGTCTTTTTTAACGAACTAAGTGACCTCTATAATGCAGCGGTAGGCGGGCGCAAGGCCAGTCTCCCCACTCCGCTTACTTTCACCCGATACGCCATCGATCAGCGTGAGCACGCAGCAAGTGCGGATCGCCGCACCACGGAGTCATTCTGGATGGAGCAATTCAACACCATACCCTCGCCTTTGCAAATCCCAACTGACAGACCACGGACCGCCGTGCGCAGTCATGAAGGCGCAACCAACCGCTATGTTTTTGACAGCACTCTGTTCCAGGCCATTCGCAAAGCAGGAGCACGCCAGGGCAGTACGTTATTCGCAACATTGCTTGCGGCCTTCGCTCAGCTTGTCCATCGGCTCTCAGAGCAGGACGATGTTGTTATCGGCATCCCGATGGCAGGACAGTCGAAGATAGAGAGCGGATCGACGCTCGTTGGCCACTGTGTAAATTTTCTGCCGATTCGCAGCCGACTACTGGCGGATCAAACGCTCGTCGATTTTCTAAAACAAACGCGCAAGATGCTGCTTGATGCCTATGATCATCAGGACTACACATACGGCACTCTGCTGCACAATCTCAAACTAACGCGCGATCCTTCGCGCTTAGGGCTGATCGAAATTCAGGCAAATGTGGAACAAGTCGGAGCGAATCTTTCATTCGATGGGCTGTCTGCCGATCTCCGCTCCAATGGTAAGAAGCATGCCAACATGGATCTATTCTTCAACTTCATTGATCGCGGGACAGAGCTCTGGTTGGAGTGCGATTACAACGCAGGTCTCTTTGATAGTGCGACGATTGACCGCTGGTTCGGGCATCTCAATGCCATCTTGCAGGCATTCGCTCAGGATCTGACGCAATCCTGCACTGGAGTGTCGCTGTTGACACCCGAGCAGCAACAGGAGATTCTCGTTGACTGGAATCAGACAGCAACAAACTATCCGCGCAACCATTCCGTCCATCGCATCTTTGAACAGCAGGCAGCGCAAACACCTGACTCGATCGCTCTGATCGCAGGCGAGCACCGGCTCACGTATGCGGAAATCAACGAAAAAGCCAACCAGCTCGCACACTATCTCATGCGCTCAGGGATTCGTATGGGATCACGCGTAGCCCTCTGTGCCGATCGCTCGGCGGAGGTCATTGTAAGCGTGCTCGCGATCCTTAAAACCGGGGCTGCCTACATCCCCATCGACCCAAGTTATCCGGCGCAGCGCCTTACATATCTCGTCAGCGATTCGTCAGCAGAGATACTGCTCACGCGCAGCACAATCGTCTCCAAGTTGCCGCAGATGGATACAAACATCCTTTTGCTGGATCAGGAATGGCCCACCATTGCTCTTGAGAACAGCTCCAATCTCTCTCATAATGGCCATGCAGAAGATCTTGCCTATGTCATGTACACCTCCGGTTCCACGGGAAATCCAAAGGGTGTGCTGGTGCCACATCGCGCAATAGCACGTCTGGTCAAAAACAATGCTTTCGCCAGCTTCAGCGCAGATGAAGTGTTTCTCCAACTTGCTCCTCTATCATTCGACGCGGCCACCTTTGAAATCTGGGGAGCGTTCCTCAATGGTGGACGCCTCGTATTGGCCACCGGCGAACGGATAACGCCGGAAGACATTGGTTTCCTTATAAAGGAACACGGCGTTACGACGCTCTGGCTTACCGCTGCACTCTTTCATCTGATTGCCACCGAACATATCGAGATATTGCGCCCGCTGCGCCAGCTGCTGGCCGGCGGCGACGTACTGTCGCTTACTCACGTGCGCCGTGTCTGTGAGCACCTGCCTCATCTAAAGCTCATTAACGGATATGGGCCGACAGAAAATACCACGTTCACTTGCTGCCATCCCATTACCCTGGAAAGTACCGCTGCGGGCACTGTGCCGATTGGAAGGCCGATTGCAAACACTCGCATCTATATTCTCGATTCGAATATGCGGCCGGTACCTCCAGGCGTTACGGGCGAACTGTATGCTGGGGGTGATGGGCTGGCCATGGGTTATCTGAATGCTCCTGAGTTAACTGCGGCAAAATTCATCGATCACACATTCGCCAATGGCCGTCCGGAGCGTCTGTATCGCACCGGAGACCTTGCGCGATATCGTGCAGACAGCACAGTCGAATTTCTTGGCCGCATCGATACGCAGGTTAAGATTCGCGGCTATCGTATCGAACTGGCAGAAATCGAATATGCGCTGGAACAGTCTCCCAAGGTACGTTCTGCGGTAGTCGCGGTGCGTACAGACTGGGTCACACCGAATGACACCCCAGGCGACAAGAGGCTAGTTGCATACGTCATACCAGAACAGCAAGAAGACAACGCTTCCCTGACGCAGGAACTCCGGCAATATCTACAAGAACGCCTGCCGGAATACATGCGCCCCGCGGCAATCATGATTCTGGAAAGCTTTCCGCGGACAGTGAACGGCAAGATCGACAGGCGTGCACTACCTGCTCCAATTCCTGAACAATTGTTGCGTAAACGCACCATCGTGTACCCACGCAATCAGAATGAGGAAACCCTAGCGGGCATTTGGACAAAAGTGCTTGGATTAAAAGATGTTAGCGTAGAAGATAGTATTTTTGAGTTGGGAGGAGATTCCTTACTTATCTTCCGCATCACTACACTTGCCAATCAGGCAGGATTAAGGGTGAATGCACGACACTTCTTCCAGCATCGGACAATCGCCAGCATCTGCTTACAGTTAGAAGAAGCGAGCGCAGCTTCGACTAAGGCAAATACCGTTGCGCCAATACAAGCAATCCCACGTTCGCAGTACCGCCAGAAACTTCAAACACTTAAGTAAGCCGCATGGACAGACAATTGATGCCCGCTGATAATGAAGAACTCCTCCCGAAGGCTGAACCCATGAACCTACCTGTGCAAGATGTTTCGACAGAAATGTCTCAAAAGACCGAGGATGTCTATCTTTTTCCGGCCAGCCTCGAGCAGCATCGCTACTGGATTCTAGATCAGGTAGACCAGGCCTCTACTGCTTCCAACATGGCCATTACTTTTCGTCTCGTTGGAAGATTAGATGACATGCTGGCGGAAAAAAGTATTTGTGCGCTTACGTTGCGTCACGAGGCACTACGCACAACGTTCCGAATGATTGATGGAGATCTCAACCAAGTCATCTCCGAAACACCACTCTACCATTTTGCCGTAACGGATCTCAGGACTTTGACTGAAGATGAACGAGCGGAACAGGCAGAGAAGGTCATTCGCGAGCATAGTCATGTCTCGATGAATCTCGCTACGGGACCACTCTTCTTCGCGCGTCTCGTTCACGTAACGGATGAGGAGCATTTTCTCTCCTGCACGATGCATCACATTGTGTGTGACGGATGGTCGAATGGAATTCTTGTACGTGATTTTGCGGAATTCTACTCTGCATACTCACAAGATCGTTCACCTAATCTGGCTGAACTGCCCTTCCAATTTGCCGACTTTACTATCTGGCAAAAAGAATGGCTTGCCAGCGAAGCGGCCGAAGACGCACTGAATTTCTGGAGAGAACAAATACGGCGTGGAATACCCGCTGTCGATTTGCCTACGGATTATCCGAGAAGCGCCCGCAAAGACGGCCCGGGCGACATCGCGTCTCAATTGATGCCTCAATCTTTGAACGAAAGATTGAAAAAGTTTTGCCGTGAGCATGAGGCAACGAATCATCAGGTTCTCTTAGCTGTCTTTCAGGGCCTTATTTCACGATATACGGGACAAGAGCAATTTCTACTCGGCTCAAGCATCGCAAATCGTACCCAGGCGGGGATGGATGATGTAGTTGGCCGCTTTGCGAATCCCCAGGTTATCCTCGCGGATGTTTCAAACGATCCAGACTTCAATGAGCTGCTTCATCGCGTAGTTGAGTGGAGCACCTTGGCTTATGCACATCAGGATTTGCCTTTTTCGCGTCTGATGGAGGAGTTCCAACTCGACCAGAGCGGAGCAACATCGCAGTTTTTACAAATCTATTTTGTTTATCAAAAAGCGTTCATGCAGCCTCAGAGTGCTGGAGAGTTGCAAATCATTCCACGTCCTTCTGTAAGCGGCGGTGTCAATTTTGATCTCTTAGTCAGTATCGTAGAACGCGCTGAAGGCCCCAGGCTTCAGATTGAGTACAACACTGATCTCTTTGAGAGAGATCGGGTAAGTAAATTTATACAGCTCTACGTTCGCGTGCTCGATGCTATTCTGAGCGATCCCGCACTGAAGGTTTCTCAATTGCCTCTTCTTTCGCCCGATGAGGAATTGGCTCTGTATCGAGCCGGTCGCGGCCCTTCGCTGTCTCGCACTTTCGCTCCTTCTCTTGTCGAAGCATTTGACCGGCATGCGGACTCTCTCGGAGCAACTACTGCGATGATTGCCGGAGATGAGCGCATTTCATGGAAATCGCTCGCAGACAAAAGCATTCAATTCGCAAATGCACTCCGGGAACTGAACATTGAGCAGGGCCACATTGTCGCCCTTCGCATGGAACCCAACTCTGATGCTGCGGCAGCAGCTCTCGCCATTTTGCGTGTTGGTGCAGTCGTTTTACCTATTCCGGACTCGACAAGTGTTGCTGAGTGGGAACGCATGCTTGCCCAACTAAAACCAGCCGCAGCTTTGGCTGGCTCTGAATTCTCCAGCAGTCTTCCGTCTCTCACTAACTTTGAAAAACTAAGTAAATCGACTCACTCGCATGACGATCTGCCATCTGTTGCTGCTGAGTTTCCCGCATGGTGCGGGCTGACAATCAACAAGGCTAACCAATACCAGACATATACCGCGACCCACGAGCAAACCGCGTCATCTCTGGCTGCGGCTTCCCAGGTGCTTCATCTTAGTTCAGGCGATGCCGTCGCAATTAGACCTGCCCCTGCGTCGACCGACGGGTGGATTGATTTACTACTTCCGTTAACCAACGGAGCGAGCATCCTGTATCTGCCGAATACGGTCGGTAATCAACTGCAGACCATTCTTGACCGCGAACAGATCAGCTTTGTATTTGCTACTCCCGGAGAGTGGTTGACATTACTTGACAATGGCTGGAGTGGCGACCGGCGTTTGCAAATGGTTTGCCGAGGAGACCGTCTCCCCTCGACCCTCACCAAACGTCTTTTGTACGCAGGACATGCCTGGTCACTCATCTCATCGGCCTCGGCTGGAGGTCCCATAAGCGTGACATTGCTTAACAAAGAACGGCCGAGTGAAAATCCGGCTGGCGCATTGCCTGGGCAAGGCCTCACTGTTCTTGATTCTTGGGGCAACCCCACTCCTGCAGGCGTTGTAGGCGAATTAACGCTATCGAGCGATGAGAAATCGACAAGAACAGGCATTCTGGCGCAACACCATCTCAACGATAGATTTGAAGTCATGGATCATGTACAGAATCTGGTGCGTCTACATGGATACCGTTTACGGCTGGGAGAGCTTGAGGACCGTCTTGTTTCGCATCCCGGAGTGACATTTGCGAAAGCTGCGATTCGGAATGATTCCAATCATGGCCCTGTACTCATTGCTTATATAGCTGGCATGAATGGCACGTCTCCGACAGCAAGTGATGTGACCCAGTTCCTTCGCGCTTCCGCCCCAGGACACCTTGCATGTGCAGAACTCTTGTCTGTGGACAGAATTGTTGTATATCCAGACGGATCTCCTGACATGGATGCACTTGCCAAATTCAGTGTGCCCCAACTAGCTCAGGCAAGTAATGTGGATTATGTACCACCCAAAGATGAAATTGAATCCAGACTCGTCAAGATCTGGGAAGACGTTCTCAGTGTCAATGGTATAGGTGTACGCACCAGCTTTTTCTCGCTCGGTGGCTATTCATTGATGATCGTGCGTCTGTTTGCTCGAATCAATAAGTCAATGAACACTTCTCTGCCTATTACGACTATTTTCAACGCTCCTACTATCGAGCAATTGGCAGATATTTTAAGGGGCCATCGTGCCTATTCCTCGCTTGTTCCCGTGAGAACAGAGGGCGCCAAACCGCCGTTTTTCATGATCCTTTCGTATCTTCTCTATGGATCGTTGCCCGATGCAATTGGAACCGACTATCCATTTTATGGATTGAGAGAGTTGGATAGCGAGGAAACCATGACGCCAGAGGAACGAGCGGCTTCATACGTCGAAGCAATTCGTTCCATTCAACCGCATGGTCCCTATTACCTTGGCGGATGGTGTGCGGCAGGACCGCTGACGATCGAAGTGGGCCGTCAGCTTATGGAGAGTGGGCAACAGGTAGGTCTCGTCACGCTGTTTGACTCATGGCATCCGGGCTATGCGGAGAGCCTGAAGCATGAGCAAAAAATATCAGGATTCTCTACGCTCAATGCGAAACTGCGCCTCAGGTATAACTATCATCGCGAGAAAATGAGGGATCAGACCAGTGCGAACAGACTCAGTTATCTTCGCACGGCAGCGTTGAACAAACTCCGTTCGATGCGCGATGCAATCTACCTAAAGCATTGGGCCGCCACAACAAGCGTCTTTAAGACTCTTGGATTGCCGGCTCCGGACTTTATGCAGAACCTCACGCAAACGACACTGATGTCACTTCAGCAGTACGAACCTCATCCCTTTTCTGGCAATATCATGCTAATGCGTGCGATGAAGGCCCCAAACCTTCCGGGAGCCGATCCTACGTGTGGATGGAATCAAGTCGTTAAGGGAAATATTGACGTTCAATGGGTGCCTGGGGATCACGAAACGATGTTCCTTGAGCCTAACTTAAAAGTCGTCGGCAAAACGCTCCGGGAGGGCCTCGAAAAGGCACATCAGGGCTCTGAAACACTAATTTTTCAATAGAACTGTCCCTAGTGAAAACACACCTTGAATATCACATGAAGACGATGCAGCGCAGCAAGGAGCAGAATTTGGAGGAGTCATTCGTTCCGTTACTTCCTGCATCCTTCCGACCTGCCCCCGCACTATCTGAAGGGCATATTCACATCTGGACAATTTCCCAGAGACCCCGGACGTCTTCAGATTACGTACCTCTTTTGAGCAAAGATGAGCTCAGTCGTGCCTCAGGCATGCGTTCTCCGCAACTTTTCAATCGATTTATTGCCGACCACGGCGCACTTCGTCTGCTTCTGAGTGCCTACCTCGACACAGACCCACGAAAGCTTCCAATTGTAGCTAACAATTATGGAAAACCTGCTCTCGACATTCCACACTGCCGTCTGCGCTTTAATATGTCGCATTCCGGCGAACTTACAATGATCGCGCTTTGCCTCGACTCTGAGCTAGGAGTCGACGTTGAGGCAATGCGTCCGATTGCTGAATGGGAGGAGATTGCCGCTTCGCATTTTTCACATCATGAGAGCGAGTCGCTTCGAGGCGAAGAGCCAAAAGCGCGAATAAGCGCATTTTTTCGTTGCTGGACGCGGAAAGAGGCTTTGATAAAAGCTATTGGAATGGGACTTTCCATACCTCTTGACAGCTTTACCGTCAGCACATCCCTGACTGAACCGGCAATGCTTTTGCACTGTGCCTGGGACCCGGGGGCTGTTCGGCACTGGACCTTAGTTCATCTGGAGCCTGGACCAGGCCATGTCGGCGCACTCGCCATCGAGGACGCAGATTGGTCGATACAGCAATTCGAATGGCCATAAACATGCGCCGAGACCTTTTAATTGTGGTACATCGCCCTCCTGCTCTGCGACAACGGATATCACTAGGAACCCTTGTAGTTAGTTTTAGCAGCGGTGATTTACGGGTAACAACACAGACCGGCTTATACAAGCTGTCTCTATCATGAAGAGTCCGCTCAGCATCATATTATTACTGCCTGCCCTTCTCTCTATCTACTATGTGATCCGTGGATTAACAAGAAAGGCATTCTTGCAGCTCTATTTGCCAGCTCTTTTGGGGCTTCCATACTACTATGAGTGCCGCCTGCCACATTTGCCGCCGATCTCCACAGCGGAAGCAATCCTGATTCCAATCGCTATAGGAGCTCTCATTCAATCGCTTCACAAATGGCGGTTTTGCCGTGTAGATTTATGGGTTATTTTGTTCATGTGCAGCCTGACTGCAAGCGAGATTTTCCGTGAACGCATTCTTAATGATGCAATTTTTATAGTGGTAGGCGGAATCACATCCATGCTGCTCCCCTATCTCGTCGGGCGACTATTGATTGAGCCTGATTTACGTCTTGCAACCACCAAGCGCTTTGTTTCGATTATTCTGTGCCTCACCATATTCGGCCTGTACGAATTGAAAATGGGACTTAATCCCTACGCAATTCTCAGTGAGAAAATTTTTGGGTTCAGCGCCTGGAGCGTTCAGCTGAGAGGCGGCTGGGCACGAGTCGCAACCTCATTTAGCGATGCAGAATTGGCAGGAATTGTCTTTGCGATCACTTTGATACTCAACTGGTGGCTGGTTCAGGTCAATAAATTAGATCAAAGTAGCGGGAATCGCCTTGGTAGCCGATTTGCCAAGTTTGAACGTTGGCATATTTTTGGCTTGATTCTATTTGCATTGCTCCTGGCAACTCAATCTCGTGGACCTTTGTTAGGCGCGGGGCTGGCCTTTACCATTCTGCAGACACCGAGATTTAAAAATACAAAACGAGCAAGTATCATCGTAGCCATTTTATTGGTGGGCGGCGGTCTGCTTCTCTATTCCTACTTCGACCGTTATACTTCGGCTACTAGCGACGGCGCAACCAGCGAGCAACAGGCTAGCGCAGCATATCGTCGTCAATTACTTGAGAACTACAAACCAATCGTCGAAGAAGGGGGCTGGCTGGGATGGGGGACGCTTAGCCGTCCAATGGTCAAAGGACAGGAATCGATTGATAATCAATTTCTCCTGACTCGGCTCGTTCAAGGTCGACTCGGCTTGATTTTGTTCGTCTTAATTGGTGCCGATACGATTTTGCGATTGATTCAATTTACCTGGCGCTTCAAAAGAAAAGAGGACCTTTTTTTTGCATTCTGCCTCCTGGCGGCTATGGCTGCACTGTGGTCTACAATCGTTACCGTTTATCTCGGAGAACAATTGCCGCAAGTCGCATTCCTGTTGATCGGATGGAGTCAATCGCTGCAGGAAGGTAAAGATGACCCCAATGGTGATCTCTTAACATCCGAGATGGGGAAATTCAGATTTAAACGAGTACTCGTTTAGTTGTGGCGCGATCTGCGTCAGCATTTGAAACTCTTTTCCTACATCAGGTTTGGCAAAACAATATGCCAGTACAAATAACATTTCATAAAAGGAAGTAAATGAGCACTAACGTTGTGTCTTCCGAGATTGCGGGACAAAAGACAGACCAGCATAAGCACCTTGAAAGGCGTGCGCTGAAAGGGACAAGCTATGTAGTTGTTGCTTATGGTCTTGCCATGGGTCTTCGCCTGATAAGCAGCATGGTCTTGAGCCGTCTGTTTGCTCCGGCATATTTCGGCTTAATGGCGCTGACAACAACCATTATTGTGGGCCTTTATCTGGTATCGCATCTTGGACTCGAGGATGGCGTAATCCAAAGCACAAGAGGGGAGGAGCCCAACTTTCTCTTTACAGCCTGGACACTTCAGGTTATCCGCGGTGCGGCGCTGTTCCTGATTACGATTCCGCTAGCCTTCCCAGTTGCCGCTTTTTATCATGAGCGCCTGCTGCTTCCATTGCTCCCACTATTAGGTCTTACTTGTGTCGTTGGCGCGTTTTCATCCCCGTCTTTATTAGTACTAGCCCGACAGATGGGGGTAGCCAGGGTCTCCTTTCTCGAGTTACTAACTGCAGTCGTTCAGTTCGCGGTGACGGCCATCTGGGCGCTGATCCACGCCGATATTTGGGCGTTGGTTGGTGGGAAATTCGCCTCCGAAGTCGTGCGGACAGGAGTGAGCTACTACATAGCTCCTTCCAGACGCCCCAAATTCATCCTCGAACCGGAAGCACTTAAATATCTTGTCCGTTTCGGCCGTTGGATTCTTTTAAGCACCGCCTTAACCTTTTTTGCTCTACAGTCTGATCGACTGATTTTAGGAAAACTTATTTCCTGGAAAATGCTGGGGATATATGGGATAGCTTACACACTATCCGATGTACCCAGGCAGATCATCAGCCAATTTTCCAGCCGTGTTGGATATCCCTTTATTGCTCGATTTTCCAGTCTGCCGCGGGCGGAATTTCGAACAGTCTTGATGCGCTATCGCGGCTATGTTCTGGCACTCGGGGCGCTTGCGCTCACGATTGTTATTACAACTGGAGACAGGTTCATCTATCTCGTTTACGATAAGCGATACCATCAGGCGGCTTGGATGGTCGTCATTCTGGGGTGCGGACTCTGGCATACGCTGATGACGGCTACCATGACACCCGTGCTCCTATCCATTCAGAAGGCCTATTACCACACGATCGCCATGGTTCTTTATTGCCTGACTCTCTTCATTTGCCTTCCACTCGGATTTCATCTGTTTGGGATGTTGGGGGCGGTTACGGCAGTTGCCATTAGCGATTTTCCGGTCTACGTTGTAAGCAGCATTGCGCTGATTCGGGAAAAGATTTCATTAGTCTGGCAAGACTCAAAACTGACGTTATTATTTCTAATTTTGCTCGGTATTGCATTACTGCTGAGGCACAGTTTCGGCTTACCCAGTCCCTTCAGTGATGTGCCATGAATCTAATTCTAGCGCCGTTGACCATTCAGTATGATTCAAATACCGACTATGGCAATTATTCTATAAAGTACAGAAGATAAGGATGCGATAGCTGATATCTCAAGAATGACCTATCGTTTTTGCATTGTCTTTTCGAATGACTTCTCGATTTCTTCTGCCGTTAAGTAAAGCTAGTGGACTCCTCAGACATGAAAATTGTTTTTATTCTTCCGCAAGAAGGAACTCAGCCCATCGGGGGATTCAAAGTTGTCTATGAATATGCCAATCACCTGGCGAAGCGTGGGCACAAGGTTCATATTGCGCATATGGCATCGGCGTTTCCTAAAGGAGTGCACAAACGTCCTAAATATCTGCTTCATGGATTTCGCTACTTCTCCTTTGCGCTCAAAGGAAACTGGAAGCCTGATAAGTGGTTTACCTTGGATCCCTCCGTCGACATTTCATGGCTCCCACGACTCTCAAAGATATTCCTGCCAAAAGCAGATGCCTATATCGCAACCTGGTGGGTCACAGCGGAACACCTAAATGCAATCTCTCACCTTCCGGGGAAAAAGTTCTATTTAATCCAACATCTGGAGACGTGGAGTGGCCCGAAAGAGCAGATCATGGCGACCTGGAAGATGCCCTTCGAGAAAATTGTCATCGCCAGATGGCTTGAAAAGATCGGAACGTCCATAGGGGAATCCTGCCACTACATCCCAAACGGACTCGACTTTGCGAAATTTGGATGTGACGTGCCTCCGGAGGCACGCGAGCCGGCACGGATTGCAATGCTATTTAACAACCAGATAGGGTGGAAGGGATCAGCCGATGGTCTCGCAGCTGTCTGTCAGCTTAAGTGTACCTACCCACAACTTCAGGTGGAATTTTTTGGCGTACATGCGCGGCCTGTAGATATGCCCTCCTGGATTACCTACCACCAGGAACCAGCGCAAGATGAGTTGCGCCGCATTTATAACCGCGCGGCGATCTTCCTCGCTCCGAGCCACAGTGAAGGCTGGGGGTTGCCTCCATCAGAAGCGATGATGTGCGGTGCTGCTGTTGTAGCTACGGATATCGGTGGGCATCAGGAATTCTGCAAACATGAGGAAACGGCTATGCTCGTGCCAGCGAAAAGCCCCGAGCAACTGGCTGACGCAGCTGGTAAACTCATCGACAATCATCTGGTCCGGGTTCGACTGGCCAGACAGGGCCACAGCAATATACGCAAGTTCACATGGGATGCTGCTACAGACACCTTTGAAGGTGTTTTAGATCGCTCTTGTAAAACGAGACTAACTCCCACCGAAAGCGCCCTTTGCCAGATTCCAGGGACAAAGCTGCCCCATTCATAATGGGGCAGCTTTTACAACGACTATTGATTGGAAAATGTCCAGTTCAACACTTGATGAGTTGTTGACGCGACTCCCGTCCCTCCGGTAAATCCGACATAAGCCGTATTACTGCCTACTACCGCGGGTATATTTATTGGTACTTTGTGAATGTAGCTAGCTCCAGTTTTTGTATTTGTCAGTGTAAGAGATAACGTATTGCCGTCGTATGCAATATGAGCATGAAATACGTCACCGCTTTCTAACTTGATCCTCTCTGAATTCAGGTTAAAAATCATTTCATCTGGTTCAACCCCATTTATGTACATTCCGGCAGTACTCGATGCTTGGCTAACACCTTTATCGAAGTTAAAGTGCAGTGCAAAACTATTACCAATTCCGGCATACCCAAGTTTGTCTCCGGTGTGGCCAAGTGCCCAGATGCCGCTGTTGTCGTTTTGAAGCGTGAACGTCAGCCCATTCTCGGCGGCATTCAGCATACGAAAGTTGAAGTCTGTACTGAAATGATCCACTGGAACTTTCACGGTGTACCAGGCGCTTCCCACCTGCATTGACTTGCCGCTGGTTAACTGAATGGCCCCGCTTGCAGCGACCGCTGTGCCGTTGGTGGACAGCATCGCAGAGCTAATCCCAGAGGAACCAAGGGGTAAATTGGGCGATGCTGTTGAAGTCCCGCTCTTAGCCGCTGCCGAAGTTATATCGTTGCCGTATCTATGACCGGCAACCATAGCCATCGCGCTGCTGGCCGACGCACTATCTGTAATCGATAGAGCTTTTGCCTGATCGCCAGTTGTAAGACTGGAAGCGTTCGCGGCTACAGTTGTTTTCCCAACCACGTTAGAGAAAGTCCAGTTGAGAATTTCCTGAGCGGCTGCGTAGCCGCCTGTACTTCCGGTGAATCCGACATACGCGGAATTTCCTCCCACAGCGTTCGGAATGTTTACCGTGAACCTCTGTGTAGCTATCGCTCCCGTCTTCGTATCGGTCAGGGTTAGAGCCAAAGTAGTGCCGTCATATACAACCTGTGCGTGAAATACATCGCCGCTATGCAGGTCGACGTGCTTAGAGCTAAGGTCGCTGGCTGGTACAGTGGGTGTGGCGCCATTTAGATAAATGCCTGTAGAGTCCGGTCCTTCACCGGCATTATTAAAAAGATCGAATTTCAATCCGACACTCTTGCCAATAGCGGCATAGCCAAGCCCATCGCCATTGGCTCCAAGCGTCGCCGTCCCAGCGCTACAGCCCTGGATGGTAAAGGTAAAACCGTCTGCAATTGGGCTCAGCAACTGAAAGCTGAAATCTGAGCTAAAGGTAGTGATTGGAACCTTTGCCGAATACCATGCGCTACCAGTCTGCAGCAAACCGCCGGAGGTGAGCCAGAGGCTCCCATTGTCCACGACAGCGCTACCGTTCAGTGCCAGCATGCTCGAACTCATTCCCAAAGGATAGCTGGGCACATTATTGGAAGATCCGATTGCATAGGCAACTGAAGCTATATCGCTGTTCGTGTATCCGGATGTCACGGCAATCGCGCGTATCGTCTCTGTTGAAGAGACACTGATAGCTTTTTGGTACACAGCTGAAGAGTTCGTCGGCGTACTACCATCCGTCGTGTAGTAGATTTTTGCTCCTTGAATCGAATCGGCGATTGAAACCGACTGCGTGCTCGCATAGGTTCCACTTGCGGGAGTAAACGTTGGTGTCGCAACAATAGGGTTCGTCGTGTTGTTGTAGGTCCATGTCAAAATCTGCTGCGTGGAGGCATACCCACCTGTGCTTCCGGTAAATCCAACATAAGCTGTATTCGCACCCACAGTAGCCGGAATGTTGATACCGAATTGCCGGGTAGCCGTAGCTCCGGTATTGGTGTCAGTTAAAGACAACGTCAAGGTATTACCGTCATACACAACGTGCGCGTGAAAGATATCACCGGTATGTAGATCAATACCCGCTGAACTCAAATCCGTTGCTGGCATCGTAGGCGTGGCGCCATTCAGATATGTACCCGTAGAGTCCGCTCCTTCTCCAGCGTTGTTATACAGATCGAATTTCAATGCGACGCTCTTACCAATTCCGCCATATCCCAGATCTAATCGATCACCTCCCACTGCAGCAGTACCATTTACAGCATTCTGAATCGTAAAGGTAAAGCCGTCCGCAACTGCGTTCAGGAGTTGAAAAGTAAAGTCAGAGGTGAAAGAGCCGATCGGAACTTTGACGGCGTACCAGGCACTTCCCACTTGATTCAACTCTCCGGCGGTTAATTGGAGCGCTCCTTTCGTCACCGTCGTCGAACCATTGCTTGCAAGCATTGTCGAGGTAAACCCGGAGGAGAAATTAGGTAATCCTGCCGACGAGGAACCAATGGTATATGTAGCCGAAGCGACCTTGCTGTTGGTATAACCAGCGAGCACTGCTATCGTCTGCAAAGTCTCACTGGAAGAAACGGTAACTGCCTTAGTGTATTTCGTTGAAGAGGTAGTAGGCGCGGTGCCATTCGTTGTGTAGTAGATGGTTGCGCCTTTGGTGGCATCGTTGATGGAGACCGATTGAGCACCGGTATAGCTTCCTCCAGCCGGGCTAAAGGCAGGCGTGGAAACTACAGGTGTGATCGTGTATGTTGCACTGGCGACGGCACCGCTGGTGCTACTGCCTGCAACGGCAATCGCTCGCACTGTCGCCGTTGCTGAAACGGTGATTGGACCAACATATCTCTGCGAAGAAGTCGTTGGCGTTCCACCGTTAGTGGTGTAATAGATCGAGACTCCACTGGTGGAATCAGAGATAGTCACTGTTACCGGCGCCGTGTAGCTTCCACCGGCAGGCGAGATGGAAGGCGTTGCCGGTTCAGCGCTTTGTGAAGACCCGTTTGTCGTGTAGTCCAGTGCCGTGACCGAATACGGTGGAAGTGTCAAAGAAGCTGGATTGGAAAGTGTCGTCGTCGTAAGAGAAACAGTTGCTTTTGTAGTGTTGGTTAATGTTCCCGTATGGCTCTCGTTCATATTATTCAGGCCACCGGGAGCATATTGTCTCTGAACGACCGTTCCCGTAGGTATGTGTGTACCCGAGAATGCGAGGTTATGGCTATTCGTCAGATCGGTATTGATCAGGACGAGTGACCGATTATTTCCATTCTGGAAGCAAAATGCATAGAGATACGGAACATTGTTTAGTTCAGGTATACCTGGGGGGACGCTCGTCCCGTTACTACTATTGCCTGCAAAGTTGTAAAGAGAGTTATTAGAAATTGGACAGGAATACATAGGGCCGATCACGGACTGATTGAGCAGTGAGAGTGCCAGAAACTGAGGACGCTTATTGTTGGTCGCCCCTCCCATGTCTACTGTGTTCCCCCATAGCTTGGCCGTGGTGCCATTCGAAGTACCGTTGTTGAATTCAGCTAATGCAAAATATGAGTTATTCAGAATTCCGAAGTATTGAAGATTCAGCAACGGTTCAAGCACGGCAACTACACCTTCCCCGGCTCCAGCATTTATGTAGTCGATATGTGTTTGATCAATGGTACCGTTGACGGTGCCTTGTCCCCATTCATAGATATTCACCTTGCAAGTCGCCGCGCCTGATGCTCCGCAGGCTTTTTGCCCCTGATAATCCTTCACCGATGTGTAAAAATTCGACGGATCATTTGGGTCGACCACCTTGTCATACGGCTCCACCATCGCGGGGCCCCACAATGCGGTGTCAGTTAAAAACTCGTTCACATTCCCGTAGGTGTAGTCTTCAATCTCAATGGAATCCGGACGGGCTCTGGCGATCTCGTTATCCATGGCCCAATTCACTGCCGTTTGCGCGTTCATAACAAGATCGAATGCAGATGCATTGTAGGAACTGCTCGCACGCATGGCCGAGAATATGTCACGGGCACGGATACTGTAGTCGTAAAGAAGCTCATTTGCCGGCTGATTATTGCGCCAGCCCAGGCTTTGTCCCGGAAATGTGCCTGCATTCCAGCATTCATTGCAGAATGAGAGATGGATTTGCTTAAAGACACTCGTCCATGGATTTGTCTGCCCTAGAGCCGCGCGTCGCGCACCATATGTCGTTGTAGTCGCACCACCCAGAAACTCTATGAGAGAAGTAGCGTCACTCGTAGAGAAGGTTGCTGGAACCTCCAGATATGGCTCTGCATGCAATAGCTGGCAGATAACAAGATAATCTTCCAGCGAGAGCTGAAGGGAGCCGCTTCCGTTTGGCCCGTCGAAATAAAGCGCTCCGCCTACGGTAGGCCTGTGCGCGTAATTCGGCTGTGTCCAGTTATCGATTGTCTCGCCATTCTGATTCAGCCAGTCGCGAAGCATGCCCCCATTTCCACCCGACGACATGCTGTAGTAAGTCGTGAGAGCATTGATAACTTCATCGCGAAAGACCGTTGTGTTCGTTGGGTTGCCACCGGTCTTCTCAAAATCAACGTTATCGAGATCTACGGCACCGCCCGAGGCGTTGAAACTAAGCTGAGCACTTCCTGGCGTCGTAGTTCCCTGCGCTTCAGACGCTTTGCACGTATATGTATATTGCGTCCAAGTTGAGGTCAGGGCAGGCGTATATGTGCCGCAATTGAATCCTCCAGCCGACAAACGCGTGGCGCTGACTGAGAGCGTCGGCGAACCTGCTGCCGCCTTTGCCCAGAAAGATATTTGATAGGTACCGTCCATGAGAACGAAAAGGTTCTGAGTATTTGCCGAATCGTAGTATCCATTTACGGTGGCTGATGATCCGGTCGCGGTAGCGTTCATTTGCACCGCTTGGGTGCCGCACTTCGAGCAAAGGTCTGTAGTGTCGGAGAGCAGCTTACCTCCACCAGACACAGACATCCAGAAACCTGCCTGACTGTTTTCCCACCAGGACTCCGGCGTCGGAGAGAACGTCTTATTGAAGATTACGATGTCGCCGATACTGAAGGGCGCAGAACAGCCCTTCGACATCGTGAATACCGGGCTCGTATTATTTTCATTCGGGTAATTTGGACCCGTGTTCGATGCGATGGTTCCGGTGCAACCGAGTTCAGCGCCTCCCGATTGCGACTCGACTACAGTAAACGTGCCGCCAGCCCAATAATTCGCAGGAACGGTGTCATATATATCGGGATCGGTAAACGTAGTAGTTGTTCCCGCCGCTCCCACAGCCCAGATCTGCTGACTGATAACCGGCTCAAACCCTGGATTCATCGAGCCAACCAGATTTTTCAGCATCTGCCCGGTGTCATAATAGTTAATTGAGCCCAGATTGATCCCTGCGCGTTTTGCTGTCTGCTGAATAATCTTGGAATCGTTCAGCGCCACGGTCGGCGTTGACGTGGTTGCGGCCGACGCCGTCGTCGACGGGGTAGTCGAGGCCTCTGGCGTCAACGCAGTCTGACCACACCCTACCCCAGAACTGACAATAAGCCCCCCCACAAAAAAGAGGAGAATGATGAATCGCAAAAATCGAAACATCTCATGAACAACCGACATACAGGCACTCCTTCAAACGAGCACAGGAGGGGGAATCCTTGCTTTCTCTTTGACTGTTTCTAGCAACGACGATAATCAAAAATCTGGTTGTATTGTGGAGCCCATGCGAGCGATATGAGCAGAAAGGAATGGGACCGCTCGAATCTACTGCTGATTCATTGAGAGCTCTGTTTATGGGTATGCGATACGCCCGATTATATTGTTAAGTGCTTCCTATAAAATGAAATTGCAATAAAGACTGACACCTTTAGTCTAAGTACTTTCGTCATATACAACCGTTTGCGAATGTATACAAAAGTAAATATTCCCTAATTGCATGCAAGAAGTACATACACATCAAGTGATCCTGAAAAACCTTCCACCCCGCTTGCAATCGCAAAGACCGCGAATTGCTTACTTGCTGAGCCAGTACCCGGCGGTCTCGCACACTTTTTTCCTGAAGGAGATACTCGGACTTAAGCAATTAGGGTTCCAAGTTGAAACAGCATCGATCAACGCCCCTGACCGGCCGATGAATTCACTTCCACCTGCAGAAGAACTAGAAGCGCGGGGAACTTATTACATCAAGACACTCGGTTTTGGAAACATTCTGTGGACTGTCGCATTAGTTCTATTTTGCGACACGCGGGTTTGCCTCCGTGGACTGAGCGCTGCTGCAGAACTCTTTCGGTGGGATATAAGAGGTGGTCTGTATGCGCTGTTTTATCTGCTTGAAGCACTACTGGTTGGCAAATGGATGCGGCAACGCAATCTGCAGCACCTGCATGTTCACTTTGGCGGTGCCGTTGCCACGGTAGGCATGCTGGCCTCGCGCGCCTGGGGCTTCTCCTATTCGCTGACGATCCATGGCCCTGAAGAGTTTTATGACGTAGAGCAGTTCTATCTGCCGCAGAAGATTCATCATGCCAGTTTCATCTTCTGCATCAGTAACTTTTGCCGCAGCCAATTGATGAAATACAGCCATCCCTCGCACTGGGACAAGCTACATGTACTTCGCCTGGGCGTTGACCCAGAAGAATTCGCCCCTGTATCTCCCCGTTCTCCCGGCACCATTAGAATCGTTTCCGTTGGTCGCCTGGTTCCGGCAAAGGGGCAACTTATCCTGTTACAGGCTTTTCATAGGGTGCTCGATCAAGGTCGAGACATCCAGCTTGTACTGGTCGGAGACGGGCCGGACAGGAAACACCTGCAACAATTTGTTGGCGAGCACAAGCTGGCCGGACATGTTACATTTTGTGGCGCTCTCAATCATGGCCAGACACGGCAGGAGCTGGCAGAAGCAGATATCTTTGCTCTAGCCAGTTTCGCCGAAGGCGTCCCGATAGCGCTTATGGAGGCTATGGCGATGGAAATTCCCTGCGTAAGTACCTCAATCGCCGGTATCCCCGAGTTGATACGCGATAATGTGGATGGGCTCCTCGTGCCAGCCTCTTCTGTTGAAGCACTCGCTGCGGCAATCGATCAGCTCGTCACCGATGCCGAGCTTCGCCGAAATTTAGGCGCTTCGGCTCGCGCGCGTGTAATCGACTGCTACAACCTATCCCACAATCTTCAACTGCTTGCCTCTGCTTTTGACGAATGCCTCGCACAAAGGACCTCGCAGAATATATGACGTCTGCTTCACCTCAGCCTGATGTCTCAATCGTGATTGTTTCCTTCAATACCCTCAACGTCCTTCGGGAGTGCCTCCAATCGATTGAGCGCGAATCGGATGGACTCAACGTGGAGATCTGGGTCGTTGATAACAACTCGTCCGATGGCTCCCCGGAGATGATCGATCGGGAGTTTCCCTATGTTCATTTAGTGCGCAGCCCAACGAATCTCGGATTTGGTGGCGCCAATAATCTCGCGCTGGAGAAAGCACGCGGGCGCTATATCGTTCTACTTAATTCAGACGCCTTTTTTTGCCCGAATGCTCTCCGCCTTGCCGTCAAGCATATGGATGAACATCCGCAGGCCGGCCTTGGCGGCGCGCAGCTCGTCGGACGCGATCAGTCATGGCAGCCTTCTGGACGGATGTTTCCGACCGTCCTGAACGATGCTTTCGTCTACTTTGGCCTGGCGTCCCGCTATCCGGGCTCACGCATTTTCGGGAGATTGGATCGCACCTGGGCCGATCAATCCCTGGCTGCAGAAGTCGACTGGGTGGTAGGCGCATTTTCCATCATCCGCCAAGAAGCGCTTGCCAAAGTAGGATTTTTCGATCTCGCATTTTTTCTTTATTCCGAAGAGGTTGACCTTTGCCGCCGGATCAGGGCTGCCGGCTATCAAATCTGGTACTGGCCGGACATCGTCGTCATTCATATTGGAGGAGAATCTTCGCGTCAAGTAAAGACGCTGGAAATGTCCTCGACGGGCGCTCAGCTCATCCGCTGGAGGATGCGCAGTACCCTGCTCTACTATCGGAAACACCACGGTTTCGCAGCATGGTGGTCCAAGACTCTTGAGTTGACGCTCTACAAACTGATTGTCTGGCGCAATTCCTTCAGCCGTGATCCTCGCCGCAAAGCGCGAGCGCAGGAACATCGTAATCTCGCTATCCTGATGCGGCAGGCGTGGCAGGATACTGCGGGAGGAAGGGTTTCTCCGCCTCGTCCCTGGTAGTAGCGGCGTGGTTCTTTTCTATGAAGCGACTTCTTAAGATCATTATCGGCACTCCGCTTAAGTTTGTTTTGCAGGTCGTGCGACCGGCTCGCGAAAACCTTCGGCGCCTGCAAGCGCATGCCAGGCTCGCAGCGGATATCTCCACTTCGCTGCCGTCATCCGCTGTCATTGAGGGCAAAGTCGACATCTACGGCACGCGAAATGTTCATATCGGCGAAGACGTTCTCTTTTTCCCGGATATTCACCTGGAGACGCGTGAAGAAGCCTCTATCCGGATAGCGGATGGCGTCGTGCTCTCACGCGGTGTTCATATTGTTGCTTTTTCCAACGTAACCATCGGACGCGGAAGTATGATCGGCGAATATTCGAGCATTCGCGATGCAAACCATAACCGCTCCGAGGCAATCACGATTCGCGACGCAGGTCATACCGCCCGGTCTATTGTTATTGGTTCCGAGGTCTGGATCGGCCGCGGAGTGACTGTACTCGGTGGCATCACGATCGGTGACAAGGCCACAATCGGGGCAAACGCCGTCGTAACAAGGGACGTGCCGGCTGACGCCGTGGTGGCAGGGGTGCCGGCGGTCCCCATTGCACCCCGCAGAAACACGCCGTAAGCGGTTCATAATAAAAGCAGATAACGATTCCATCCATGATCCACCGAAAGGTGGAGGATAAAACCGGCCATTGTGCTCAAGACGAAGAGTGCACCATTCCGTACTCTGACAATGTCTCTTGAAACACAAAACCTCCTGACCCCAATCTTCCGCAGAGATTGGGGCTTTCTTTTTGTGTTTCAATGCTTCCACATATTGCCAATCTGCTGCCCCATCAATATCAGCGACAACACCGTCACCGTGATTGCTGTAACCCAGGCCGCAGCATTGAACCAGTGCGAATTCACATGCTTCCCCATCAGGTCTTTGCGATTGATCAACAACAGCATGAAGACAATCACGATGGGCAGCAGAATTCCATTGAGCATCTGCGAAAAAATGGAAAACTGCACGAGCGGAAAATTCGGAATCAGCACGACCGCTGTGCCGCCCGCAATCAACAGGGTATAAAGCCAGTAAAAGACCGGCGCTTGGCGGAAACTCTTGTCGATGCCCGACTCCAAACCCAGGCCTTCGCAAACGGTATACGCCGTGGAGAGAGGCAGCACCGAAGCCGCAAAAAACGAGGCATTGAATAGCCCGAAGGCAAAGAGCAGAAACGCATACGACCCTGCCAGGGGCTTCATTGCCTCGGCGGCGTCGGACGGCACGGCTATGTTCCCCATGCCATGCGCCCACAGGGTAGCGGCACAGGCAACGATAATGAACCACGCGACAACGTCCGTAAAAATCGAGCCAACGATTACGTCTAAGCGCGTTGCCGCGTATTTCTTGATGCTGACGCCTTTTTCTACAATCGACGATTGCAGATAAAACTGCATCCACGGAGCGATCGTCGTTCCAATTACGCTCACTACCATGAACACATAGCCATTCTGGTTCCAAGCGGCCCGTGGAGGGAGTTTCACAGTTGCAATTGCAGCCGTACGCCAGCTTGGTCCGGCCAGCACGCCGGTAATGATGTAGGCGATATAGAAAACTGACGCGGTGAGAAAAATCTTTTCGACGCTCTTGTAGTCGCCCTTAACAGCCAGGAGCCACACAAGCACGGCACAGATTGGCACAGAGATGTATTTCGAGAGATGGAAGAGTTGCAAGCTGCCTGCAATGCCCGCAAATTCTCCGATCACATTTCCGAAATTCACGATCACCAGCAGCACCATAACGATGAACGTCATGCGCAAGCCAAACTCTTCGCGGATGAGATCGCTCAGGCCCTTGCCTGTGACCACCCCCATGCGCGCGCACATCTCCTGTACCACAATCAGCGCCAGCGTGATGGGAATGATGGTCCAGAGCAGCGAATAACCGAACTGCGCACCCGCCTGAGAGTAGGTAAGGATCCCGTTCGGATCGTTATCTACATTGGCTGTGATGAATCCCGGCCCAAGCACTGCAAGGAACAGCACAATCCGGGTTCTCCAACGTTTCAGCATGCTGGGTCTTTGGTCTCTTTCTGTCTACATTTCTGGGTCGGGGAGAGTTCTATGGCGAACATATCATGCGCACATAGGTCGATCGAAATTCATCGGAAGGCGACAATAACCGGGTCTAGTCTCTGGCCCTCAAGAATGCAATTACGTGGTCTGCCTCCACCACGCCTACCAGTCGCCCTTCTTCGTTTAGTACCGGCAGCGCTCGCAAATTATATTTGTCGAAGAGTTCCGCAACCTGCTTCTGATGCGCGTCTGCAAAGCATGAGATAAAGCGCGGCTCAGCCAGGACCGCCAACCGCGTCTCCGGCTTGGCTAATATCATTCGTCCCAGCGGCACAACGCCTTTCAATATGTCTTTGTCATCGACCAGATACATCTCGGTCACGGTTTCTGGATCTCCCTCAAAGTTGCGCAACGCTTCGACTCCGTCTGCCACCGTTGCCTCGACTGGCACCTGTACAAAATCAGTAGTCATGCGCCCTGCGGCAGAATCTTCGCGGAATTCGAGCAAATCTTCCACTTCCTGCCGCTCTGCCGGGTCCATTTCTTCCAGAATGGCTTCCGAACGTTCATCCGGCAGCTCAGCCAGCAGATCGGCGGCGGCGCCCGGGTCCATTTCCTCTACGATTCCGGCTACAACCTCTGAGTCCAGAGACTCGAGCATCGCCTTTTGCAGCCTTGGCTCCACTTCCTCCAAGGTCTCAGCCGCGACCTCCTCGTCCAGCGTAGTGAGGATTGCCTCACGCTCAGCCGGAGCCAGTTCCTCAAGAATGTCGGCAATATCAGATGGATGGAGCTGAGCCAGACGCTCGTGTTCGATCTTCAGCTTCACCCGCCGCGCAGGGTCCACCTCGATCACGTCCACAAACTCCCAGGGAATCA
>JABDHA010000019.1:0-4995 GCA_013285705.1 Acidobacteriota bacterium
TTTTGTCGGTTGGGGAATCGGACTCATCGCCGTCCGTCAACGATTGAAGGCGCTTTGGCCGATGGTTGGACTGGTTCTGATTGCATGGATGGGCGGCACGAGCCAGGTTCAGGCAAGTCGCACAGCCGTCCTCGGCGGCGTCGGGCATATTCGGATGCGCTTTGCCATGGAGACTTCTGTTCATGGCCTTCCGGACGGCCTGATGCATGCGCTGGTGATTCTCTCGCTTACGGTGCTGCCGTATCTTATTTGGCGATTGCAAAAGGCTCACTCCCTTTCCGTCTAGCCGCCTATTCACGCAATCGTGCATGAGACCAATCTGAACTCGGCCCAGAATGACAATGCTGTCCTGTGATTTACTCTAAGTAGAAGAACCGTTCTCTAGGACAATACTCATGCGCCGAAGGCGCGTGTGCCTGGACGGCAAGTCCAAAAATGGCCGACGCAAAGCTACAGATAATTCCGCTGGGTGGATTAGGCGAGTTTGGCATGAACTGCCTCGCTATCCGCTATAAAGACGACATCATTGTCATTGACGCCGGGCTCATGTTTCCCGAGTCCGAGCTGCTGGGCGTTGACATCGTCGTTCCCGACATTACTTACCTCGTCGAAAACCGCGAGCTGGTGCGCGGCATCATCCTCACGCACGGGCACGAGGACCACATCGGCGGGCTGCCCTGGATTCTTTCCGAGCTGAATGTGCCCGTGTATGGCACCGAGTTCACGCTGGCCTACGTAGAAGGCAAGCTCGAAGAGCACAAGCTGCTGGATGATACGGAGCTGATCGAGATTGCTCCGGGCGCAAAGTTTTCGCTTGGGCCGTTCACCATCGAGCCGATTCGCGTAACGCACAGCCTGGTGGATTGCGTAGCCCTGGCCATCGATACGCCCGTCGGCGTGATCGTGCATACGGGCGACTTCAAGATCGATCTTTCCCCGCCGGATGGCAAGGCCTTCGATCTGCATACGTTTGCCGAATATGGCAAGCGCGGCGTGCTGGCCTTGCTGCAGGACTCGACCAACGTGGACCGCCCTGGCTACACGCCAAGTGAGTGGGCTGTCAAGCCACGTCTCGACGAGCTGTTTTCACGCACCAAGAAGAAGCTCTTCTTCAGCTGCTTCTCATCCTCGATTTACCGCATCCGCATAGCCATTGATCTCGCGCACACGCATGCGCGCAAGGTGGCCATTGTCGGGCGGTCGATGGTGGAGTCGTCAGAGATTGCACAGGACCTTGGCTATCTCGATGTGCCTCCGGGCATCATCATCCATCCGGGACAGATTGCCGATCACGCGCCGGAAGAGGTGATGATCCTGATCAGCGGCACGCAGGGCGAGCCGATGAGCGCGCTCAGCCGCGCGGCCGTGGACAACCACAAGCATGCCCGCATTCTGCCCGGTGATACCGTCGTGCTGAGTTCGCGCGTGATTCCAGGCAATGAGAAGAGCATTTTCCGGGTCATCGATCACCTTTATCGTCGCGACGCGCATGTGATCTTCGACGATGGCGCTTCAGGGCTGATCCACGTTAGCGGGCATGCGAGCCAGGAAGAACAGCGGCTAATGATCAACCTGCTACGACCGAAATTCTTCATCCCCGTGCATGGCGACTATCGACACCTGAAAAAGCATGCCGAGATGGCGCAGAGTATGGGCGTGGTCGATCTGGCGATGGTGATCGAAAATGGCGACGTTCTCGAACTCGATCAAGATGATGCGCGCAAAACCGGCAAGGTCACAGCAGGGCGTGTGTGCATCGATTCCGGGTCTACGGGTGATGTGGTGGAAGACATCATCATCCGCGACCGCCGCCATTTAAGCGAAGACGGATTTGTGCTGCCCATCCTGACCATCAACAAGCTCAGCGGCAAGGTGGAGCGGCTGCCAGAGATTGTGAGCCGTGGCTTTGTGGGAGCCGATCAGGAGCTGATGGAAGCGGCACGCAACGTGGTCAGCCAGACGCTCGAAAATTCGAGCGCTGAAGAAAAGGCGGATTACGGCGTCATCAAGGAGAAGATCCGTATTGACCTGAAGCGCTACATCCAGAAAAACACCAGCCGTAGACCGCTGATCATGCCGGTGATTCTGGAGATTTGAGGAACAACAATGCGTGGGAAGTTGTTGCTTTGCCTAACTTGCATCCTGCTTTCCGCGCCGTTCCTCCAGGCGCAGACGGCCTCCTGTCCTTCATCGAAAACGCTGGATGATCTGATCAAGGCTCTAGACGATGCCGTGAGCGGACCCGCCGACAAAGACCGGACGTGCATGCGGCAGTTGCTGCTTCCCGATGCGCGATTGATTCCTGTAGGAAAAGGCAAAGACGGGACGATTGGGCCGCACGTGTTGAATGTCGACGATTGGATTACGCGCGTGAAAGCCCGTGGCAGCGCCGTATTCTACGAGCACCAGGTCAAATACTCGTCTGACGTGTACGGGCATATCGCGCATCTCTGGAGCACCTATGAGATTCGCCCTACTCCTGATGGCAAAGCCGAGATGCGAGGCATCAACAGCATTCAGGCTGTATTCAACGGAACCGAATGGAAGGTCGTAGAGATCCTATGGCAGGCGGAAACGCCGGACGAATCCATTCCGCAAAAATATCTTCCTTAATTTTGGAGTGCCTTCGTGCTCGTATCCTTACAAGAATTTAAAGCAGCGCAGCAGCGCATTCGCGGAGTGGCTGTGCATACGCCACTGGTACGGTTACAAATACCGGGGTTGCCGGGTAACGTCTTCATCAAAGCCGAAGGACTGCAACCGATTGGCAGCTTCAAGCTGCGCGGAGCCTACAACAAGATTGCGCAGCTGAGCGACGAAGAGCGCAAACGCGGCGTTATCACCTATTCGAGCGGCAACCATGCGCAGGGCGTGGCTTACGCGGCGCGCGCTCTGGGTGCGAAGGCTGTGATCGTGATGCCGTCGAATGCTCCAGAGGTAAAAAAGCTGGCTACCGCCGCTCTGGGCGCGGAGATTGTCACCGTCGGTCCGTCAAGTTCGGAACGCAAATTGAAAGCCGAGGAACTGGAAGCGAAATTCGGCTACATTATGGTTCCTCCCTATGACGATGCTGCTGTCATAGCTGGGCAGGGGACATGCGGTCTTGAGATCGTCGAAGATCTGCCGGAAGTCGACCTGGTGCTTTCGCCCGTGAGCGGAGGCGGATTGCTGAGCGGTGTGGCTACGGCGATCAAGCTGGTCAAGCCGGAAGTGCGCGTCATTGGCATTGAGCCGGAGCTGGCGGGCGATGCGCAGGAGAGCTTTCGCGGCGGCACGCTGGTAAGCTGGCCTGCCGAGATGACTGTCCGCACGATGGCGGATGGACTGCGCACGCAAAGCCTCGGCGAGCTGAATTTCGAACATGTCCGCGCTTATGTGGATGACATCATCACCGTTACCGAGGATCAGATTGCCGAAGCGATGCGCGTGCTGCTTTATCAGGCGCGGTTGACTCCGGAGCCGAGCGGCGCGGTGTCGACGGCTGGCATACTCTTCCATCGGGAACAGCTGCTTCCCTTCCGTAACGTCGTAGTCATCATGAGCGGCGGGAATGTCGAGCCTGATGTGTTGAAACGGGTATTGTTTTAAAAATTCGTTTCGAGAACGCTGACTAAAGCTCCAGCTCCCACGTCTGGCCGATCAAATCAACGCCGAAGCTGTGGTGCGGCTCTTCGTGGACGAGCTTGAATCCGGCTTGCTGGTAGATGCGGTGCGCTGCGGTGAGAATGCTCTGTGTCCATAGCGTTACTTTCTTGTAGCCAGCGATGCGGGCGAAGCTGACGCATTCGTGGACGAGCGCTTTGCCTAATCCCAGCCCTCGGGCGCTCGGTTCGACAAGCAGTAGGCGCAGTTTTGCCGTGTCGCTCTTCTCCGGATGCTTGACAAGGAAGATGCAGCCAAGACGGTCGCCGTGGCGCTCGGCAATCCAGCAGCGCTCACGCTTCGGGTCGTAGTCGAGGATGAAGTCGGCGACGATGCGCGCGACAAACGCTTCAAAATGGTCGTCCCATCCGTACTCCTGCGCATAGAGCGCGCCATTACGGCTGGTTACCCATCCCATATCTCCGGGCCGGTGCTGACGCAGAATGTAGGGGGCAGATGTTTCGTGCGTCAGCGCGTCCTCGATGGTGCGCATGGAGCGAAGGAGATCGTCACGCTTGGATGGCGAGAGATGATCGAGCAATTCGCGAGCCTGCTTGTTTGAAAGCTGATTCAATTCGGCAAAAGCCGCCTTGCCTCGATGCGTTAGCGTGAGCTGCGTCTGACGAGCATCGGTGGCCGACGTCTCTTTCAGAATCAGTCCCGCGTCTTCAAACTTGCGCAGGATGCGGCTGAGATAGCCAGCGTCAAGGCTCAGCTCACAGGCGATTTCTTTGGCCGTGACCTCCTGCCGCGTGGCGAGTTCGTAAAGGATGCGCGCTTCCGTCAGCGAATACGGGCTGTCGAGCAGCCCCTCACCCAGAGTGCCAATCGTGCGCGTGTAAAGACGATTGAAGCGGCGGAAGGTGGCGACCTCGTCATCGGCCGGGGTAAGAACTGCATGATTCTCTGCCATGGCTCACCTTATGGCAAGTAATTTAGTTGACATAGTCATACATTGTCAACCACTACAATCGAAAGACCATGCTTCGTACGGTTCGAGCGACCCGGTATGTGACTCCCTTACGGGAGGGCGGCTCACTGCCGGCCATTCTTGAGGCTGATGATTCGGGGCTGTATGTTGCAAAATTTCGGGGCGCCGGACAAGGCCCGCTGGCGCTGCTGGCGGAGCTGGTGGCCGGCGAAATAGGCCGCGCACTCGGTTTGCGGGTGCCCGAACTTGTGTTTATCGAGATCGACGCCGCGCTGGGCCGCAACGAACCAGATGCGGAGATTCGCGACCTGCTGAAGCGGAGCGTGGGGCTGAATCTGGCGCTCGATTATCTGCCCGGATCGACCATGTTCGATCCGGGCAGATAATCGAGCGCCAGATTCAGCCCCACGCTCCGCTTCAGC
>JABDHA010000019.1:5005-53137 GCA_013285705.1 Acidobacteriota bacterium
ACCATGTTCGATCCGGCGGCCGGCGATGCCGCCGAGGCGTCGCTTGCTTCGCAAGCTGTTTGGTTTGATGCGTTTGCAACGAATGTTGACCGCACGCCGCGCAATCCGAATCTGCTGAAATGGCACAAGCAGATTTACTTTATCGATCACGGAGCAGCGTTGTATTTTCACCACAACTGGCAGAATGTGGAAGAGATGGCTTCGTCGTCCTTCGCCGCGATTCGCAACCATGTGCTGTTGCCGTCGGCCACTGAACTGGAAGCAGCCGACAGCGAAGCGCAAAAACAGTTGAATGAGGCGGTTTTTACGAGGATTCTCGAAGCTGTGCCTGACGCATGGCTGCTTCCGGAGCCCGGCAGTTCAACCCCGGCAGCGAAACGGGCGGCGTATATCGACTATTTCACCCGGCGTCTGCATGCTTCGGCGAATTTTGTTCAGGAGGCGATCCGTGTCCGCGCAGAGCTCGTTTGATTACGCGGTGATCCGGGTCGTTCCCCGCGTCGAGCGTGAGGAGTTCGTCAATGCCGGCGTGATCGTCTTCTGCCTGGAGCAGAATTTTCTCGCTGCGAAGGTGCATGTCGATGGCGAGCGGCTGAAAGCGCTCTGGCCGGAGGTCGATGTGGACCTAATCCGGCAGCATCTTGAGGCATTTCCCAAAATCTCCGCAGGCGATCCCTTTGCCGGACCGATTGCACGGCTCAGCCTGCGTGAGCGCTTCCATTGGCTGGTTTCTCCGCGCAGCACCATCATCCAGGTCTCGCCCGTGCACACCGGCATCTGCGATGATCCGGAACGAGTCCTGGACCGGCTCTTTGCACGGCTGACATGTTGAGGGCGATGAAAAACAGATCCTTCGCTACACTCAGGATGACAAACCTCTTTTCGCTCGGCGAATTTACGACCAACTTTATGTCGATACTGCCGTGAGGCTTAAACCGATGGGTGTGGAAAATCGTCAGACAACCGTGATGCTAAAACGAATCGCAGCTTTCTCCATTTTTCTGCTGGTCGGCGCTGCCATGGCGTCGGGTGAGAAGACCCCCCCCCATGGAACCAAGGCCACGGTCGTGCATGTGTCTAACCTCTATGTGCAGGCGGACGAGTCCGCGGCCAAGGTGAGCTCCATAACGCCTGGGCGCGAATTGATCGTTGCAGAACACAGCGGCAAATGGCTGCGTGTCTTCGCCAATACCGATGTGGAAGTGGTGAATGAAGCGGACGTCCCAGTCTTCGGGAATGAGACGAACGCACAGCCTATTTCCGGTTGGATCCTCGATAAAGGCGTCGTTGCGGCCGATACGCCGAAGGGCGACGAGATTTTGTTTGGCGAAGCAGTGAGCACGGAGATTCTGGCAAGTCAGTCGCACCCGCCACCGGATGCCGCCCAGAGTGCGCGGCGGCTCTATCGCATGGTCGTCGATCTCTTCCCGCAGTCGCCGCGTGCTCCCGAAGCGATGTGGCGAGCGGCGGATATCCGCTGGCAGCTGCAAAGAGCCGATTCCTTCTCGCGACCATCAGCGCATGAAAAGGAAAATTACCTGCGCGAACAGATGGACGAAACCGAGATGAAGAAGATCCAGAAGCTCTATCCGCATACGAAGTGGGCCGATCTCGCCGCGTTCGCCATGATCGACAACAAGATTTGCGGCGACTGGCAGGGATCGGAGAAGTGTCCGGAAAAAGAGGCGGAGATTTATACGAAATATGCCGAGGAGCATCCGGATTCGCCAAAAGCCCCGCAGGCGCTCTATGAGGCGGCATGGCGCGAGGCTTCCGCTGGCGACATGTATCAAGCGGACAACGATGAAAAGCGCGCTGACGCAGCGCGGGCCCATGCAAAGGACTTAGCCTCACGGCTGGAAACGAAGTACGCGCAGAGCGAGTATGCGGCGCGCGGTGCAGGTCTGATATACAAGATGGAGCAGCAGATTCCAATCTACGGCAGCGATCGGGACTAGGGACTGGCCGTCCAGGCAATCGCGCTTCGCGCCAGTTGCGCTGAAACGATTGTGCATCAGCGTTGAGCTATTGACATGTGTCATCACTGCAGTCCCGCCGTTTCGCGCGTCCACGTTCCGGTGGGAGGAAAAAATCTGAACAAGATCAGGATTCGCCGGAGGCTTTTTGAACGACTACATCATTTCTGTACTGCTTGGCATTGTGGAAGGTTTGACGGAGTTTTTACCGGTTAGCTCAACAGCGCATCTGCGAATCAGCGAAGCGCTGCTCCACCTCAATCTCACCGATCCGTATTGGAAGATGTACACGATCGTGATTCAGCTGGGCGCGATTCTGGCGCTCCTGCTGGTCTTTACCGGACGCATCATCGAGTTCTTTCGCACCTTCCCTGAGGGCGAAGAGCACAACCGTACCATCTGGAACCATCCTTTGACGCTGACGATGGTGGCGTTCGTCTGTACGGCCATACCTGCGTTTTTACTGACCAAGACCATCGGCAAGCACCTGGAAAGCCTGACAGTGATGGCCTGGTCGCTGCTGATCGGCGGCATCGTGATGTGGGCCGTAGATTCCTGGAGCACGCGCGGTGAGCCGCACACGAGCCATGTAGAACAGATGTCGCTGGGGCAGGCAATCTGGATTGGCCTTTGCCAGGTGCTTTCTGCCGTCTTTCCCGGAACTTCGCGATCCATGTCGACGATTGCCGCCGGGCAGATTGTGGGCATGTCCCGTCCGGCTGCACTCGAATTCAGCTTTCTGGTTTCGATTCCAACGATGATTGCGGCAACAGGCTATGACCTGCTGAAGACGCTTCATCCCAAGCATGCGGAAGGCGCAGACGCTATTGCCCCGCTGGTAATGACGGGACATGGCTGGATCGTGCTTACGATTGGATTTGTCGTCTCATTTGTAGTGGCGCTCGGCGTGGTGGAGTGGTTCCTGCAGTGGGTGCGCAAGCATGGGTTTGTTCCCTTTGCCGTATACCGGATCATTGTGGGCATTTTGTTGCTGGTGCTGGGGGCAAAACTCGCGGGTTCATAAGCCATTTGCGGGCAAAACGGACAAGGTTGCGAGGTCGATTCCTCCCCCCTTTTTATCAGAAAAGCGGGTGGCAATCTGGGATAATGATATTGCTCTGGGGGTTCGGAACGGTGTAGCCGTGTCTTTCGGCTAAGCTGTAGTGTGCCTAAAATGAAGCCCCTCAAACTGGTTCTCACGCCAACGCGCAACCGCCGCCTGAATGAGCTGATTGGGCTCCTGGTGCTGGTTGTTGCGGGCCTCCTTCTTCTCGCGCTCGCTTCCTACCATCCGACCGACCCTTCGTTTAACACCGTCGTCGGCTCGACCACCGTACGTCCGGCAAACTGGATCGGGATGATCGGCGCCTATGTCAGCGATCTGCTGCTGCAGATGGAGGGCGCGGCGGCTTTCTGCATTCCACTGCTGCTGACCGCTCTGGGCTGGACGTGGATGCACTCGCTACCTGCGGGATCGCCGTGGGCCAAGGCGATTGGCGCGGCGCTTACGCTGCTCTTTGTGCCGGCAATTTTCGGCTTGATGCCTGGGCATATGCACTTTCTGGGAGGATTGCCGATTGAAGGGCTGACTGGGCGCCTTGTCGTCGACTCCCTGGTGCACTATCTAAATTTTCCCGGGGCCTGCATCTTCACTATTGCCATGGTCGCCGTGGCCATCTATCTTTCGACCACCTTCAGCTTCAATACCGCCAAAGAATGGCTCTCGATTCGCTTTGCCTTCGTGCTTGCGTGGCGTGACAGGCTGGCCAACTGGAGGCAATCCCGCGCTCGTGCCCGCGAGCAGAAGAAAATGGCGCGCGCGGAAGCAGCTCGAGAGAAAGAACTGGCTAAGGCGCGCAGTGCGACCGCAAAGCAGGAAAAACTCAATTTCAAGAAGCAGCCGGTTGTCGAAGTGGAAGAAGACGTTCCGGCACACCGTCAGGGTGGGTTTGCCGAAATGGCCGCCGAGCCAGCACCGCCGCAGAAGAGCGTTTGGGAGCAGATGCCGCGCGCCACGGTGCCTGATCCTGAACCGGAGCCAGAGCCGCCGCCGAGCATCGCAGTCAAAGAGCGGGCTGATGCTGAAATTCACAAGGTGACCCTGACTCCCAAGGCACACAATGGCTTCCGCCTGCCGCCGAGCACACTGCTGCATCGCAGCGAAGAGTCGCAGGTCGTTCGTGAAGAAGAATTGCGAGCCGAGGCGCAGGTACTGGTGGAGAAATGCGCCGAGTTCGACGTGACCGGCCAGGTGGTGCAGATCAATCCCGGTCCGGTGGTTACGACCTTTGAGTTTCGGCCTGAGGCCGGTGTTAAGTACAGCCGCGTCACGGGACTCTCTGAGGACCTGTGCCTGGCGATGCGCGCCGAGAGCATCCTCATCGAGCGCATGGCGGGTAAGAGCACGGTCGGTATCCAGGTGCCGAATCATACGCGTGAGACCATCTGGCTACGCGATGTGATCGAGGCGGAAAACTTCGGCCACTCGAAGAGCAAGCTGACGCTGGCCATGGGTAAGGACATCAACGGGCGCATCGTTACTGCCGATCTGACGACGATGCCGCACGTCCTGATCGCTGGTTCTACGGGCAGCGGTAAATCGGTCGCGATCAACGCGATGATCATGTCGGTGCTCTTCAAGGCGACACCGGAGCAGGTGCGCATGATCCTCGTCGATCCCAAGCGTGTCGAGCTGGGCATGTATGAGGGCATTCCTCACCTGTTTACGCCGATCATCACCGAGCCGAAGCTCGCAGCCAACGCGCTGCGCAATGCCGTCCGCGAGATGGAGCGCCGTTTGAAGCTGCTGGCTTCGCGCAGCGTGCGCAATATCGACCAGTACAACAAGCTCTTTGAAAATGGCACCCCGAGCCTCTTCGACGATCAGGAAGAGGAAAAGCCATTGCCGTACATCGTCATCATCATCGACGAGCTGGCCGACCTGATGATGCTGGACAAGGCGAACGTCGAAGAGTCGGTCACGCGACTGGCGCAGATGGCGCGCGCGGTCGGCATTCATCTGGTGCTTGCGACGCAGCGGCCTTCGGTCGATGTCATCACCGGCCTCATCAAAGCAAACGTGCCGACTCGCATGTCGTTCCGGCTGGCGACAAAAGTCGATTCGCGCACGATTCTCGATTCGAATGGCGCGGAATCGCTGCTTGGGCGCGGCGATATGCTCTTTCTGCCGCCGGGAACATCGCGGCTGCAGCGCGTGCATGCACCGTTTGTCACGGAAAAAGAAATCGCGGCGGTTACAGATTTCTGGAAGAAACAAGGCGATGCGGAGTATGTGCAGGGCTTCCTTGAATCTCCCAAGGATGACAAGGGCCGGGATCTCGACGCTGGCATGGACGGAGAGAATGCGAACGACGAGCTCTTCGAAGACGCGGTGCGGCTGGTCATGGAGTTCGGCAAGGCCTCCACTTCCCTGCTGCAGCGCCGCCTGCGTATCGGCTACGGACGGGCTGCGCACCTGATCGATATGATGGAGCGCGATGGCATTGTTGGACCGGCTGAGGGATCGAAGCCACGCGAGATTCTGAAGCCACCGGACTGGCTGAACGAAGTCGAGCAGGCGATGCGGTAGGTGCTGGCCGCACGGCGGACGGCCTTCGGCCCCCCAAAAAACAGATTCTTCGCTCCGCTCAGAATGACAGCTTTTGAAAATTTCTACGATTTGCTCCGCAGACCAAGCCAGTCGCGCTGGTAGACAAAGCTGACGGCGAGCAGCAGAATGCCGAGTCCTAAGAAACTCAAGATTCGGTAACCCTGGCTCAACTGGCGCGTATCGACGAGAAAGACCTTGGCGATGCTGAGCGTGAGCAATGCCAGCGACTGCCAGCGAAGGAACGATGACTTCTTCCAGAATCCGACAATGAGCAGAGCCGTTCCAAACAGCATGGCCCAGGCCGAGTAGGTGAACTGCTCATAAATCTGCCGATCCGCAAGGCTGCCGCTGGCCAAAGTCTGCGTTGCCCAATAGGAGTGAATCTCAAGACAGACCGCAACCATGGTCAGCACGGTGACTGCAATGCCCGAGCCGATGGCGACGGGACGCCAGGCGCTTGAAGCCTGCGCGGCTCTCCAGGTGGCAAAGACGAAAGTAGCGATGGCAACGAGATAGGTGGCGAAACGCTCGTTGAAGACCACCGGATGCCCGCTGCCCAGGTGGATTACGTTGACGGCCACGAACGCGAGGGCCAGCACGGCGACCGTCAGCAAGCGCAGCTCCTTTTGCTCGCCCTGACTGGCCAACCACAACAGGATCGCGCCCTCGAGCAGCCATCCGATGGCGATATAGGTGCCATGCAGTTCCAGAGGAATCGCCGCCGTAAAGAAGATGACGCTGATGGCCAGGTAAACAGCGGGCAATGCTACCGGGCCTCCGCTAAGCTGGCGCAAGCGAGAAATGCGCAGCATGAGTACGTAGAATCCGGCGAAGGGCAAAGCGATCCAGGGGCGGGCATAATGGCGGCCCGGCTCACTGAGCAGCGCATACAGTTCGAAGAAGCCAAGCGCGGCGTTCATCAGAGGCAAGGCCACCAGCACGACATTGTCCTGCACTGATAAATGCCCGACTTGCGTAGCCAGCCGAAGACTGCGCAGCAGCTGAGGAGCGATGGCGAAAAGCAGGAAGAATGCGATGACGAAGAAGGCCGCAAGCGCAAACTGCGCGTCGCTGTAAAAACTCCAATACCAGCCGATGGCGTAAAAGCTGGTGCCGACAAATGCAGCCAGCAGCAGACGCGCCCAGGGGCGCAGTGCAATCAGTGTGACCGCCGCAAGGTCGAGCAGCAGCAGGTAGCTGAACAACTCGAGCGCGTGGTTCTGTCCGTTTGCCAGCAGCAACGGCGTGATGAGCCCACCGATGGCTGCGTAAAAGGCAAGGACCTCGGAATTCTGCATCCAGCACAACAGCGCATTCGACGCTGTAACGAGGATCATCGCTACCAGCGCAACGCTGGCAGGCACAAGATGGAAAAGCGCATACGCAGCCCACAGCGACAGGTACAGGATGCCTGTGCCGAGGGCTTTCATGGAATAAGAAAATGCCCAGTAACCGCGGATGCGAAAGCGCTCCGACCAGACGATGACGCCGATGCCGGAAGCCAAACCGATCAGCACGCGGCTTAACGGCCCGATCCAGTGATTGTCGATGGCGAACTTCAAAAACCATGCCATGCCGATGAGGAGGGCGATAATGCCGATGCGATTGAAGAGCTGCGAACCGATGCGATTTTCGAGTGACCTGGGCTTGCGGTCTTCGACGACGACAGGCACATCTGGATGGGCGGGAGTCGCTGTTGTCGCGATGGGCAAAGGCCTTAGAGAATCAGTTGCTATTGGAGAAGCAGTTGCCTGCGAGGCAGGTCGTTCACCAAGCGCCTGCTCCAGACGCCAGACTCTTGCAGTGAGATCCGCGATCTGTTTCTGCAGGTCTTCGGTGTTGTCGCTCATCTTCGTTCAATGTACAGCGAGCGCAAAGAAAATGGGAGCCGACGTGCGGCTCCCATGGCAGTGATTTACGCCTGTTAGTAAGTCAGCTTGAGACCAAACTGAATGATGCGCGGCTGGAAGGTGCTGGTGACCTGGCCGTTGCTGCTGGGAGTGCCGCCCGTGATTGCGCCGACAGGAGTGTTGGCTCCCGGGGTAAGGGTCGCGTTCGTCGTGCCGAGCGTTCCACCCAGGCCGCCGCTTGGCAGGTAGTAGTTGGTGTGGTTGAAGAGGTTGTAAAACTCCGAACGGAATTCAAGCTTCATGCGCTCGACCGGCAGGTTGAATTTTTTGTTCAACGCAAGATCGGTCTCGTAGAAGGCTGGGGTCCGTCCGGGGTTACGGGACAGATTGCCGAAGGGGCTGAGCAGGTTTCCGGCCGCGTCTTTGGTAGGCGGCAGAACGAACGCAGCATAGTTGATGTACTGAATGTATCCGGTGCCGGGAAGCTGTGATTTTTTAATCAGCGGCTGGCCCGGTACACGGTCTGGACGGTAAAGGTTGGCGCCGCGATAGCTGGCCGTGATCTGCTGCGAGACCTGGTTGGACGCGCTGGGCGAATAGGTGATGTTGAAGGGAGTGCCCGCCTGCATGGTGTTGATCCCGCTCACCTGCCAGCCGCCGATAACCGCATCCATGAATCCGTTGGTGCTGGAAAGATACGAGCGGCCACGGCCGAAGGGCAGGTCATAGACGAGGCTGGTGACGTTCGCGATGGGCAGATTGTAGTCTGACTGAGAATAGTCGGCTGCGGGGTTGTTGCCATCCTGCGGCGAGGGCGTGTTGCCTTCGAGCGAGGCGCTGGCGTTGTCGAGCGAGTGCTGCCAGGTGAAGGAGTTCAGCAGCGTCAATCCACCGACGAAGCGCTGCTCATACCGGGCCTGCAACGAATCAAAGTGCGAATAGAATTCGTTCACGGCCGCGGTGATATCCGAAGGCCAGTTGGCATAGGGACGTGCAAAGCCGGCCTGCGGGTCCTTCTGGTTGCCGTTCAGGAAGCCCTGCAGCCTGACGCCGTGATTTCCCACGTAGGCAACGTCGAAGACGATGTTCTTCGCCAGCTGACGCTGCACGCTCAGGAAGTAGCTTTCGACGTAGCTGTCCTTGGTGTTCCTGGGAATCCAGGTGATATTGTCGGTCGCCTTGTTGAAGACAGTCAGCGAGGAGGGGAAACCGCGATCGATGGTGACAAAGCAGTTCGTAGCGGGCGCGCCTACGGGGCATTGGCTGGTAGGCGATGGCGCTACCGCCTGCGAGCCAACCGAAGCAAACTGCGCCTGCGGCGCGTTGATGCCAAGAATGTCGCCGGAGCCGGCGCGCGTGTAGTGGACGTAGCTAAGACCGAAGCCACCGTGGATGACCGTCTTATCATCCGGCGAATATGCGAAGCCGATACGTGGCCCGAAGTCGGTGAAGTCGGGATTGACCAGCGTGCTGCCGTAAACTCCGCCGGCCTTGACTGGCGTAATTCCGTTGCCTGCAACGGCGCCGGGAGTGATGGTGAGCACGGTCTGCGAGATGGGATCGAAGTTCGAGATGTTGTTGTGCTGCTCTGAATAGGGCGAGCCGTATTCCCAGCGCATGCCGTAGTTAAACGTGAATTTGGAAGTCACCTTCCAGTCATCCTGCGCATAGATGTTGTCCATCGACGAGCGAAGATGCGTGACGTAATAGTTGGCCAGAGCATAGGAGTTTGGCAGGCCGAAGAGGAAGTCTGCCCAGTAGTTGTCGGCCACGGGAGAGTTGCCGGTGTTTGTATAGTCTGAGCTGAAGCCGAACGAACCATAGAGTGGATTGTTGTCGTTGACGGCCATCCAGATGTGCTCGTACTCGTAGCCGAACTTCATCGAATGCTGGCCCTTCACCCAGGTGAAGTTGACTTTGGGATCGAGCAAGGCTGGGTCCTGCCACTGCGGGTTGGTGCTCTGGCGACCGAAGGCGCTGAAGTTGGTGATGCCGATGGAAGGCAGACCGCCGGCGACGATTGGATTGGAGGGCAGGCCGGGAATGGTGATGGAGTTGTTGCCGATGGAGAGCGTGAACTTGCCGGCCTTGGTGCGCGAGAGGCCGACGCGGGCGTCCAGAACTTTATTCGAGCCGAAGAGATGTGTGTTGCCCAGCGCTACCTGCTGGTCTAGAACCCGGATCGTGCCGTTCGTCTGGCCGTCGAGAGGCAGCGGGATTGCGGGATAGTTGACACCGGTCTCCTTGCGATCGCTGACGCGCAGGAACCAGGAGCTGGCGGCATTCTGCTGCCAGTCAAGGCGCAAGTCGCCCTTATCGGAATTGTCGGTGAACGGAACCAGCAGCGCGTAGTCGTTGGAGGCAAGTCCAGTCGTCGGCGATCCCGCAAGGGGAAGCGGGATTTGCCGGAAGAAGTTGACCACCTGTAGCGAGGTTGGATTGAAGGCTCCATCCGGAATCTGTTGGCCTGCTGCATAGGTCTGTCCGGTGATGGGGTTCTTGACAGGAACGACGAGCTTGCCGTTCAACTCGTTCTGCGTGGGCAGCGTAAAGACGCCCAAAGGCTTCAGCGTCTGGCGGAATCCTTCGTAATCGAGAAAGAAGAACAGCTTGTTCTTGAGGATTGGGCCACCGAAATTCATACCGAACTGGTTGCGGTTGAAGGTGGGCTTCTGAAATGGGACCGGGCCGAGCGTGCCGGTGAGCGTGGGCTTGAAGAAGCCGGCCGCATTCAGGTCCGTATTGCGAATGAACTCATACAACGCCGCATGATAGTCGTTTGTTCCGGCCTGCGAGGCCACGTTGATCGTTGCACCCGATGACCGTCCATATTCGGCGTTCTCGTTGTTGGTGACGATCTGCCACTGCGAGACGGAATCGGGCGGAATGGCGATGATCTGGTTGTCGAAGCCCTGGTTGCTCTCGCCGTAGGCGTTGTTGTCCATGCCGTCGAGGAGGAAATTATTGAACATGCTGCGCTGGCCGTTGATGTTGTAGGCGCCGGCGCGTACAAGGCTGTTGACGGAGCTGGTCGTAGCCGCAGTCGGCGCCTGACGCGATCCGGTGACCAGGGCCAGGAGATCAGAATAGTTGCGGCTTACCAGAGGCAGAGATGCGCTCTGATATTGCGTGATGATCTGGCCGCGCTGGCTCGACTCGGTCTCGAGCTGCAGCTGAACATTGTTCACTTCAACCGTCTCTTGCGCCTGACCGATTTGCAAAGTAAGGTCAATGCGCTGGCGACTGCCGACCGATAACGTGATATTGTCAGCTACTGCAGTGGTAAAGCCCGGCATGGACGCCGTTACGCGATAGACGCCGACACGCAGGGACGGGATCTCCCAGTTGCCATTGCCATCTGCGGTCACTTGATTTTCGATTCCTGTAGCGGTATTGGTTACGGTTACAGATGCCCCGGCGACGCTAGCGCCGCTTGCGTCGTGAATGGTTCCTACCACGCTCCCGTTTTCAAATTGGGCACTGGCGAAAGTAGAAAATAAACACAGACTGAGGCAAACGTAAAAAATACGCAGAACTGCTCTCTTATTTGGATGCATTACTAGAAGGTAACGACGGAACAAGAATAGTACTTGAAACTTTCATGAATGGGAGATGAAACTCATAGAGGCGGTTTGATTTGCTCCGACTGAATCCCGGATCCATCGGGAGGTATTCAGACGCTATTATTCGCTGTATAAATTTCGTGCGCTGTACATAACGTTAAGCTACGACAACTGCAGCTCCCCCGGTGCGCTACGGCAGGGATGACAATTTCATGAAACGTATTCCCAGGACGCCACACTAGCAGAAGAGAGCAACCCGATGAGAACAGCGAAACACGAGCACACGGCGACCCTTGGACGAGGCACCACGTTGCCGATCCGCATTCTGCTCGCGGACCAGCATCCCGTCATACGCATTGGTGTCGAAAACATGCTGCAAGACGCAGAGGGCATCGAAGTCGTCGGAGAGGCGGGAGACGGCGACGAAACCATTACGAAGACACACGCACTCCATCCGGATATTCTTTTGCTCGATCTAAACATCCCGAAGATGCCGGACGAGGAAGCGATGCGCGCGCTCGTGAGTCGTTCGCCTGAAACCAGGCTCATCCTGCTGACAAGTACTGCCTCCAATGAGGAGGCCCTTGCGGCCCTGCAACTCGAGGCGCGCGGAATCCTGGCGAAAGATGCCCTCACCGATCATCTGATTCCAGCCATTCGCGTGGTTTCCTCTGGCCACTACTGGATTTGGCACCGACGGGCCACCAGCCTTGTGGACACGCTCCGCACTCTGGCGCAGAGCATACCGGCGGCGCCACCCCAGAACAAATCCTATGGCCTGACGCCACGCGAACTGGAAGTTGTCGGTTGCATCGTTGCCGGTTGCAGCAATCGCGATATCGCACAGCAGTTTCAGCTGAGCGAAGAGACTGTGAAAAGACACCTCTCCAATATTTTCGAGAAAACCGGTGTCTCTACCCGGCTCGAACTTGCTTTATTTGCAATCGAACGCCAATTGGTTGCCCCGCGTTCGTAAGTTTTCCTTTTGATACAACTGACTTCGGATCGAGCACCAGACTACCTTTGTTTTTTCAGAGGCATCTACTCATATGCGGCAAACATGGGCGCGGCTTTTCCGCTCCAGTGTTTGCCTTTTTCGCTTCTTTGGCAGCAGAGGAGTCAATCGATATGAGACGAAATCAGTTACTTGTTGTATTGGTAAGTGCGATATGCAGCGTGGCAGCGGCACAGGAAATGAATCCTACGGCTACGGATAAGTGGCCGCAGAACCAACAGCAACAGCCGCAGCCGGAAATGCGCGATGGCGTGCCGGTGTACAAGATTCAGGTAGTGGGCCGGGACATTTCGGCGATCAACTATTTGCATCGTGGCGGTCCCACCAAGGTCGGGCTTCAAGGTACAAGCCTATTGCCGAACGCAAGCGGTTCGGCAACGGTTGAGAGCCGCCGGGGACGCATGGTCATCGATGCCAAGTTTAAAGGCCTGCCGCCCGCAAACAGCTTTGGCGTTGAGTACCTCACCTATGTTTTGTGGGCCATTACCCCGGAAGGCCGCCCAATCAATCTTGGAGAAATATTGCCCGACGGCACAAAGAGCGCTATCACTGTCACGGCCGACCTGCAGTCTTTCGGGCTCATTATGACAGCGGAGCCATATTATGCCGTTACCATGCCGAGCGATCTGGTAGTCCTGCAGAACTTTGTTTTGCAGGATAAGACGCAGGGTTCCATTGACCAGATCAACGCGCACTATTCGTTGCTGCCGCGAGGCGCGTATGGAACGACGTCAGGCGAGCACACAACACGCGAGGTCATTACGCGCAACGACGCATCACCGCTGGAGCTGTACGAAGCCATTAATGCAGTGCAGATTGCCGAAGCGGAAGGCGCAGGAAAATATGCCAATGACACCCTGGCAACTGCGAAACTGCAGCTGCACGATGCGCAGAATCTGGATAGCCATGAGAGCCAGCGTAAACAGGAGATCAGCAATGCACGCGCTGCCGTACAGACTGCCGAAGATGCGCGCCTCATGACCGTCCGCAAGAAAAAGATGCAGGATGTAGCCGCGCAGTCCAGCGCTATGACCAATCAGAATACCGTGCCCGCATCGGCGATTAGCCCTGCAAGCCCGAATCCGCCTCAACAATAACTGATTTCTCTGCATCGGGAGGCTGCTCGTGGATAAGAGCAGCCTCTTTTTCTTGCGCCAGGTTTACTCGAATTCACAGTCCCCTGCGTAGACTTGCGAATATTTTCGAGAAAACTAGTGCGTCTACGCGCCTCGAAGTTGCTTTATTTGCAACGAACGTCGATTGGTTGCCTCTCCTTCATAAATTCCGCTGACTATATTTTTCGCAGCGACCGCTCCACCGGGCTACCTGCGCTGTCACTACCGCATCCATTGCTGCAGTGGTGATAGCGCTCTGCGCGTCGCTGACCTTCCATTTGTCTTCTTTGAGTAGTGCCTTCAGCAAGGAGCTTGAAACCAATATGAACAATATGAAACAGAGTTTGTTACTTATTTTTTTTGCATCTGCATTGTGTGGCACAGCCTGTGCTCAGGAAATGAATCCTACGGCTACAAATAAATGGCCTCAGGATCAGCAACAACAACAGCAGCAAACACCTCAGGCAGAGATGCGGGATGGCGTTCCTGTCTATAAAGTGCAGGTGGTCGGACGCGACATTCCAGCGGTCAATTACTTCCATCGTAGTGGCAATACGAAGATTGGATTCGAGGGCACCAGCCTGCTGCCCGAAGCGAAGGGCTCAGCCACCGTAGAGAGCCGGCGCGGCCGGCTTGTGATTAATGCGAAATTTGAAGGCCTTCGCCCGGCAAATAGTTTTGGTGTAGAGTACCTGACCTACGTGCTGTGGGCGATTACGCCTGAGGGTCGCCCGAGCAACCTTGGCGAGATCCTGCCACAAGGATCCAAAAACGAAATTGAAGTGACGACGCCACTGCAGGCTTTCGGCCTGGTCGTGACGGCGGAGCCGTACTATGCAGTCACCATGCCAAGCGATATCGTCGTGATGCAGAATGTTGTTCTGAACGACAAAACGCAGGGCATCATCGAACAGGTAAACGCGCACTACTCCCTGTTACCGCGTGGTGCTTATACGCAGACTGCCGGACAGCATGCGGTGCTGCATCCCATCACGCGTAATGAAGCTTCGCCGCTCGAACTGTATCAGGCGATCAACGCCGTGCAAATTGCGGAAGCGGCCGGAGCTGCGCAGTACGCCCCCGATACTTTAGCGACCGCGAAGCAAAATCTGCAGAATGCACAGGACTTTGACGATCACAAGAGCAAGCGCAAGGAAGAAATTACTTATGCTCGCGCAGCTGTCCAGACAGCAGAAGATGCGCGCATCATGAGCATCCGCAAGAAGCGCGCCGAAGATGAAGCCAACACCAAGCAGCAGGCTCAGGACTCACAACTTGCAGCCGCGCAGTCGCAAGCCGCAGCCGAGCAGGAGGCAGCGGAACGTGCGCGAGCCGACGCCCGCGCGGCGGAAGCGGAAGCACAGGCTGCCCACGCTCATCAGCAGACGGTGCAAGCAAACGACCAGACGGAGCAGATGCGCGAGCGCCTGAAAGCCCAGCTGAACCAGGTTCTGGCCACGAAGGAAACGGCTCGCGGCTTGATCGTCAATATGTCCGACGTACTCTTCGACTTCAATAAATACACGTTGAAACCGGACGCGAGAGAGAAGCTGGCGAAAGTGTCCGGCATTCTGCTTGCCTACCCTGGCCTCACGATGCAGGTAGAAGGCTACACGGACAACATCGGTTCCGACGACTACAACCAGAAGCTTTCTGAGCAGCGCGCCGGTGCGGTCAGCGATTACCTGGTAACGCAAGGCGTCGCACAGCCGAATATCAGTGCAACCGGTTATGGGAAGAACGATCCGGTGGCCGATAACTCCACGAACGACGGCCGCGCGCAAAACCGCCGTGTGCAGCTCGTCGTCTCCGGCAACTCGATCGGCGTGCAGGAAAAAGCGCCTGGGGCTGGTGGCGAAGCTGCTGCGCCTATGCCAAACAATCCGTCTGCGCCGCAGAATAATAGCGGGGTCGCGAATCCACCGGAGCAGTAATACTTGATTTGTTCTCGATGTTTAAGGCTGCCCAAAAGGCAGCCTTAATTTTTGTCCCAGAAAAGCGCCACAATCGAATCCCTACCCTTCATCATCTAATAAACATATGAAGATCGCGTTTCTCGGCACAGGCCTGATGGGCTCAGCAATTGTCCCCTTACTGCTCAAGAGGGGGCACGAACTCACCGTCTGGAATCGGACCAAAGCCCGCGTTGCTCCACTGGTAAAACAAGGAGCAGTAGCCGCCGACAGCCCCGCAGAAGCCGTGAAACAGAGTGAAGTCGTCTTCAGCATGCTGATGGACGATCAGGGGATGGAAGAGTTGATCTTCGGCAGCTATGGCGTGATCGAAGCACTGCCGGAAGGCGCCATTCATGTCTCACTCAGTACCATCAGCGTAGAGCTTTCCCAACGACTGACGGTAGAGCACGCAACCCGCAAGCGGGGCTTCCTTGCCGCTCCTGTCTTTGGGCGGCCGAATATCGCAGCCGAGGGCAGGCTTTGGATCGTGACCGCGGGCAAACAGGATGCGCTCGAAAAAGTGCAGCCCCTGCTTGCAAGCTTCAGCCGGGGCATTACCGTCGTCGGTGACAAACCATACAAAGCGCATGCGCTGAAGATTGGCGGCAACTTCCTGATCACGGCCATGATCGCGTCCTTGAGCGAAGGCTTCGTCTATGCGGAGTCGCAGAGCATCGATCCGGTACTGTACATCGAGGCGGTGAACGCCGCTCTTTTCCAGTCGCCCTTTTATGCAGCGTATGGAAAGGTCATGCTCCATCCTCCGGAGACGCCGGGCGCTACGATCGCGCTCGGACAAAAAGATATGCGTCTCTTCCGCGAGGCTGCGGCTGCTACCAATACGCGAACGCCGCTTGCAGATCACTTCCAGGAGCAACTGAATCAAGCGAGCGACGCGGGATTGCGCGACCATGACTGGGCTGCCGGCTACTATCAATTCATCCGCAGTATTTCGCACAAGACAACATAAGTTACGATGTTTGCATGCAGAAATTGAACGGGAAGATTGTTTTCATTACAGGGGCGAGTTCGGGGATTGGTGAAGCCTCCGCCTTTGCTTTTGCCGCTGAGGGTGCGCGCCTGCTGCTGGCGGCGCGCCGTCTGGAACGCTTTCAGGAATTAACACCGAAGCTCAAAGATGCAGGAGCAGTGGACGTCCATACATTCTCACTCGATGTGCGCAATGCGGCCCAGGTTCAAAGCCAGCTGGACGCGCTGCCGGAAGAGTGGAAGGCCATCGATATTCTCGTAAACAATGCGGGCCTGAGCCGTGGCCTCGAGAAGCTCCACGAAGGCAAGCTGCAGGACTGGGACGAGATGATCGACACCAATGTAAAAGGCCTGCTCTATGTCACACGCGCCGTGGTTCCGGGCATGGTCGCGCGCGCGCGCGGACACGTGGTCAATCTGGGATCAACGGCAGGCGAGCTCACGTATCCCAACGGTGCGGTATATTGCGGCAGCAAGGCCGCTGAGCACGCGATCAATGACGGTCTGCGTCAGGATCTTTTAGGCACGCCGGTTCGCGTCACCAGCATCGATCCAGGCATGGTGGAAACAGAGTTCAGCCAAGTGCGTTTTCACGGCGACAAAGAACGCGCGGCAAAAGTGTATCAGGGGTTAACCCCACTCCAACCGTCGGATGTAGCCGACGCGATTGTGTGGGCTGCGACACGGCCAGCGCACGTCAATATTGCGCGCGTGCTGCTGACCAGCATCGATCAGGCGAATTCACTGCTCTTCAATCGAAAGCAATCGTGACGGTTACGATATCGAAGCAAGCCGCGCTTCGATATCTGCCAAAGCAGCTGCCAGAGCTGCCCGGCGGTGCGGACTGGACGTACGTTCGTCTAAAATCCGCTCACGCTGAAGTTCAAGTTCCTGGCGTTGACGCGTGCGCTGCGCTATTGCCGCAGTGTCTGGCTTGCCCTCTGTATGCTCAGGCTCTGCCTGCTTCTCTGCCACTTGCTCCTCCACCGATTTGCTCTCCCATCCTCTAGCCATACTTCTATGGTATCGCTATATACGCGCATCTGCGAACGATCCTGGCTCATCTAAGAGCTAAATCACGCTACGCGAGGCAAAAAAAGCCGATGAAACTCTGGCATATTCCAGCTTTTGGTATTGACAAACTTGAGCTTATCGAAGCGCCGAGGCCCAAGCCCGAAGCCGGCGAAGTGCTGGTGAAAATACACGCAGTTTCTCTGAATTATCGCGACCTGATGGTCACGCTCGGCCAGTACAACCCAAAGATGGCGCTTCCGCGCATCCCCGCCTCTGACGGCGCTGGAGAAGTGATTGAGATTGGCCCTGGCATAGGCCGCATCAAGCCGGGTCAGCGTGTGGCGGGCATCTTTATGCAGAAGTGGCTGGAAGGCCGGCCCAGCGCGCAAAAACAGCATGGTGCCCTGGGCGGCGATATCGACGGCATGCTCGCCGAATATGTCGTGCTCTCTGAAAGTGGCCTCGTGCCGGTTCCCGATCATCTGACGTGGGAAGAAGCGGCCACACTGCCATGCGCCGGAGTCACCGCGTGGAACGCCGTGGTGCACGCGGGCAAAATCAAGAGCGGCGACACGGTCGTGATTCAGGGCACAGGCGGCGTCTCCATCTTCGCGTTGCAATTCGCAAAAGCGCTGGGTGCGCGCGTATTGGGCACATCGAGCAGCAATGAAAAGCTTGACCGCGCACGCACGCTCGGGCTCGATGCCGGCGTCAATTACAAGCAGACTCAGGATTGGGCGAAATGGGTCATCGAACAAACCAACGGAGAAGGCGCTGACCTGGTTGTGGAAGTGGGCGGGGCGGGAACATTTATGCCATCGCTGAAGGCGGTGCGCGTCGGCGGCACGGTCGCACAGATCGGCGTGCTGAGCCAGACGAGTGAGCCGGTGAATGTCGTGCCCATCCTCCATAAACAGATTCATGTGCAGGGAATTTACGTTGGATCGCGCGCCGATTTCCTGGAAATGAACCGGGCCATCTCCCAAATCCAGCTCAAACCCGTTGTGGATGAGGTATTTACCTTCGATCGGGCCCCGCAGGCGCTCGAGCGCATGCAATCGGGAGCGCATTTTGGAAAGCTGGTGATTCGCGTAGCGTGATTACCCTTGCGGTTACCATTGAATACGGGCTTCTTCATGCTGCACAGGAGGAGAATGCATCTAACCGGTTGCACAACATCTGATGGTGAAACGGCTTTATACGCCTGCTCACTATGACGATGAAAAGAGGCCATCGATGAAAATTCTGCAAACCATTTTCAACTTTCTGTACGAAATTCTGCTTGGTTGCAGGCATGAGCGTTTGACACGTCCATTCACGCTCCAGCAACAAACCTACAAAGTATGCCTGGACTGCGGAAAGCATGTTTTCTATTCTGCAGACACCATGAAGCCCTTGAGCGGCCGTGAAGTTCGCCGCATTCACACAAGGCAGGCAAGTGAATTGAAAGTGGTAGCGGTCGCCACTCCTGTAAGCTCCCTCAACCGCGAAAATAATTCCAGGGCGATTGCATAACTTTCGTCTCGTTCTCTTTGCCGTCCTCGCAAAGCAATTTCGTGACAAAGAGGGGCGTCGGACTGTCTAATAGTTTTTGGTAACGCGTCTCTTCGCCAAATGTTTGCTTCCGTGAAAGCTCGTCCCATCGCGATGCTCGCGCCGCTCTTCCTGCTGGCAGCGGGATGCGGTAGTTTTCCGGCAAGCAATGGCGGGTTCGTTATCTCATCGTCAGCCACGACGGTTGCGACAACGGGACAGGCTCAGTTCAAAGCCACATTGCCGGATGGATCGGCCGCCGCTGCAAACTGGTCTGTAAGCTCGACGCAGAATGGCTCATCGCTGAGTGCCGGTTCGATCGACGCAACCGGCCTTTACACACCGCCGAATGCGCTCTCGAGCGACAGCATCGCTGTTGAAGTGACGGCGCACCTGCAGAGCGACACCTCCCGCACCGCAAGCGAAACCATCACAGTCACTCCGGGATTTCTGCAGCCGCTACTGCCTGAGAATGCCGCCGTTGCGCCGGGCACGACGCTCGAAATTTCAGCGCAGATCGCCGAGGTCAATGATGGCTCCGTACATTGGAGTCTGAGCGACGGCACGATGGGATCGATTGGACAGACGAGTTGCCAGCGAGGAAGGCAGCAGTACACCCTCTGCAAGGCAAGCTATACGGCGCCCAGCACATTTTCCGGAACACAGTCCATCCGCGTAATTGCAACTGTAAACGATACAAATACGCAGGCGCAGCTGCATCTGCTGCTTAACACCGATGGCATAAATTCCAGTGCGGCGGCCAATCAATCCATGCAAACAGGGTTGATCGCGCTCGGAACCTCCGGCAGCAACGACTCTGACTACGACGTATACCGAGATGCCTCCGGCAACAACTATATTGCTGACTGCTGCGGCGGTACGCTCGGCGCGCTGGTCGAAGATACCGAGCACGATCAATACATTTTGAGCAACAATCACGTGCTGGCCGAATCGGACCAAGGCAAGATTGGCGACACCATCGATCAGCCCGGCCTGATTGACGATGCCTGCCGCCCTCTCAGCCAGCAAGGCTCTACCCTCCGCTCGGTTGGCACATTGCGCTACTATGTGCCGCTCGCCAGCAATCAATCGAATGTGGACGCAGCCCTGGCGACTGTGACTCCGGGCGCATTCGACTCCTCTGGCAGCATCCTGCAGCTGGGAACAACGAGCGGCGGCAGCAACGCGCCACTTGGCGCAGCGCCTCCGGTTGCGGGTACCGGAGAAATTTTGAATGAGGCAAATCTGAGTGGACTGCGCGTCGTGAAGAGCGGACGCACCACGGGACTGACCTGCTCCACCGTCGACAGCGTCGACCTGGCGGTAAAGGTCGACTACTACAAGGATTGCGCGGAAACGCAGCCTTATTACACCAAGACCTTTACCGGCCAGATTGGAATCAGCGGCAACAGCTTCTCCGATAGCGGTGATTCCGGATCGCTCGTCGTCGACGCGAGCAATGCGCAGCCGCTCGGGCTCTTCTACGCCGGGGGAACCGACGGCAGCGGCAACGGCCTAAGCGTGGCCAATCCCATTGCCGACGTTTTGAATGAGCTGGGAACGCAGACCGGCTCAAAGCTAAGTGTCGTCGGCACCAAAACTCCGCACGCCGTCACCTGCCTTAACTACGACGGCAACACTGAAACGGCGGCTTCTCTTCCCGATCTTTCGCATACGGTGGAGATGCAGGGCAAGAGTGCGGCGCAAGCAGCCGCAACCGAGTTGGTGAATCACGAGACAGGCATTCTGAGTGTTGCCTCAGGAAAGAGCGCCGACAGCCCAGGCGCAGCGGCTGTGATTGTCTACGTGGACCGGGCCAAGGCAAATACGGCTGTGCCGCAAACGATCGATGGCGTGCGTACCGCTGTCGTTCTCACAGACGCGGCCAGCATTGCCGCCGGCACAGCACCAAAAGCCCCTTTAAACACGGCTGGAATGCAGCTGTCAGCCAATGCTCTCAGTGCGGCGGCGGCGGTGCAGCGTCAATACGCGACGCAGCTTTTCTCCGATCCCGCGATTTTTGGAGTTGGCGTTACGCAGAGCCGCGATAATCCCCAGGAAGCAGCTTTGCTGGTGCTCGTTGATCTGAACAAAGTGCCCAAAACGATGCCCACCACTCTTGGCGGTCTGCGCGTGCAGTATATGCAGCTGCATCGTTTTCATGTAACGAAATCGAAGTATGCCGGAGCGCGACCCGTGTCGAGCTGCTCGCTCGAATCGATGAGGCCGGCAGCTGAGCGCTAAACCACCTGAGAGCTTGCCGGCAGACTTTCCGCCACGGCTTCTTCACTGCGTACCAGCGGGAAGAAGATCATAAAGCCCGTTCCATGGCTGGATGTGCCGGTGTCGGCATACGCGCGGCTGCGAATGCGAATGGCCCCGTGGTGCTTGCGAATAATCTCGGCACTCACCCACAGGCCGAGTCCGGTGCCGGTCGCTTCTTTCGTGGTAAAAAATGGTTCAAAGATGCGGCTCAGCACTTCATCAGACATGCCGCACCCGGTGTCAAAGACAGAAAAACGCACACCCTCCACGGAAGGGTCGCGCCACGAACGCGAGCGCCGGACGCTGAGGACGAGCCGGCCCGGGCCAGGCGTCATTGCATCCAGCGCATTGCCGATCAGGTTGGCAAAAAGCTGCCGCATCTCACCTACAAAGCAGAAGAGCTCGACGTCTGGTTGATAGATCCGTTGCACTTCCACCTGCAATGTGGTCACGCGGCCCTGGTGCAAGGTAAGGACGGAGTCGAGCAATTCGCTCACATTCGCGGTAATCGGCAGTGTGGACTGCCGGTAGAAGCGCAAGGTCTGCTGCGTAATTTCTGAAACGCGAGCCACTTCATGCTGCGCCAGTTCGACATACTGCCGCGTTTCCGCCCCAAGCGAATCCTGCAGGCGGATGAGATAAAGCAGATTCGTCACGGCCTCAAGCGGATTGTTGATCTCATGCGCGATTGAGGCAGCCAGACGTCCGGCGGCAGCCAGCTTCTCCGTCTTGCGCAGAGCATCTTCAGAATTGCGGCGCTGTGTCGTATCGACGATGACGGCGCCTACCCAGCGAACGGCATTCGTGCTGGTATGCACAGGATAAATATTCACCAGCCAGCTGCGCACGCGGACGGGATGCATATCGAGCTCGCCGGTAAGCTCCAGATCCTGTACGGCCGAGCCGCTTTCAAATACAGAATCGATGCCGCGTTGCATGGGGATGGCAGCCGATTCAGGAAACACCTCAAACACCGTCCGTCCAAGATGCCGGCTGATTGAAGTGTGGTTCATATCCGCGAGAAACTGGTTGACGCGGACGAAACGAAACTTGCGATCGAAGAATGCGAATCCAATGGGCGCGTTCGCCAGCATGGAGTCAAGCAGAGCCAGCGTGTCGTTCAATCCTGAACGCTGCTCCTCAATCGAGGAGACCATCATGTTGAACGCCATGGTTAAATCTGCGGCTTCATTCGCGGAAGAGACATGCAGCGGAAAAGAAGATGTATCTTCCGGGTCGCGTACGATCTGCCGCGTAGCCTGCATCAACACGTTGAGAGGCTTCGTGATCGTGCGCGCCATGAATGTAGCCAGCAGAGTGCAGCCAAGAATGGCAATGACGGCTGAAATGAGAGTGATGCGCAAGAGGGAGTGCAACTGCAGACGGTCCGCGTCTTCATTGGGATAAATCCAGACGAGGGCTCGTAGTTCGCCATTGATGTGCACAGGCGCAACAATTTCGCGCACATTGTCTTTTAAGGTGAACAGAGTCGGCTTCTGCAGGCTGCGCAGATAGTTGCGCTCGACCGGAGTGAGATTCAGCTTCCCATTCATGGCGGCATCGCTGCCGACCATGGTCATGCCCTGGAGATCGGTGATCTGGACACTGCCAACGCTGGGATATTGCAGCATAGAGCTGACCAGAGCCTGTAGGACGCTGGTATCTCCTCTTTTGAGGACAGCGCTGGCCTGCAAGGCGAGCTGCGATCCCTGGTACTCCAGCCGCCGGTCGACGCGCTGCTGCAACTCTTTCTGTTGCTCACGAATGAGGAACACTGCGAAGAGGGCCAGCACCAGCAACTCAAAGAGCACCAGGCTCGCAATCAACTGACCGCGTATTGTTCGAGGCCGAAGTAAAGCCATTGTCCTCAGAAAAAACCGTCTTCCGCTTCATTGATTCGATTCGCGGAACAGACGAAGAGTTTACGTACAGGTTACGCTCTGATAGCGGTCGAAATCTTCTCTTTCAAATCCGATGCGATTTGACGGCCATGAAAGCGCCCGTTCTCGATAAAGATTTCATTGGTTCTTTCGCCGGCAATAATGACGCCCGCTAAATAGATACCCGCTACGTTGCTTTCCAGGCTCTGTGGATCGCATGCCGGACAACGGTCTTCGCCTTCAACGCTCACGCCGAGCGCAGTCAGGAAATCGAAATCGGGGTGATAACCCGTCATGGCAAATACATAGTCGTTCTTGAGTGTCAGACGGCCCTCTGGCGTCTGCAGGGTCACCGTATCTTCGTGGATGCTCTCAACATCGGTCTGAAAATACGCGGTAATTTCGCCATTCTTGATACGGTTTTCGATGTCCGGCAGAATCCAGTACTTCACATGCCTGTGCATGGCCGGTCCACGGTGCACCAGCGTCACACGCGCACCATGGCGCCAGAGATCGAGCGCGGCAATCGCCGCCGAATTCTTGCCGCCGATCACCAGGACATCGAGATCGTAATACGGATGCGGATCGTTGTAGTAGTGGTGGACTTTCGGCAACTCTTCGCCCGGTATGCCGAGGTAGTTCGGCAGATCGTAGTACCCGGTCGCCACGACGAGCTTGCGCGCATGGTGCACCAGCTTGCGTCCGAAACGATCGGTGACATGCACATGGAAATCACCATCGGAACCGGTAATCGAATCGACGTTCTGGTACTGGCGAATATCGAGCCGATAATGCTCCGCGACCTTGCGGTAATACTCCAGTGCTTCGTTGCGCGTCGGCTTCTGGTTCACGCTGGGAAATGGAATATCGCCGATTTCGAGCAATTCCGGCGTGGTGAAGAAGGTCATGTGCGACGGGTAGTGAAAGAGCGAATTGCACAGGCAGCCCTTGTCCACCAGAACGCTGCGCAGCCCGGCGCGCTGCGCTTCAATGGCGCAGGCCATACCTGTTGGGCCAGCGCCGATCACAAGGACATCAAATGTCGCGTCCACAAACTCGTTCGCGTCCATACTTCTAGCTTAAACGATGTGTGGGCAAGAAGAATTCAAGTTCGCCTTCGGGCACGCAAGGCTGGCCTGAATTCATTTACCCTATAGCAGCAAAGGATTTTCAATTTCCATGGCGACGATCAAGCAGGAAGATCTGATTCAGAGCGTGGCGGACGCGCTGCAGTACATCAGCTATTACCATCCGGTGGATTACATCACCAACCTGGCCAAGGCCTACGAGCGTGAAGCATCGCCTGCGGCCAAAGATGCGATAGCGCAGATTCTCATCAACTCGCGCATGTGCGCCGAGGGCCATCGCCCCATCTGCCAGGACACGGGCATCGTCACTGTCTTCCTGAAAATTGGCATGGACGTTCGCTGGGATGCCGAGCTGACCGTCGAAGAAATGGTGAATGAAGGCGTGCGCCGCGCCTATCTCCATCCTGACAATGTGTTGCGTGCCTCCATTCTGGCCGATCCAGCAGGAGCAAGAAAGAACACGCGCGACAATACGCCCGCCGTCGTCAACGTGCAGCTGGTCAAGGGCGGCGAAGTTGAGATCATCGTTGCGGCCAAGGGCGGCGGCTCTGAAGCAAAGTCGAAGTTCGCCATGCTGAATCCGTCCGATTCGATTATTGACTGGGTGCTGAAAACGGTGCCCACCATGGGCGCCGGATGGTGCCCGCCCGGCATGCTGGGCATCGGTATTGGCGGCACGGCAGAGAAGGCGATGCTGATGGCCAAGGAAGCGCTGATGGAGCCGATCGACATTCAGGATGTCATCGAGCGCGGACCGCAAAACAAACTCGAAGAGATGCGTATCGAGCTGTACAAAAAAGTGAACGATCTCGGCATTGGCGCTCAGGGACTGGGCGGATTGACGACCGTGCTCGATATAAAAATCCTCGACTACCCGACACACGCGGCCAACCTGCCCATCGCCATGATTCCCAATTGCGCGGCAACGCGTCATGCCCACTTCGTGCTCGATGGCTCCGGGCCGGTCGCGCTCGATCCACCATCGCTCAAAGACTGGCCCGAGCTGACCTACGACACATCTTCGGCTCGCCGCGTAGATCTCGACACAGTGACGCGCGAAGAAGTCGCCACATGGAAGCCGGGCGAAGTCCTGCTGCTCAACGGCAAGCTGCTTACCGGACGCGACGCAGCGCACAAGCGCATGACGGACATGCTGAATCGCGGCGAAAAGCTGCCTGTCGATTTCACGAATCGCTTTATCTACTACGTCGGCCCGGTCGATCCGGTACGCGAAGAGGTTGTCGGCCCTGCCGGGCCCACAACGGCAACGCGCATGGATCAGTTCACGCGCCAGATGCTCGAACAGACTGGCCTTCTGGGCATGGTCGGTAAGGCCGAGCGCGGACCTGCGGCCATTGAAGCCATCCGCGACAACCGCGCCGTGTATCTCATGGCCGTCGGTGGCGCTGCCTATCTCGTCTCAAAGGCCATCAAGGCATCGCGCGTGCTGGCGTTTGAAGACCTCGGCATGGAAGCCATCTACGAGTTCGAAGTGGCGGACATGCCGGTGACGGTCGCCGTCGACGCGAAAGGGACATCAGTGCATCAGACCGGACCGAAGGAATGGCAGGCGCGTATCCAGGCGGCCAGCCTGGGCGGCGTTCCGATTCTTGCCTAGCGGGCTTCGGTCAGGAAACCTGCTCCAAAAACAAAAGCCGTGCCAAGAGCACGGCTTTGTTGCAGGGATAAACCTGTTTCGTCTTACTGCCTGCCGAAGCGGTAGACGACGCCAACGGTGAAACCCTTGTTATTCTGCGTCTCGCTGCCGTAGCGGGTCATCAGGTAGCTGGGTGTCAGGCGAATCGCCAGCCCCGGGCTCAGGTTGTAGTCGACGGATGCGGCAGCTTCCAGATTGAACGCATTGCCATCGCTATAAAGGCCGATCAGCTCCGGCGGCAGGCCGCCTGTACCGGTGCCGAAGTTTCCATGTCCCACACCGGCGAGCACACGCCCTGTCCAGCCCCAGTGCAGCCCTTCGAAGAAGCGCACCGTCGGCCCAGCCATAAAGGTGTACTGGCTGATGCTCGGCTGGTAGACACCGTAGGGATTCCGGCCCGTATAGGTTACGCCGTAGTAGCCGCGCACGTCGGCCGTAAGGCCGATTTTGCCGAAGGCGTAATCCGTAATGCCCCCGTGCCAGCCCGACTCATTGATGTGCTGCAGCGAGGGTCCCGGGGTAAAGCGCAGATAGTTGCCTCCGAAATAGGCCTCATATTTGTGCGTGTATGTATCCTCGATCACCTGGTGCTCACGCAGCTTGCGGCGAGCCTTGACGCGCTCCTGCGCCTGGCGCAGCACCTGGGCGCGGTCCTGCGGCGTGGACTGCGCAGTTGTTTGCGCGGCCTGGGCTCCTTCCGATTGCTGAGCTTGATCGATGGCGTGCTGCGCCTGAACCTGAAGCGCTGCGAAAGAAAAAAGAGTAATTGCCAGAACCGGGTAAAAACGGTTGGAACGAAACATGAACCTGAGTGCCTCCACTGCCGGCGAAAACAAAAATTGAGACGATCGGACTTCCGGCAAAAGACGGAAACGATTCTCTAAGGCCAAAGCTCCTTTTATTTTAGAGCCTTCATGCCATTTTCATAGAATCGTCCCCTGAACAAATTCGGAATTCGCTCCGATTGCACGAAAGCACTTGCGCTTCTCCAGTAGGCCTGCTTTCCTTAGTAGACTGGCCGCGCACGGTTTTGTCGCCATTCGCAGCTCAATTACTGAGGAACCTGACACGCATGAAGGGATTTTTAGTCGGTCTGATTTTGGGATTACTGGCGCTACCAGTCATTGGCCTCCTGTATTTACGTCTCGGGCATCCCCCGGTTGCAGTGGTCGATTCGGCATTGCCCATGGAGCAGCAGATCGTGCACGAGCCGCTCCACGCGCGCATTGACCGCGAAATGCTGAAAAACGCGCCCATATCCGCCAGCGAAACCAATTTATTGGGCGGAGCGCACGTTTATCGCGTGCAATGCGCAGCCTGTCACGGGCTTTACGGACGCCCTTCGAGCTTTGCCGAGTACATGTATCCGGACGCGCCGCAGCTCTGGCAGCCTCATGGAAGCGGCGTGGTCGGCGTAAGCGACGACCCGCCGGGCGAGACCTACTGGAAGGTCAAGAACGGTATCCGCTTGACCGGCATGCCGTCCTTTGAACACGTCCTCAGTGAGACGCAGATGTGGCAGGTCACGCTTTTGCTGGCCAATGCCGACAAAACGCTCCCATCCGACGTGCTCGATCTGATGAAGCAGCCGCTGAATTTCGATCCGGCTCCCTCAGAAGAGAACCAACTCCCTGCAATGAAGTGAAATCGTCCCTGCGGATGCGCGCGCCATCCGCAGGGATCAGTATTTCGACTTGATCGCGTAGGTCACACCGGTCGTGAACTGGAAAGAATTCCGTCTCGTCGGCGGCTCGGACGGCGGCGGATCGTTCAGATAGCTGTCGTTCGTGCCAATCGAAAAACTCAGGCTCTTATAAAACGGAAAGAGCAGCGTATTTGCCTCGCTCGCCGAATAGGCGCGCGCGTAGTTGTACGCGGGAATGTAGGAGATCTGCTGGTTGAAGACAATGCTGCGCGGCAGCTTCAGCGCGTAGGTTGCCGCAAAGGTAGAACCGATGAGATTCTCGTTCGTCCCATCGCTCGACGCGTCGAACTCCTGCTTTTCATACTGCAGCGTCGCTTTAAAATCCAGCGATTGATTCGGCTTCTTGATCGCGGTTAAACCGATGCCGCCGCCATAAATCTGCTGCAGCGAAAGCCCCTGGCTGTAGTTGTGATCGAATGCCGTCTGCGCCAGCGCGTAGAAGCGCGTCGAGAAATATTCGTCCCGCTCCGCGTCGGCGTGGTAGATCGAGCTCTTCGTGTAGCTCGAAGGAAAGTATGTTCCGGCTGAGAAGTATGCAGGGTCCGTAATCTTGCCATAGGACTGCGAATAATTCAGCGTCGTGCGGTTCCGCGTATTGAGCCAGAGCACCGTTGGCACCACACGCGCCAGGCCGACGGCGCCCGTAAAGGTGTACTGGTTCTGCGTCGCCTGCACAATCGTCGCGCCCGCGGTCACCGATCCGTTCCAGCCGGCGAAAAACCCCGGCGTTCCCCGCAATTGCTTGTCGAACGTGGACTGGTCGACGATATATTGAGCATTCTTTACCGGGATCGGCTCGATCATCGCGGTCGCGTTTTCGGGATGTACCTCGATCTTTGCGTCAGCGACAGTAATTGTGCCCATGGCAATATCGGAGGGCCGATCGATGGTACGGACTCCGACATCGTGTTCAAGGACAACGACCTTCGTGGCAGAGCGCAATTCCTTGACCTTGTCCCATTTCACGTTCACATCGCCGACAATGTCGCTGTGAAAGACAACCGTTCCGCCCACTTCGCGCAGAAATTTTCCTGACAGTTGATCGCCGTTCGTAAAAACAATCAAGTCCGTCGGCGTATTGTCTTTCTTTTTACCCGCCGCAGCCGGGTCCAACTCGGCGGCATACACCATCTGTGAAGAAACCAGCAAAACGGCAAGCAACAACCAGGCAGACTGCGAGCAAAACAGCTTCCGTACCAAAGCCATCGGGGAAACTTCGACTCCTATTCAAAATGCTTTTAAGGGTATGACCCGAAACTCCCACCGAGGTTTCGCTTACGATGGCTGGAAGCGTTATTTCTATGGTAGCGCGGACGGATGGGATTTGGTGGAATCGTTACCAGATGCGTGAACACCGGGCATGCATGAGAACATGCCCGGTGTAACCAATTAAGGTGTGACGCATTAATACGACGACTTGATGTTGTAAGTGACGCCCGCCGTGAACTGGAACGAGTTCGCCTTTGTCTTGGGGAAGGTCAGCGGCACGTTGTTCAGGTAGGTATCGATGGTACCGACGGTAAAGCTGAAGTTCTTATACGCCGGGAAGCTCAGAGCATCCGTCTCCGCTACCGAATAGGCGTGCAGGTTGTTCCATGCGGGGATGTAGAGCACCTGCTGCGTGAACATCATGCTCCGGGGCAGGTGAAGCGTGTAATAGGCGCCGAAGGTCGAGCCGATCAAGTCCTGGTTTTCGTTGGTGACCGTGTTGAAGAAGGCCTGGCGCTCATACTGCACCGTGGCTTTCACATCCAGCTCATGCTTCGGTGTTTTGAGGACGGTGTAGCCGATGCCGCCGCCATAAATCTGCTGCAGATCGAGGCTCTGGCTGTAGTTGTGATCGAAGGAGACTTCACCCAGAAAATAAAAGCGCGGTGAGACATACTCGTCGCGCTCGGCGTCGGCATGGAAGATCGAGCTCTTGGAGAAACTCTCCGGCACCAGGTTGCCGTTCGCGTCGATGTAGGCGGGCTGGGTGATCTTGCCATACGACTGCGCGTAGTCGAGCGTCGTGCGGTTGCGCGGATCTAGCCAGCTTACCGTGGGAACGACGCGCGCCAGCGCCACCGCTCCATTGAATGTGTACTGGTTCTGCGTGGCCTGCACAATCGTCAATCCAGCGGTCGCCGTGCCGTTCCACGCCTGGAAAAAGCCCGGATGGCCGCGAACCTCCTTGTTCAGCGTCGTCTCGTCGATCACGAATTGCGCGTTCTTAACCGGGATTGGCGCAATCGTGGCGTTGGTTGTGGATTGAACCGTGATCTGATTGTCCGCCACCGAAACCGTGCCAATCGGCAGATTGGCTGGGATCTGATGACGCCTGATCTGCACGTTCTTGTCGAGCACGGCCAGCTTCTGGGCCGTATGCAGCTCCTTGATCTTGCTCCAGTCGATATTGATGTCGCCGACGATATCACTGTGGAAGGTCACGGTATTGCCGATAGCCTGAACAAATTTTCCTGATAGCTGATCGCCATTCGTAAATACGACTACGTCGGGTTGCGGCTTATCGTCGGCGGCAAACAGATTGCCTGCGGCCATGAGAAAAGCGAAGATCGCGACGAGAGGAACGGCTGCCAGCCGCGCGGCGCGGCATGTGAGTGTCAGCATACAGGACCTTTACTCCTGGAAAGATTTCACACCGATGAAACGTAAATCTGGTTATTGGCCTAACTTACAATCTCTGATGCAAACAACAGGGCAAGGCAGTATGTACCTCAAAATCAATATTCACTTGCATCATACCCCCTTACCCGGTCTAAGTCTTCAAGGTGCGGGAAAAGTCACTGCCGCGTCGACTTGGAATGGAAGGTTAGGCAAAGACCTTCTAGAATAGATCTATGTCGATCACACGCCAGCAAGCCCTCGATTATTTCCACTCCGACGACCTGATCGGTCTCGGCATGGACGCAGACGCAATGCGCAGGAAGCTGCACCCTGAAGGCGTGGTGACCTATATCATCGACCGCAATATCAACTACACCAACTTCTGCACCGAATATTGCACCTTCTGCGCCTTCTATCGTCCGCTCAAGGGCAAGATGGCCTCCGAGGGCTACATCCTCGATTTCGAGACGATTTACCAGAAAGTCGCCGAAACCGTGGAGATGGGCGGCACCGGCGTATTGATGCAGGGCGGTCTGCACCCCGATCTCAAGATCGAATGGTTTGAGCGGCTGCTCACAGGCATCAAGCAGCGCTTCCCGCAGGTATGGATGCACTGCTTCTCGGCTTCCGAGATTCTGGCGATTGCCGAATACAGCAATCTGAGCGTGCGCGACACGATCATGCGCCTGCGCGACGCCGGACTCGACTCCATCCCCGGCGGAGGAGCGGAAATTCTGGATGACGAGGTGCGGCATCGCATTGCGCGCCTCAAATGTGGAACGGAAGATTGGCTTCTGGTCCATCGCACCGCTCACCAGCTTGGCATGCGCACCACCGCGACCATGATGTTTGGCGTCGGTGAGACCTTCGAGCAACGCGTCAATCACTTCGAGCAGGTACGCCGTTTGCAGGAAGAGACCGGCGGCTTCACGGCGTTTATCCCATGGAGCTTCCAGCCGCACAATACCGCGCTCGGCGGCCGCGGCTGGGATGAGGCTACAGCGGTTGAATACCTCAAAGTTCTGGCCATCTCACGCCTCTATCTCTCCAATATCGAGAACGTGCAGTCGAGCTGGGTTACGCAGGGATTAAAGGTTCTGCAACTGGGCCTGCGTTTCGGGGGCAACGATGTCGGCTCCGTTATGCTCGAAGAAAATGTTGTAAAAGCAGCGGGGACCTCGAATTGCACCACGGAAGAAGAGTTGCGCCGCATCATTCGCGATGCGGGATTCAAGCCCGTGCAGCGTGACACGCTCTATCGAACGATGTTCCTGAACTAAAAATTTTCTTGGGCGAATTTTCTTGTACTTCGACATGCCGGTAGATTTCCGGCATGTCAGTCCGAGATTCAATGTTATGCTCTGATTGTCTAGCCGTTTGTTTTCTCCCCTCGCAAAATCCAGATGAATCGATGAGGCGCACGATGCGTCGATCTCTACGAACGGTAGTCTGTCTCGCATCCCTTTCGCTCGCGTTGGGAATCACCGCCTGCAGCCGGGTGAAGGCCAGCTCTCACGTGGCATTTATGGGTGACTCGCTTACCGAAATGTGGACGCTGCCGCGCGTCAACCTGGGGAAGTATGGCCAGACCACCACGCAGATGCTGAAGCGCTTCCCTACCGACATTGCCAACAAGAATCTCCGCTCCGTCATCATTCTCGGCGGCACAAATGACGTCCTGCTCGGCATCGATCCAGAGACCATCATCTCCAACCTGAGCAGCATGGCGGCTATCGCCAGATCCCGTGGGATCGAACCCGTCCTGTGCGAGATTCCTCCCATCTATGCGCGACAGGGTACGCTCGCCCCTCAGGTAGCGGAGTTGAACCGGAGAATCGCAACCCTGGCCGCCAGTGAGAATTTACGGCTGGTGGATTTCTATGATCCGTTGCATGGCCACCCCGCCTATTTCAGTGACGGGATTCACCTGCGCAGTCGCGGATATCTTGTCATGGATTGGACTCTGGAACATAAGGTGTCGCTCTTTGAGAGATGACGCCATCGATATCGCAGGCGAATCGCATACAATTAACGTTTTACCGTCAATGTTTCAGCCCGGCGCTTGGAGGCGAGGTTTCTGCTGGCGATATTGTTAGTTCAATCCATGTTCGTCAACGGGACAGCGCTGCTGGCACAGGCGAACCAGCACAGCCTTTCGCATTACCTTCGCTCCCATTACGGTGACCGCACGTTCGAGGGGCTCTACCGGCTCAATTGGTTTGATCTCACCTTGCTGGTGCCGTATTTCCTGGTCATGGTGATTCTTGCTTTCTATGGAATGCACCGTTATCAACTCGTCTATCTCTACTACAAGCACCGCAAGAACGCCGCCAAAGAGCCGCCTGTGCTTTTCGAACAGCTCCCACGCGTGACGGTTCAACTGCCCATCTTCAATGAACAATTCGTCATCGATCGCCTCATCGAAGCCTGCTGCAATCTCGATTATCCGCGCGAGCTGTTGCAGATCCAGGTGCTGGATGATTCAACCGATGAAACGAAAGAGGTGGCGCGCAGCATCGTCGATCAGTATCACACCGCGGGCCATCCCATCGTCTACATCCACCGGACGGACCGCTCCGGCTACAAAGCAGGCGCGCTCGATTATGGACTGAACACTGCAACCGGCGAATTCGTCGCCATCTTCGATGCGGACTTTGTCCCGCCGCGCGAATGGCTGATGAAAGTCATCCATCACTTCGCCGAGCCGCAGGTCGGCATGGTGCAGACGCGCTGGACGCACCTGAACCGCGACTACAGCTTCCTCACCCAGGTTGAGGCCATCCTGCTCGATGGTCACTTTGTGCTCGAACACGGCGGACGCTCACGCGCCGGCGTCTTCTTCAACTTCAACGGCACTGCCGGCATGTGGCGCAAATGCGCTATTGGCGAAGCCGGCGGCTGGCAGCATGACACGCTGACCGAAGACACCGATCTGAGCTACCGCGCGCAGCTCAAGGGCTGGCACTTCAAATATCTCCAGGATGTCGAATGCCCCGCTGAAGTGCCGATCGAAATGACGGCCTTCAAAACGCAGCAGGCCCGGTGGGCCAAGGGGCTGATTCAAACATCGAAAAAAATTCTGCCGAAGGTCTTCGAGAGCGATGCGCCGTTCCACACCAAGCTCGAAGCCTGGTATCACCTGACGGCGAATATCAGCTATCCGCTCATGGTCATACTTTCGACGCTGCTGATGCCGGCCATGGTCATCCGCTTCTATCAGGGATGGTTCCAGATGCTGCTGATCGACCTTCCGCTCTTCATGGCGTCGACGTTTTCGATCTCGTCGTTCTACCTGGTCTCGCAAAAAGAGCTCTATCCCAAAAAGTGGTACAAGACATTTCTCTATCTGCCGTTTCTCATGTCGCTCGGCATCGGCCTTACCGTTACAAATACCAAGGCTGTGCTCGAAGCTCTGCTTGGCATCCAAAGCTCATTCAAGCGGACGCCAAAATACCGGGTAGAGAAGCGCGGTGAAAAATCGAAGGCTGCCAAATACCGCAAGCGCCTCGGCATCGTTCCATGGATTGAGCTGCTCATCGGCTGCTACTTCGTGCTGACGATCTGGTACGCCATCAGCAACGAAAACTACTTCACCGTGCCGTTTCTGCTGCTTTTTGTTGTCGGCTACTGGTATACGGGATTGCTGTCACTCCTGCAGGGACGCTTCGAGCGCTGGCGCACCGGAGCGAATCTTGAGGAATCGTCACCAAAGCCGTTCCCTGTTGGCGTGTAACCTCTGGCCTGATCCGGTCAGCGATCTATTGCACCAGAGCTTTTGAGATCGGAAGGAATAGTACACTCGTTGCTATGAAATCCTACTGTCGCGCACTGTCTGCTGTTGCGCTTTTGTTCGTCTGTGCCTCTCTGCATGCCCTCGACCGCCAGCCAACCGCCGATTACCACGCGCGCCGCGTAGCCCTCGCCAACAAGCTGAATGGCGGCGTAGCCGTCCTCTTCGCGGCCGAAGAGCCGCTGCTCGACTTCATGCCCTATCGGCAGGACGAGGATTTCTACTACCTCACCGGATGGAACGAGCCAGGCGCGGCCTTGCTCATCGAAGCTCCAGCATCGGCTGAGGGAAATCATTCTGCCCACGCTTATCGCGAAATCATGTTCCTGCCCACGCGCAACCTGCGCATGGAACTCTATACGGGAAAGAAGCTCGACGCCGTTTCGCCCGACGCACCACAGGTCGCCGGTGTCGACGAAGTGAAGCCGATGACCGATCTCGCGCTCACCCTGAATCAGCTTGGAACAGAAAACCGTGCCTCGATGTATCACATCTGGTCCGAGCCCGACACCGAGCAGTCGAAAGCGCTCGTGCAATGGGCGGCGACCACGCTCGGCATGGACAGCGCTCCGTCATTCGCCGATGTACGCCCGCCTGTCCATGAGCTGCGCGCCACCAAAGATGCAGGCGAGCTGGCGCTGTTGCACAAAGCGTCCGACGCGTCCGTACAAGCGCAGTTCGCCATGATGAGGTCCGTGCATCCGGGCCAGAAAGAGCGCACCGTCGCAGGCATCATCATCGAAAAGTTGATGGAAAACGGCTGCGAGCGTCCCTCCTACGCGCCCATTGTTGGCTCCGGCGAAAAGTCAACCGAGCTGCACTACGCCGATAACAGCCAGACGATGCAGGCCGACGACGTGGTCGTCGTCGATGCGGCCGGCGAATACTCGATGTACGCATCCGACATCACGCGCACTGTCCCCGTCAACGGACACTTCACGGCGCGCCAGCGTGAGATTTACGACATCGTATTAGGCGCGCAGAAAGCGGCGATGGAAGGATTTGTCGCGGGCAAGTCGCACATCAACGATCCGCAGCATAAGTATCCGGATTCGCTCGACACCATTGCCTGGAATTACATGAATGCGCACGGCAAGGACCTGCACGGCGAGCCGCTCGGCAAATACTTCATCCACGGCATCGGCCACCTGGTCGGCATCGACGTGCACGACCCGTATGACTACTCGCTGCCCATCCAGAAAGGGATGGTCTTCACCATCGAGCCGGGCATTTACATTCCGGAAGAAAAAATCGGCGTGCGCATTGAAGATGTTTTTTACGCCGACCCGGACAGCAAGCTGGTTGATCTGACGGAGGCATTGCCGAAAGATGCCGAATCCGTAGAGAAGGCCATGCGCAAGTAGCCCATGCAGATCGCACACTCATTCCTGGCCATTCTGTTAGGGTTCATCGCCATCATCGGCCTCACCGGGACCGCCACGGCACTCCTCAAACACTTCGCTCCCGACATGGCAAGCGAGGATGGGCCCGTGGACCCTTTCACCATGGCCGTCCATGTTGGCATGAGCCTCGTTTTCTCAGGGCTTGGCGGATATATCACCGCACGCTTCGCGCAGAAAAATCCGATCGCTCACGCGCTCATGCTTGCGCTGGTTGTGCTGCTGCTCACCGCGTTCTCCACCTTGCAGAGGAAAGGCAAGCAGCCGGTCTACTATCTGCTGATTTCCACGACCATCCCGCCGCTTGCTGTGCTCGCTGGTGGCGTGCTGCGCCTCCATCAGGTTGGCGTCCTTCACTGGTAAAACAAAAGGGGTGGGACCGAAGTCCACCCCTCTAATAAATGCTGTTTTTAGAAGCGAATGCCAAAGGTCACAGGAATCAGACCCTCGGTGCCGCCGGCCAGATAGCCATTCTCGGCCGCAGCTGACGGTGAATCCACCCAGACATAGCGCGCTTCAGCGTAAAGCTTTGCCCTGCTATCCGGACCAAATGCCTTCCAGTATGCTCCAGCCCCGATATTCAGGCCGCCCTGATTACTGGATAGATGAGCAATCGTCTGGTTCTCGCAGAAGACGCCAAAGAAACCCTCTTCACAGGCTGGAGCGGTAAAGTTCGTGACTTTGCGATAGAAGCCACCGCCACCTGTCACATAGACGCCAATCGTAGGAGTAATCGGCGGCAGATAAATGATCGGATCGATCGTGAGCGACCAGGTATTAATATTGCCACCCGGAGCGCCCAACGCGGCAAGCGTATCACCGGGAATCTTGTTGCGGTTAAATTGATATTCCGCCAGAACGCCGAGCCACTTATTGAAGTTCCAGCCACCGCCAAGGGTCAGGTTATAGCCCCAGGTGTCGTAGCCGGAGAGGCCCACACCCTGGCCCCCACTTACGTCATTGCCAACCGGAGCGGTAAAGCCGCCACCCGCTTCGAAGGCCACCTTGCTCCATCGGCTCTCATACGTGGGGTAGCGCGAGTTGGTCTGTCCGTACTGCGGCTTGGGAGAAGGCGAAGGATTTGGATCAGCGGCCAGCGAAGCGCCGTCGATATCTTCACCACTTAAAAATGACTTGTTGTCATCCGATGAGCTCGAGTACCCGTGCGTATCGTTCTGGGCTCTCGCAGTGATTGGAAGCGACGCCAAAGCAATGGCCGATACGGCAATGGCGAAACGACGCAACAATGTGCGCGAAGGACTGCAACGAACCACCATAGATCCCTCTTCTTTCCGAGTTTTGGGGCTTCGTGGGATCACCCCTTTTCTTGCTGTAACCCCATTGGGATGTTTTCGACTCGGTAAATGATGTATTTACCAAAAAAATACCCCCGCCTTCCTTCATGAGCCTGGAAAGCAGGGGTAACGTCAAGTTTCGTTTTTTCGTCTATGCAGGAAACGTGCCCCGCGTGCGATTGGATTTCAGAAAGCCGATTTTCCAATCTTCGCCGCAGAAGCTTGTGCAGCTACGCCAGCACATCGCATCGAAATTTCGACCGCAGTGCCGGCGTACTGTCTAGTGAATGTCGAACTGCTCCGGATGCAGGGCAGGATCGCTCTTCACAATGATCGTTTTCCCCGTCATCTCTTCAATCTCATTCAGCCAGCGCGCATTGTTGGCCTTCAGCGTCTTCACCACTTCAGGATGCACGCGCAGCAGCACATCGTTGCGCTCCAGGTGCTTCTGCATCTTGCGCATCTCGGTGTAGATCTCGTTGCAGACCGTCATCGGACTCTTCACCATGCCCGTCCCCTGGCAGATGCCGCAGGGCACGCTCAAGGTGCGTTCAAGCGACTGCTTGACGCGCTTGCGGGTGATGGCAACCAGACCGAAATCATTAAACTGCAGGACCTTTGATGGCGCACGGTCGGCCTTCAACGCCTCTTCGAGCGCCTGCATCACCTTATGCCGGTTCTTGCGCTCATCCATGTCGATGAAGTCGATGACGATGATGCCGCCCAGATCGCGCAGGCGAATCTGGCGCACGATCTCCGGAATGGCATCGAGGTTCGTCTTGAGAATCGTGTCCTCAAGGCGCGCCGTCTTGCCCACATATTTGCCGGTGTTGATGTCGATCGCGACCAGCGCTTCGGTCTGGTTGATGACGATCGAGCCGCCGGACTTGAGCCAGACTTTCGACTTGAGCGCCTTCGTGATCTCGTCCTGAATGCCGAACTGCTCAAAGAGCGGCGTTTCCTTCATATAGAGCTTCACGCGCCGCACCAGCGAAGGCTGGAAGCGGTTCAGGAAGCGCACCACGCGCTCGTATTCGGTTTCGCTGTCGACCCAGATCGTCGAAAAATTGTCGCTCACCTGATCGCGAAGCACACGTTCTACCAGGTTGAGATCGTGGTAGATCAGCGCCGGTGCCTTGCCATCATCGGAGCGCTGCTTGATGTCGTTCCACAAGCTGATCAGGAAGCGTAGGTCGGCGCGCAACTCATCTTCGCTCGCGCCATCGGCGGCAGTGCGCACGATGAAACCACCGGAAGCAGTCCCTTTTTCGCTGATCAGAATCCGCTTGAGCCGCTGGCGCTCATCGTCGGACGAAATCTTGCGCGAGACGCCGACGTGATTCACTGTCGGCATAAAGACCAGGAAGCGGCCCGGCAGCGCGATATGGCTGGTAATGCGCGCGCCCTTCTTGGCAATCGGCTCCTTGGCAATCTGGACGAGAATTTCCTGCCCTGGCTTCAACAGCTCGGTGATCGCGGGCAGATCGGTGACCTGCGCGGTTGCGCGGCGCGGTCCACCACCACCTCCGCCCTGTCTGCGGCGTCCATGGCGTCCACGTCCTCCGCGACGACGGTCTCGGGAATCCTGGCGACTGCGATCGGGTTGGCTTTCCTGCTGTTCGCCCGCAGGCGCATCGGCAGAAACTTCCTCTTCGCCTGCTTCTTCATCCAGCTCTTCCTCGTCTTCGTCGCTCTCTTCGCCGTACTCTTGTTCTTCTTCCTCAGCCGCCCGCGCTAGCGCGCCTTCGGGGCCGAAATTCAAGCGCTGATTGATGTGCAGGTCGCGCACCATCGCACCCAGATCGGCGCCGTTGATCTGATGATCGAGCGTCTCTTCTTCCAGGTCTTCAAGATCATGCTCGTCGGCGTGCGCATGGATCGGTTCGAAATCATATTCCTCTTCGTCGATCACTTCCTCTTCTAGCAGCCCTGTGCCGGGAGCGAAGCTGCGGTCGCTCTCAGAGTCCGTCTCTACCTCGGCAAGGCTCGCTTCAGCGGCATTCTCGACAGAATGTTCATGGATCACTTCTACTTCCGCCGGCGCAACCGCTTCTTCCTCTTCCTGAAACTCGACCGCGAATGCGTGCTCATCCGCCACAGGCGCAGCAGATGCCTCTTCGGTAACGGATTCAGTTACAGATGCGGGCTGTGTGTGTTCGGTATGCTCGAAGGGCTCGACCTCTTCGACTTCCTCGACGGCAGCAATACGAAATTCACTCGGAGCTACCGGGTCGATGCGATGCGACGCCGAAGCGTGTTCGGGATCGTATTCATGCTCTTCCTCGACCGTCTCAATCGCCTCGGGCTGCGCTTCCTCTACTTCATGAATCAGCAGGACCGGCGCGGTAATCGCTTCGACTTCTGCAATCGCTTCCGGTGCGGCTGCTGTTTCATGCGCCGTCTCGTGAACCGGCTCCGCAGCTGCTTCCGCAACGTGCTCGTTCACCACTTCCTGCACCGGGATAGACTCGGGCGCCACCGCCTCGGGAAATGCCTCTTCCGCTTCCGCTTCATGCACCGCAGGGGCTACCGGAACCACTGCGGCAGCAGCTTCTCCGGTTGGAGCGCTCGGCTCTGCGTTGCGCTCTCTGCGCGGCGAGCGCGACTCGCCGGGAAGCAGCGATCCGCCATCCCAGCTGATGGGTCCGTCAATCAGGGTCGAGGGTTTCGAGGTGATCTGACTTGTCTTGACTGGAGCAGTCGCGGCAGAAGCCTTCGGCTCGTTTGCCGCAGGCTGACCGCCGTACTTGGACAAAGACTCACCCGGCAATAGGATCGACGTGCTCGATGGCGAAGACGGGGCAGGCACATGCGTAGGATGGAATGCTGGAATGCCGCCCGGCGCGCCATGCTCCGGCAACGGAACCGGCTCAGCCGAGATGCTTTCTTCGACCGCTTCCGGCGATTCAATGTGCCCATTGCCTTCGCGTGGCTGTTGCGGGCGGCCATCGCGTCCACGGCGGCCGCGGCGGCCACGCCAACGGCGCGTGCCTTCCGGAGCGCGCTCGCCTGCGCCCTGCTCCTCAGAACCATGTTCGGTCCCACGGTCAGAGTCGCGTGTCTCGCCCGCGCCTTCGCTTTCTTCATTCCGGGCTGGCTGCGCTTCGCGGCGTGGCTCTCGTTGCTGCTGTTGTGGAGGGCCGCCAATCCGCTCAAAGTCCGCCGAGTCTTCCTGCTCTTCGAGAAAGTCGGTGACATAGAGAAATGCGTCGCGCTCCAGACCCAGGTCGACGAATGCCGACTGCATACCGGGCAGAACACGTGTGACACGGCCTTTGTAAATGGAACCCGCGAGGGTATATTCGTTTTCGCGCTCGTAGTAGATTTCCGAGAGCTGATCGTCTTCTAAAATCGCAAGCCGCGTCTCATGCGGCGTGCTTGAAATGCATATTTCCTTTGACATGCTGCCTCTCTTGCCCGGCAGCTCTCACGAGCCTGGGGCAGCGGACGGAGCAGATCAAACCGGAAAACCGGACGAGACCAGAGATGACAAAGAGATCGCCGACACCCACACACATCCAAGGCTTCGCCCGCTCCCGGGCGGAGATCCATGAAAGGGGTGGGATATTTTTGGGAGGCTATCTGGGCGCAGAGATTTTGTGACCGCTTCAACCAATTTCTTCGGCGGGGCCGTTGCCCGTCTCAGCGCGCTCATTCCTGATCCTGACCGGCCCGGTGATCCACCACGGCCGGCTAAATAATTAAATTCCTTAAACTTCTTCCACCGGCTTCGCCTCCTGGCGAGAGCCACTTACCTAAACTTTTGCCGCTCAGTTCACAAAACGGCTCATCCGCACGTTCATTACCATGCCCAGAGCCAGAAACGTGAACAACACCGAAGATCCGCCGTAACTCATTAACGGTAAAGGAATTCCGGTGACCGGCATCAGCCCGATGACCATACCTATGTTGACCGCGATCTGAAAAATCAAAACGGCCACCACGCCCATGACAATAAGCGTTCCAGGCAGGTCCGCGGCTGTTTGAGCGTTCTGAATCAAACGCATCAATATCAAAAAGTATAGCAGCAACACGACCATGGCGCCGATAAACCCATGTTCCTCACAAAATGCGGCGAAGATGAAGTCGGTATACGGAATCGGCAAAAAGTCGCCCTGCGTCTGTGTTCCCTTGGTTGCGCCCCGGCCAAAGACGCCCCCGTCGCCCACGGCGATCAGCGACTGGCGAATCTGATAGCCGGTGCCGCGCGGGTCGTCATCGGGATTCATGAAGCTGGTCAAACGCGCCTTCTGGTAGGGCTTCAGCACTTTGCCGCTCTTCCAGACCACACCCACTGCCAGCAGGCCCACCAGAATGATGATCCCCGCCTTCCTCCAGTCAATCCCGCCGAGAAAAAGCCCAACCAGCAAAATCGGCGAGTAGGTCAGCGCCGTCCCCAGATCGGGCTGCTTCAGAACCAGCAGCATGGGCACACCCACCATCGCCATGGCCTTGAAGATGTCTTTCCAGGTCAATTCCCTGCCCGCAAGACCCACAAAGTAACGCGCTACGGCCACGATCAGTATCAGCTTCACCCATTCCGACGGCTGAAAGTGAATCCCTCCCGGCAGCTTAATCCAGCGCCGCGCGCCTAAAACCTTAGTGCCGACCGCCAGCACGGCCACCAGCGAAACCACGCAAAAGCCGTAGATCCAGTGAATGAAATCCAGCAGAATGTGATAGTCAATCAGCGAAAAGACGAACATCGCCACTAATCCACCCAGCAGCCAGAGCATCTGCATCTTCTGGAAGCCGACAAACTTGGTGTGCATCGTGGCGCTGTAGATTTCCAGAATGCTGATGATCGAAAGGATCATCACGAACCCAAGCAGGGTCCAGTCGAAATCGCGAAATGAGAGGAATCGGCGCATCTACTCCTAACAACTACTCTTTATATTTGTCATCCCGACCGAAGCGCATAGCGCGAAGCGGAGGGACCTGCAGTTTTCTTTCATCTACTCTCACTTCGCCAAATCCGAAATATGCGTCCGATTTTCTCTTCCTTCACGGCACCTTCGCCGAAGCCGTCGCCGGGGGCACCGCCAGATAAAAATGCCCGCCCCACATCTCGGCCTGATCGCCCTTGTGATCGACGACCTGTTTGCCGCCAAAAATCTTCGGTTGGCTCGGATTGTCCCAGACCGCGCCCACATCCACCTTTGCGGGAGCCTTGGCAATTAGATTGTTTTCGAGACGCCTCTGCTTGTTCACATAGGCCTCGATGACGCGGGCCGCAAGACGCCCGGCGAGCTTGCCATGCTCTCCGGCTTCAAACAGGATGCAGACCACGATGTCCGGATTGCGGCGCGGCGAGAAGCCGACGAACCACGCATTATCTTTTACGGAATGGGAGTGGCCCAGCCTCGCCGCAAGGGCATTACTCATGGTCTGTGCGCTACCCGTCTTGCCGGCAAAATCAATGCCTTCAAGATGCGCGCTGGGATCGGTCCCTCCGGGATTCAATACCTCCGCCATGGCGTCGGTGATCGTCTCCCAGCTTGCCGGATCCATCGGAACGGTCTTGTCTCCAGTTCCCGGGAAGGAGTCGTACATCGCCTTTCGATAATCCTCGGGCAGTTCGTCAGGAAAGATCACGTGGGGACGCTTCAACGTGCCGCCGGAAGCGATTCCCGCAAGTGCGCGCGCCATCTGTACAGGTGTAGCTGCAACCGCGCCCTGACCGATGCCCACCGAGATCGTCTCGCCCGCATACCATTTCTGGTGGTAGTTCTTCATCTTCCACTCTTCAGATGGCATGGTGCCCGCCACTTCGTTCGGCAGGTCGATTCCCGTCTTTTGGCCCAGGCCAAACGCATGCGCCCATTTGGCAATCTTCTCGATGCCGAGCTTGTTGGCCAGCGTATAGAAGAAGACATCGCAGGACTGATAAATGCCCTTGGAAATTTCGACTTCGCCGTGTCCGCTATGCACCCAGCATTTGAAGTAACGCCCGTAGAAGCTCGCACCACCCGGACAGTGCACCTTTAAGTCCTGCGCGACACCTTCTTCCAGACCCGCAGCCGCCATGATGATTTTGAATGTCGAGCCCGGAGCCAGTTGCGCCTGAATGGCCTTGTTCAGCAGCGGGTGTTCGGGATCGGTAATCAACTTCGACCACTCCTCGCGGCCGATACGAACGGCAAACGCATTCGGGTCGAAGATGGGGCGGCTCACCATCGCCAGCACCTCGCCCGTATGCGGGTCCATCGCGACGATTGCACCATTGCGATCGCCCAGAGCATTCTCCGCAGCGCGCTGAATATCGATATCGATCGTCAGCTTGAGGCTTTTGCCCGGAACCGCGTGCTCCGTGCCCAGCTTGCCCACTTCCCTGCCGTGGCTATCGACTACCACGTCTTGCGACCCGTCCTGCCCGCGCAGCAGCGCATCGTACGACTGCTCGACGCCCGACTTGCCCACCACATCGCCCGGCTCGTAGTAGGCATACTTCGGATCGTTATTCAGCATATCTTCGCTGACCTCGCCGACATAGCCAATCACATGCGCGGCAAAACCATCTTTGGGATAGAGCCGGCGCTGCTCTTCGACCGTTTCGAGCTCCGGAAACTCATCGCGATGCGCCTCGATAAATTCCTGCTCATCCGGCGTGATGTCCTGCTTCAGCGGCAGCGGCTGGTATTTCGGCGCGGTGCGGTATTTCCTGAGAATGCCGTCGATCTGGTCGACCGTCATATTCAAACCACGCGCAATCATCGGCAGATCGGCCATATAGTCATGGCCCTGCTCGCGCACCAGAAAACAGGAAACCGAAGGATAGTTGTCGACCAGTAATCGCCCTTCGCGGTCGAATAACTTGCCGCGCGGCGCAAGAATTGGGACCTTGCGAATACGGTTGGCCTCAGCCAGCGCGTGGTAATTTTCCGCGCCCACCACCTGGAGCCGCCACAGCCCGAAAATCAAAATCAACAGCACGCCGACGATCACATACTGAATAATCGTCAGCTTGATTCCTGGCAGCTTTTCTTCCCGGTTCAGCATCTCGGCTACTTCTTCCCGCCCAGTTCGCAAGATATGACGGTATCTCTAGGATACCCATAAATCACAGCACATTGGCCTGTTTCGCGCAGTATCAATCTGGTTTCATCCTCAATTTGGAATCGCATGATCGGCCGGAACGTCCTCCCCCGACCAGATCCGCTGCTCCGTCCACTGTCGCGCCGGACCTGTCCAGAAAGGGAGCGCCATCCGTCTCAGTATTCCCTGCGCTTTGCGCGGTCAAGCAGCGCAAACAAAATCACTCCAATCACGGTATTGATCACCGCGCGAATCGACTCATGCAGCCAGCTCCATTGGTAGGGCTGCGCCAGCAGCCTGCGTACCAGCAGCCAGTACATGCTGCTATGCAGGAAGACAAAGGCTAATGTCAGCAGTGCGCGGGTGCCATGGTTCTCCGTATCGATGCGCACACCCAGCGATGCGGCCAGATAGCCAATGATTGATTTGCAGATGCCGAAGATACCCAGCGGCTGGCGGGTCAGCGCGTCCTGCGCAATACCGATAATCGCCCCCGTGACCGTTCCAACAATGGGATTGCGCCGTGAGATGGCGAAATAGATCGTCACCAGCAGCGGCAGGTCCAGAATGTCGAAGCGCGGAAAATGCAGCGACACAAACGACTGCAATCCCAGCGCCAGCAAAGGCACCAGAATGAATACGATCAGAGGGTAGGACTGGACTTCCGTATCGCGCCGCGCCGCAGCGCCCAGCATGCTCATATCTAACGGTTCCCCTGCGGCTGTTGCTGTGGTGGAGGCGTCTGCTGCGGCGGCTTCACCGGCTTCGGCACCATGGTAGGCGGCGGACGGCTGCCATCATCGGGAACCAGCTCCGGCCCCTTGTGCTGCGCAGGTGCAGGAGCGGTCGCAGGATGCTGCGCCGTTGGAGCCGGCGCGTGCTGGCCTGGTGTTGTCGTCGCAGGAGTGTGCTGTCCTGGGGTCGTGGTCGGGGTCGTCGTTGCAGTTGCAGGGGTTGCAGCCTTCTTCGCAGCCGAAGGCAGCGGCCCATCGACAATGACCCTCGTCTTGGGAGCGGCAGAATTCACGCTTGCCGCAGGCGAGTACCCGTTATCCGATGAGGGCCGTGGAATGGCCATACGCTCACCAGTGCCCGTTGCACCAGCCGCATTATTCGTAACCGATCGCGTTGCAGATGGCGTGCTGCCTGCCTCAGCGGCGGTTGCCGGCTTCGCAGCATGCACAGCCGTCTCTGCGGCATTCCCTCCGCCATTCGTAGCCGGTCGCGTTACAGAAGGCGTTCCGCCAGCGGCTGTCGTAGAAGGATGCGACGGGCTCGTGCTCACACCAGTCACAGCAGGACGCGCCGTCATCGCGGCAGGTGGACGGCTGCCGTCATCCGGAACCAGATCCGGGCCTGTCTTCTTTGGTGCTGCAGCCACGGTTGGCGTCGTACCACCGTTACTGTTGGATGGAGTCGCTGCATGCGGCTTCGCGGCAGTCGTCAATACACCTTCCGACTGCGGAGCCAGCCGCGCGCCCGGAGTCAGACTGGCTGCGGCCGGTGTGATATTTGGCGTGAAACGGTCCGGGTGCAGCGCCGACGGCGGCCGCATGGGCCGCGCGATACCCTCACCCTCGGCGTCGGCCGAGTCGTCGCTGTTCGCATCATCTGTCTTGGGCGCATCGGGATCGATGCGGCTCGGCAACCGTTCAGCCAGAACTTCAGACGCCTTCAGCTGCTCGGCATCCGATGCCGCCTCGCTCTGAATCATGTCCAGCTTCTGCTTCGGCGTCACCTGGTCGCCCATATTCGTAATGACCAGAACCTCTTCCAGTTGCGCGAGGTTGGCCGCGGGACGGATCAAAACATCCACCAGCGGATCGCGCTCAGAGTCGACGACTACCCGGTCCACGACGCCAACGGCCAATCCGCGGGGAAAAATCTGGTCGCCGCCGCTGGTCACCACTGGCTCGCCCGCTTTGATGCGGTCATCCGGCATCACGCTGATCACCTGCGGCTGCCCCAGCGCGTTGCCGCGCAGAATGCCGCGAATGCGCGTGGTCGAAAGAATGACGCCCGCTCCGCTCGTCGGATCGGTAATTTCGAGCACCTGGCTGGTGTGCGGAAAAACTTCGCGAATACGCCCGACGATGCCACTCGGCGTAATCACCGGCATATCGACCGCAATACCGTCTTTCGCACCCTTGTCGATCGAAAGAATGCGCGACTGCTCAACGCCCGAGGTGCCGATAATCTGCGCCGGCAGCGTCTTATAGACATATTTTTCTTTGAATGCCAGCAGCTGCTGCAGCCGCTGTCCCTGGCGCGCATCTTCGGCAATGCCGCCCTGCTCGATGCGCAGGCGCCGCAGCTCCCCTTGCAGATCTTTATTCTGCTGGCGAACGTGCATCAGGTCGATGTAGTTGTCCCAGACGCCGAGAATGCTCGTGCCCAGCCAATGCACCAGGCGCTCCGGCGGCGATACCAGGCTGATCGCCCAGTAGCGAATCAGGCGCACTCCACCCGCATCCGGCTGCGCATGCTCCTTGGGCAGCGGACGGCGGACCTGGATGGCCACCCCGATCACCTGCGCCAGAAGCACCACAATCAGGACCAGGGCATTCTTGTAACGGCTAAAGAAGGATTCCATTGTCCTGACGCCTACGGTGTTGATGCCTGATCATCAGGCACGAATTGCGAGCCATAGTGTGGCAAAAACTAATCAATCTTGATCTTACGCAGTAAACGGAAGTCACTGAGCATTTTTCCCGTGCCCAGAACCACGCTGGCTAACGGGTCATCCGCGATCGAAACCGGCAATCCTGTCTCTTCGCGGATGCGCTTGTCAAGGTTCTTAATCAGCGCGCCACCGCCCGTCAGCACAATGCCCCGATCGCTGATGTCGGCCGAAAGCTCAGGCGGGGTCCGCTCGAGCGCAACGCGAATCGCATTCATGATCGTCGAAATGCACTCGCCCAGTGCCTCGCGGATCTCACTGTCGTCGATGGTGATCGTCTTCGGCACGCCCTCGATCAGGTTGCGGCCCTTGATTTCCATCGTCAGCGGCTTTTCTAGAGGATAAGCAGAGCCGATCTCCTGCTTGATCTGCTCAGCGGTGCGCTCGCCGATCAAAAGATTGTATTTGCGCTTGAGGTAGTTCATCACCGCCTCATCCATCTGGTTGCCGGCCATGCGCACCGAGCGTGAATAAACAATCCCGGCCAGTGAAATCACCGCGATGTCCGTCGTCCCGCCGCCAATGTCGACGACCATGTTGCCGGATGGTTCGGTGATGGGCAGACCGGCGCCAATCGCCGCCACCATCGCCTGCTCGACCAGAAATACCTCGCTTGCCTTGGCGCGATAGGCCGAATCCTCGACCGCGCGCTTTTCGACCTGCGTAATCTCGGAAGGCACGCCGATCACGATGCGCGGATGCACCAGCATCTTGCGGTTATGCGCCTTTTGAATGAAGTAGTTCAGCATCTTTTCCGTGATCTTGAAATCGGCGATCACGCCGTCTTTCATCGGCTTGATGGCCACGATATTGCCGGGCGTGCGGCCCAGCATCTCCTTGGCTTCCTTGCCCACGGCTTCGACTTCGCCGGTATTTTTGTTAATAGCGACGATCGAGGGCTCATTCACAACAATGCCCTTGCCCCGGGCGTAGACGAGCGTATTAGCAGTACCAAGATCGATGGCCAGATCACTGGAAAACATACTGAACAGCGAGCGCAGACCGTGCGACCGCGAAGAGCGCGATGGATAACCGTTCGATGACATGAAGAGATGCTTTTTCTAGGGACTCAACTGTATTGTAAGGCCACGAAGCATTTGCTGCACCGAAGTGGCGCGTGGATTTCTTAGCATTTTCTAGTAATTCGTAACTGCCCATCTGTGCGACCGCGATGCAACACGAGCATTTCCCTGCATATCGATGTTGCAAAGGGCGAGAGAAAGTTTGGTGCGTAGGGCTTCTGAGTGGATGGGTAGCCCCGCATTTCAGTCTCCAGGCATGAGGTTTTAAGGGAACGTATCATCCGCCACGACTCGCTTGTGCTCTGAACAGCGGAATACGGTATCCTTTTGAGTTTGGCTTATTCCGCACCCACGAAAGCAGATTCCATGTCTCACATGCTCTACAAAAACCTCATCGGCGGCGAATGGGTCGCCGCAAAGACCGGTAAGACCTTCCTCAACATCAATCCGGCGGACAAGAATGACATCGTCGGCGAATTCCAGTCCTCCGGTGCAGACGATGTAGACGCGGCTGTGAAGACAGCCGAGGAAGCCTACAAGACCTGGCGTCTCGTCCCCGCGCCCAAGCGCGCCGAGATCCTCTACCGGACGGGACAATTGCTAGAGCAGCGCAAAGAACAGTATGCGCAGGAGATGACCCGAGAAATGGGCAAGGTCATCGCCGAGACGCGCGGCGACGTCCAGGAGGCCATCGACACCGCCTACTACATGGCGGGTGAAGGCCGCCGCCTCTTCGGCCAGACCACGCCCTCGGAGCTACAGAACAAGTTCGCCATGTCTGTGCGCATGCCCGTCGGCGTCTGCGGCATGATCGCGCCCTGGAACTTCCCCATGGCCATCCCCTCGTGGAAGCTCTTCCCTGCGCTCGTCTGCGGCAACACCTGCGTCATCAAGCCTGCGGAAGACACGCCGCTGTCTACTTTCAATCTCGTCCAGACGCTCATCGACGCAGGTCTGCCCAAAGGCGTCGTCAACATCGTCACCGGCTACGGCCCTGACGCCGGGGCGCCCATCGTCTCGCATCCCGGCGTGCGCGCCGTTTCGTTTACCGGATCAAGCGAAGTAGGCCGCATCGTTGGCCAGACCG
>JABDHA010000020.1 GCA_013285705.1 Acidobacteriota bacterium
GCAGATGAGTCTTTGGAGGAGCAAGAGTTCGCGAGGGTCGCCGCGCTCAGTTGGAATCCGCCCAGAGTACAGCGAGTCTGGTCGGCCCCCGAGCGCCAGACGCAACAGACTGCCCAGGCTCTTGGTCTATCAGCTGCGATTGCGCTTGAGTTGCGCGACTGTGATTACGGACCGTGGCGCGGCCGGGAGCTCGACGAACTTCAGTCAGAAGAACCTGAGGGTGTTATCGCGTGGCTGACGGATGCGGCCGCCTCACCTCATGGAGGCGAATCCATTGTTGATCTGATAAATCGCGTTGGACGTTGGTTGGATGAGCAGAGAGATGCTGGGCACACACTTGCGGTAACGCATCCAGCCGTGATCCGCGGAGCAATCGTGCATGCTTTGCAGGCACCGGCCCGGGCATTCTGGCGCATCGACATTGCGCCGCTCTCCCTGACAGATCTCCGCTTCAACGGCATGGCCTGGACAGTGCGCTCCACTGCCTGCCCGCTGCGAAGGACTGAAGGCAGAGACTAAGCTCGATAGCTCCCAGTCTTCGACAGCGATATATCCCGGAGCTTCGCGAGCACTTGCCAGACTGCCTGAACAAGGTGTGCATTTTCCTGATCGTTACGGACGGCAACGCGAAGGTGTTCGCCAGAGAGAGCCTCATAGTTGAGACAGGAGCGAAGGACAATGTGGTGCTCGACGATCATGCGTTCCCAAAAATCGACGGGGTCGACAAAGGACGGCAGGCGAAGAAGGAGGAAATTCGCCGCAGAGGGGTAGGTGTGGATGCCGAGGGCCTCGATCTGGGTTTGTAGATGACCTCTGCGCTGCAGATTGAGCAGTCTGGTGCGGTTCGCATACGGCTCATCTTCAAGAGCAGCGATGACAGCGCGCGAAGCCAGTGTGGTAATCGGCCATGGCGGCAGATTTTCATGAAGCGACGAGGCAATGTCTGGATTGGCGACTGCGTAAGCTAGGCGGAGGCCGGGAACGCCATAGAACTTTGTGAGGGAGCGGAAGATGATGAGGTTTGGAAAGCGGTCGATATCCGGCACAAGGGAGTGCTCAGGAAGATAGTCGATGAAGGCTTCGTCAAGGAGGACACACACGTCTCGCTCTGCGGCTCTTGCGACGAGGCGGAGGAGAGCTTCGCGGCAGCAGACGACTCCGGATGGGTTTTGTGGATTGGCGAAGAGGAGAGCGTCTTGTTGGCCGGTGACCATCGCTTCCGCATCGTAATGGAAGTCGGATTCGGCCATAAGGGCATGAGGAATGATCTCGACCTGAGAGCGCGTGAGAGCTCGACGGTATTCGACAAATGCGGGGACAGGGAGAAGACAGCGGCGGATCGGCAGAGAGCGAAGTGCGGCTTCGAGCAGAGGGACGAAGCCATTGGCCACCGCGATGTTCTGAGGAAGAACCCCAGCATGCCGGGCGATCGATTGTCTCAGTTCAGTCTGCTGGAGATCGGGATAGTTGGTAAGAACCGAGAGATCGTCGAGACTTGCGTGTAGCGTCGCTAAAACCGTCTCTGGCGGGCCTTCAGGATTGATATTAGCGCTGAAGTCGAGCAATTGTGACACAGGGATCGCGAAGCGCTCGGCGAGATGGCGAAGCTGGCCACCATGGATAGGGAACGATTCGATCATCCGGCTCTCCGAGCTTGTCTCAAAGCAGTCAGCAACACTCCGAAACCCACGCCCAGTAAAGCAACTACGGAGACAAGACGGATGGCCCGTCCGGCATGCTCACGCGCTGGCGCAGGAAACTCCCGACCGAGAAGCTGCGTAAGAATGGGCTCACCTGCATAGGTGTTATCCCCGCCAAGCCGGACGCGCAATGCTCCTGCCATAGCACTCTCCGGCTGTCCGGCATTGGGGCTCTTGTGTTTGGCTCCGTCGCGCCGCCATATCTGCCGGGAGCTCAGTGGGTCGGCTTCATCAAGCACGTGTGAGGCTGCGACGATGCCGGCCGCAGTAAGGCGAGCAGGCAGGTAGTTTGCCACGTCATCGAGACGCGCTGCTGCCTTACCGAAGTAGAAGTAGCGCGAATCGGCGTGGCCGATCATGGAGTCAAGTGTGTTGACAGCCTTATAGGCCATGGCGAGCGGGATGCCGCCGAGCGCCATATAGAAGAGTGGTGCGACAAAGCCGTCGCTGGCGCTTTCGGAGACCGTTTCGATGACTGCCCGGCTGATCTCGTGGACGTCAAGGTGCTCGGTATCCCGGCCAACAATGCGCGCAAGCCGACGACGGGCAAGGTGGATATCACCGGAAGTAAGCGCGTCCGTCACTGCAGTTGCTTCGCGTTGAAGATCGCGAGCCGCCAGGCAGGTCCAGCCAAGAAGGATTTCGGTAAAGTGGCCAAGGGCTTCCGAGCGTCGATACGCTTGCCGGATGGTAAGCCTGGTCCCATAGTAGGTTGAGGCAACCAGAGCGACCGTGAGAGCAGCGCCGGAGGCCAGTTCAACCGCATCACTTTGGTGCGGTCTACGAAGGGCAGCTTCGCCGCGTGCAATAGCCATGCCGATGAGCCGTACCGGATGCGGAAACCACTCGGGATCTCCCGCGATTTGATCGAGAAGATAGGATGCCGGAAGCAGAACACTGCGATTCAATGGCATTTCTCCTCGCTCTCAACTGAAGATGGAGTCCTGTAAACCAAACCATTCCAGGAAAAGATCCTCGACATATCGAGAGACTGGCGGACTGTTTCTGCCAGTCGGTTAAGGGATGATTCACGCTTCTGCTTCCATTGCTCCAGCACAACTGCAGGAGCCAGATGATAGAAGTTCCGAGCGGCTGCGATGAAGGCATGCCGAAAATCATCTTCATCGAAGAGACCGTGGAGATAGGTGCCGAAGATGCGTGTGTCGGGAGTCATGCAGCCATCGAGATGCGGGGATTGTTTCGAATCAGGCTGGCGAACCAGTTGGGCAAAGGGTTCTGCATTCTTGAGGTAGAGCGTTTCTCCGATGTGAATCTCATAACCCTTGAGATGGACCTGCGGGACGGGTTGGCCGAAGAGTGAATGTGCAACGAGTTGGCCCGTTGCCATGCTCGTGGTCTTGCAAGGCTGCATGGTGGTGTGTATGGCAAGCAGGCCGAGGCCCGGGATACTGCCTGCCGTCTCCATGCCATGGGGATCGAGAATTTGTTCGCCAAGCATCTGCATGCCGCCGCAGATGCCTGCGATCAGGCCGGTGCGGGCGTAGTCGAGCAGCACGCGGTCCAGACCCTCATTTCGCATCCAGAGAAGATCGTCGACGGTTTGCTTGCTGCCAGGCAGGATCACGATGTCGGCCTGCCGCAGTTGTGCGGCGCTCCGGCAAAAACGGAGAGTCACGGAAGGCTCCGCGCGCAGAGCGTCGAAATCAGTGAAATTCGAGAATGAGGGCAGGGCAACGACAGCCACCCGCAGGGCCCTGTCTGGAGTCCTAGAGAGCCATGCTGTGTTGTCAGTCGAGTCGATGACAGGAAGACCGAGAGTGTCCTCTTCTTCAAGCATGAGTTGATTGAGGTATGGGATCACGCCGAGACAAGGCTTCTGAATGCGGCCTTCCATCATGCGGATGCCCGGCTCAAGGAGTGCAAGGTCGCCGCGAAATTTATTAACGAGGAAGCCTCGGATGCGGGCCTGTTCTTCATGATCGAGCAGTTCGATCGTTCCCAGCAATGAAGCGAAGACACCGCCGCGATCAATGTCGCCGACCAGCATGCATGCCGCATCGGCCAGCTCCGCCATGCGCATGTTGACGATGTCGTGGTGTTTCAGATTGATCTCCGCAGGCGAGCCGGCGCCTTCTAACACGATGACTTCATGCCGTGCTGCGAGTGCTTCATAGCTTTCACAGACGACCGGCATGAGCTCTTCGACGCGCCGCTGGTGGTAGTCCGATGCGCTGAGCTTCCCCCATATCCTTCCGCGCACGACGACCTGCGAAGTCATGCCACCTGCTGGCTTGAGCAGGATCGGATTCATGTCCACGGAAGGAGCGACGCCGGCAGCTTCGGCCTGCAGCGCCTGAGCGCGGCCAATCTCCAGGCCTTCAACTGTAGCCGCGGAATTGAGGGACATGTTCTGGGATTTGAAAGGGGCGACGCGATACCCTTGCTGTGCGAAGATACGGCAAAGCGCTGCAGTGATCAGAGACTTGCCAACGTGCGAGTTGGTGCCGAGGACCATGATGGCGCGAGCTCTCACGGCGTGCCTGCTTCCGAGTAGCGATCGTAGGAGATGACGGATTCGAGTGAGATGCGCTTCTCCCAGCCATAGCGTTCAAGGTCCGGCGCGGAGGCAAAGTGGTCGCAGTAGCCGATGCAGAGATAAGCCACCAGAACGAGGTGCGCAGGGATATTGAGAACTTCGTGGAGACGCTCAGGATCAAGGATGCTGACCCAGCCGACGCCCACACCCTCCGCTCGCGCCGCCAGCCAAAGGTTCTGAATCGCGCAAACGGTCGAGTAGAGAGCCGTCTCAGGCATTGTCTGGCGTCCGAGCTTGTGACCGCGCTCGCTGTGTGGATCGCAAACCACGCAGAGGTTCTGTGGCGCCTCGAGAATGCCTTCGAGCTTGAGGCTCGTGTACTGTTCGCGCTGATTGCCTGTATAACTGGCGGCAGCCTGTGCATTCGCGCTCTCAAAGAGACCGTGGATGGTTTTGCGAATGACAGGATCGCGAATGACGATGAAGCGCGATGGCTGCATCAGCCCTACCGAGGGTGCGCAATGTGCCGCCGCGAGCAGACGGTGCAGCAATGCTTCCGGCAACGGCTGGTCGATATACCCCCTGCGCACGTCGCGCCGCTCGGCGATAACGCGATAGACTGCTTCGCGCTCCGGATCGCTAAAGGCAAGAGATTGGGTCATACGGTTTCACCATGCTCTCGACCACTTCGGGCCTGCTTTATTTTCGTCGCGCAGGCGCGTGTTGATGCCGGCATTGAGCTCGATAAGACGTCCGAAGAGCCAGATGACGTCGGAAAGACGATTTAGATAAGCTAGGACCTCTGCCTGGACGCTGCCGCCATTTTCGACAAAGCGCACGACATTGCGTTCTGCCCGGCGACAGACCGTGCGTGCAACTTCATAGGCTGCGGACTCGGTGTGGGCTCCCGGCAGCGACCAGTCAGCCAGGATGCCTTCCGTAGCTTCGATTTTATGGACCAGATCCGTCAGCTTATCAACATCCTCGGTGGAGATAACCGGCGCCTTCTTCTTACTCTCAGGCGGCGTGGCGAGCGCGGAGCCAACGCGAAATAGCGTTCGCTGGACATCTTCGGTCCACTCTGCGATCTCCTTGTTCTGGCAGATACTGCGAGCAAAGCCGAGGCAAGTGTTGAGCTCATCGACCGAGCCGTAGGACTCAACGCGAAGATCTGACTTGGAGACGCGGATGCCGCCAGCCAGACCGGTCTGGCCGCCATCGCCGCGCTTGGTTGCAATACTCATCTATTTTTCTCCTGAAGAAACTGCGGAAACAAATGCTTCCTCTACCGTGACACGAAGTGTCTTGATAAGTGGGATGCGATCGTATTCGAGAACGAGCTTGTCATCGAGAAAATCCGTGACGCGCGGCGGCGTGTGCGAGAAGAGTACCTCCTCCGGAAAAAACCATGGACGCGTTGCGCCAAGTTCTTCGAGTGTTCTAGCCTGCACAATCACCGCGGGCAGCCGGAATACTCCGGCCCGAAGAAGAGAGTAGGCGCGATGATAGCCGTCGCGGAGAAACCATCGCTCACGATATTGCGCAACTTCGAAGAAGGGACTGCCCGCATGAACAGTGATCGGACTCGATGTGTCATCGGAAATCCGGAGCTGCAGATTCGGATTCCCGGATCGGAGCAGGACTGCCGATTCACAACGAACCACATCGCAGACAACCTCTTTAGGGGAAGCAAAAGAAACATCCATCAACGCGGCCCCGTCATCTGCGGAAGGTACAGAAAAACGAGGTGCATTCGGATTCAGGACAAGCCTGCGCTGAAAGGCCAGCAGAAGACGGAGATCGACGACGCCGAGTGACCAGTTAAGGCCGGCCATTTCTGCTTGAAGATCGGGTCGAGACATTTGGCGAACGAGGCTGTCGTGCAGGCATGCAGCTGTATCGAGCAATGCGCTCTCTGGCTGAAATGGCGGCCGCGCGGCGACCAGTCTACGCGCACGAGAGTGCTGGTCTCGGTCGAAGACATCAGGCCGGTACTCATCTTTGTCGAAATCCCACCCAGCCAATTCTCGTATCCGGACACTCGGATATGTCATCGGCTCATCCCGTCCGTATACTTGAAAAAGCCGCAATACAATTTGGTCCGCTCCCAGGCCTCTTTCTCGTCGAGACCGCATAATGCGCGAAGAACAACACGCATCACACCAGCATGCGTAACCACAGCAAAGTATCCATCGAGAGTGAGGAGATGCTGCACTTCGGCCAGAACTCTGACCTGAAAGGCATCGAAGGATTCGCCGCCAGGTGCGGGCAGATTGGGATAAGCGTTGCTCCATTCGTTGGCGTAGGCTGCATCCTTCGTTTCAATCTCGGACCAGGTGAGTCCTTCCCATTCGCCGAAGTTGATTTCGCGCAGCGCTGATGTAACGGTCGATGAGCACGCAAAAGCTTTTGCGAGTTCGTCTGCCGTGGTGACAGCACGTTGCAGGTCGCTAGTGTAAACGACATCGATTGACCCGGCGTTGAGGGTTTTTAAGAGCACATGGATCTGCTCATGTCCGCGCGCGTTAACGGGCGGATTCGATTGCCCGCAGAACGTACCCGCCATATCAGTTTCGGCGTGGCGGATAAAGAGCAGGGTGCTCATACGGTCCATACCCCGCTGAGGTAAACGGCAATCTCTGTGACCTGATTGGCCGCGCCGAAGCAATCGCCGGTCACACCGCCAATCCTGCGTTTGAAGTACGCGCCGCTGACAAGCGTAAAGGCAATCGAAATGAGGATGGGAGCGACTGCATGCATTCGCAAGACGGCGACGACGATTGCGAAGCTGAAGATTGTGCCCACGATAAGTGTTCCCCGGCTCGTGAGTTGAGCTACGCGCGCGCCCTGGCCGTCGATTTGATCCTCACTTTGGGTGCGCGCTGGTGGAAGGTAATAGCTCAGTGGGAGGGTCGTCCATCGGCACAGCACATGCGCGGCAACAAGGTATTGCCCAACATGCGCGAGTGGAAGAGCGGATATCAGCAGCAGGCGGGCACCCAGGCTTAGCGTCAAAGCTGCCGCGCCATAGCTGCCGATGCGGCTATCGTGCATGATGATGAGAATCTGCTCACGGCTCCATCCGCCTCCGAAGCCGTCTGCTGCATCGGCCAGACCGTCTTCATGAAGGCAGCCGGTGATACAGACGAAGTAGCTGAGGATCAGCACCGCGACGATGAGACTTGGGAGATGAGGCGCGAGTAGAAAATGCAGCAGTGCGCCGCTCGCGCCGATCAGCAGTCCCACGAGAGGGAAAAACTTGACCGCCCGTGACAGGGCGTCCGTCTCGTACGGTTGAGATGGAACGGGTACGCGGGTGAGGAACTGGATCGCGCAGAGGAACTCCGTCCAGGTCCTGCGTAGATTTGCCGATGAGCTCATTGAGAGGCTTCACTCACGCCGGCTGAAGAGAAGGTCGCCATCTGAGTGTAGAGACAGATGGCTGACTCAACAATGGGCATGGCGAGCACAGCGCCTGTTCCCTCGCCGAGACGCATAGCAAGCGTGAGCACGGGTGCGAGCTTGAGGTGGTTAAGCAGAAGAGTGTGACCGGGCTCTTCCGAGCGGTGGCCAGCAATGAGATAGCCATGTACTTTCGGCTCCATGGCAACCGCTAGGGCCGCAGCGGCGGTAGAGATGAATCCATCCACGATGATGGCAAGCCTGTGACGTGCAGCTGCGAGGACCATGCCTGCCATGGCGGCTATCTCAAGGCCGCCGACGCAGCGGAGAATTTCGAGCGGAGATGAGCCAGCGGCAGAACCAAAGTGTCTGGCGACAACTGCTTCCACAATGCGGGTCTTGTGAGCATGTACTCCGGGCTGGATGCCGGTACCGCTGCCTGTTGCGAGAGTCGCCGAAGCGCCGGTGAGCGCGCAGGTAATGGCGCTCGCAGCGGTGGTGTTGCCGATCCCCATCTCGCCGATAGCAACGAGTGCATAGCCTGCAGCGGCAGCATCGTCTCCAATCTTCACGCCGACTGCCGTGGCTTCTCGAACTTCCTCCTCGCTCATCGCCGCTTCATGCAGCATGTTGCGCGTGCCCACGCGGACTTTGTGATGCAGCAGACCGGGAGCATCATGAAGATCTGCATCCACCCCAACATCAACGACGCGCAGGGCAACGTTATGCAGACGTGCGAGCACATTGATGGCCGCTCCCTCCGCCAGGAAGTTGAGAACCATCTGGTGTGTTACCTCGCGCGGATAAGCGCTGACTCCCTCAACAGTGATGCCATGGTCCGCGGCGAAGACATAAACAGCTTTGCTGACAGGCTCGGCGAACTTCTCCTGGCGAATGGCGGCCATCTGTGCCGCGAGGTCTTCCAGTCGTCCCAGGCTGCCGATCGGCTTAGTAAGTGTGTCGAGATGCAGGCGAGCCTTCTGTCGCCAGGCTTCGCTGGGTGGTACGATATCGCGAATCAGATACTCGATCGCCGGTGCATCCATAGTCGTCATAACGATTCCTGTTCTTGTGCCACTAACGGGTGATGCTGAGGCATTCACATTCCTGTGGATACTGTGTGGGCGCCTTGCATCTTGCGCGCGGCTTCCACAAAATGGAGAGCCGCTGCCGGCGCGGCGCGGAAGTGAAGGTGGATATAGCTAGCGAGCACGTTGCCGACGCCGTAACCTTCGTTCTCCTGCTTGTCTGAGAGAGAATAATGAACGCGGTAGTGGGTGTCGGTTTCCGAAATGTTCACCATGCGCGAATAGTGAAAACTGTGGCCGCGGATAACCGTGCCTCGTGCGCCGAGGAGACAGTCATCCGTCAGTTCAATCGTGACGTAACCGAATTGTTGCAGCTTACCAGTCATCTCCATAACAAATGGAAAAACGCCTGCCATTGAATATGCGATGCCATTGGTCATTGTGAGCTGCCGGGAAAGATAAATCATGCCACCGCATTCGGCATAAATGGGGCGGCCTGACGCGGTGAATGCTCGTATAGAAGCACACATGGCCGCATTCGCGCTGAGTTGCTCGGCGTAGAGCTCCGGATAACCGCCGCCGAGATAAAGCGCGTCGATGTTTTCTGGAACCGAGAGATCGTGCAGCGGACTGAAAGGGACAATGACCGCGCCGTGCTGCCGGAGGAGATCGAAATTGTCCTCATAATAAAAAGAGAAGGCACGATCTCGGGCTACTCCGATGCGAACGCTGCCTGCACCTTCACTTTGCCTGAGCACCGGCTTGGATTGCAGATCGAGTCCGCATTCGAAGGAGAGGATGCGATCGACGTCCAGATACTTTTCGGCAAGCTCGCCGAGAGCTTCAATCTGCCTCTCAGTTATCTCAGCCTGGTCTTCGCGCTCATCCAGTTCTTCTGCCGTCTGTAGGCCGAGATGCCGCTCCGGGATCGCGATAGCGGGATCGCGCGGCAGCCAGCCGAGGACAGGTGTCTTGCAGACGGAGAGGATCGCCGCTTCGAGCATGCGGAAATGACGATCGCCAGCGACACGATTCAGGATGACTCCAGCGAGAGGCAGTTGCGAGTCGAAGAGTTCGAAGCCGAGCACGACCGCGGCGATGCTCCGAGCGCTCTTGCTGGCGTCAGCTACGAGTATCACCGGAAGCTCAAGAAGTTTTGCGATTTCTGCGCTGCTGCCCGATTCTGTGGCGCCATCTTTGCCGTCAAAGAGTCCCATCATGCCTTCAGCGAGAACCGCGTCCGCGCCTTGAGCGGCTTGGCGGAGGACGTCTTTGTTTGCTTCGAGGCCGAGCATCCAGGTATCGAGGTTGCGTGCGGGCCGTCCCGAGAGTCGGGTGTGGTGGCCGGTGTCAAGGAAGTCGGGGCCGCTTTTCAAGGCCTGTACGATCAGCCCCCGGCGGCGCATCGCTGCAAGAAGTGCAAGCGTAACGGTGGTTTTGCCGACTCCACTTGCCGTGCCCGCAATGAGAACACCCGTCATAGCTGTACCTCGGTGTTCACAGAGCCTTTGAGCGCAAGCGGAAGACCTGCGACCATGAGCAGCACGTTATCGGCGAGTGCGGCGACACGCTGGTTGATCTCACCCACCAGATCTCGAAAGCGACGACCGAGAGGGTAGGCCGGAACAACCCCGCTGCCGACCTCATTCGAAACAAGTACGATCGCACACGGGACAGACTTCAGCGCAGTACAGAAAGTGTCAATACGCGACTCGAGACGCTCGGCGTCTTCACCGTCGGCTTCGAGAATATTTGCCGCGAAGAGCGTAAGACAATCGATAAGGAGAAGATCACAGTCACCCGCGGCAGACTGTATGGCCCCGGCCAGGTCCAGCGGCTCCTCGATGGTAGCCCAATGCCTGGGCCGCTCGGCACGGTGCAATTCGATTTTACGGAGCATCTCTTTATCGTCGCGATGCTCGGCTGTTGCGATGAAGGTCACGCGGCTTGCGCGCCGGGCTAGTTCTTGCGCATATCGGCTTTTGCCGCTGCGAACACCACCCAGCACAAGAGTCACGGGCCTGATTTGGATCTGCTGCATATATCGCTCCAGGCATCCGGGCACAAAAATGTGCTGACGACAGAGCGGGAATGGATTCGTAGGCAGCCGCCACAGCACCCAGAAGACGAATGCGTGTGGATATGCTCTTCAACTCTCCCATCGAAGTTGAATGAAGCCCGATTCATCTGGCCGGTCTCCTGACTTGCGCTTCATCGAGATTGAGCTGCCTTCCCAGAACCTTCGTCCCAGTGGCTTGACGCGAAGTGCCAATCTCTCTGCGCTTACAGTTACGGGGTAGTGACGGAATCTCACCGTCTTCCCGAACACCAGATGATTGAAAGATACCCCGGAGCTTGGAGCAAGGTCAACGTGCCGCGATATTCCCCGCGATATTCTTTGTGTCGAGAGTTACGCCCTGCAAGCCACTGGATAGCCTAATCTGTATGCATGATCGATAGGACGATTCGTGTTGGATTAATCGGTTACGGCTTTGCCGGAAAGACTTTTCATGCTCCACTTATCCACTCGGTGCCGGGCCTTGCTCTGAGTTTAGTAGGGTCGAGCAAACGCGAGGCCCTACAGGCAAAATATCCCGGGGTCATTGTCTGCTCCGCTACGGAAGTGCCCACACACCCGGACGTCGATCTCGTCGTGATCGCCAGCCCGAATGAGAGCCATTTTCCTCTTGCCGCCGCTGCCTTGCGCGCAGGGAAAGATGTTGTCATTGATAAACCTTTTACCGTGACGCTTGCTGAGGCTCGATCGCTCGCAGAGATTGCAAGACAGCATAACCGGCTCCTTTCGGTCTTCCACAACCGGCGATGGGATAGCGAAATTCTTGCTACGAAGGCCATTCTGCAAACCGGTGTGCTCGGCGAAGTATCCCACTATGAGTCCCATCTGGATCGCTTTCGTCCGGTCGTGCGCCAGCGCTGGCGCGAAGACCCAGGTCCGGGCGCGGGATTGTGGTTTGATCTTGGACCTCATCTCATCGATCAGGCATTGCACCTGTTCGGACTTCCGCATTCAGTGAATGCCAGCTTCGGAATCCTGCGCGAAGGTGGATTGACGGATGATTGGGCCCACGTGCAGCTTAACTACGATCGCCTTCGTGTCATCCTTCATGCCTCGTTGCTGGTATCGGGCGGTGGTCCTCGTTCCGTGCTTCACGGCACGCGTGGCAGCTGGGCAAAGTTCGGTGCAGACGTACAAGAGCGGCAGCTTATGAGCGGAATGCTTCCTGATGATCCAAATTTCGGCTATGACCCGAATCCTGGCATTGTGTACGACGGGGCGACTGGCGAGCAGACCGAAGTGCCGTCACCGGTAGGGAACCAGAGCGGGTACTATGCTGGAATCAGAGACGCAATCCTTGCTAAATGCCCGATTCCCGTGCCAGTAAAGAATGCCATTGCCGGTATGGCCATTCTCGAGACATCATTTGAATCAGGAGCCAGAGGTCAGGTGCTGCCCTTGCCGCTGACGTCAGAAGAGCGTGCTCAATGGGAATAGCCAGTCGTAACCGTCCGAAATGCTCCCGAAAGCTCTGAGGTAAGGCGAATGCCTGACTTTGGATTTTTGACGATATAAACTCCTGTGCCCGGCGCTAACCGCCTTCCTTGTAACACTTTGGCTTGCGGTCGTGACTCATAGGCAACAAAACACTTGCAATCCCACATCTCACCGGAATTACGATATTTCAGTCTGCCTGACGAGTTACACCCCTCCCCCACGTATGTATGCAGAGACGAGGATTTCCCGTATGGAATCGTGCGCGAAATGTTCAATTTTTCGAGCAAGATGGTTTGAGGCAAAGGAGAACACAGCGAAAGCTATGGAACAATATGGCAGCTTGGCAGTTGAGACATCGCTTGCGCTGACAGCGGAAATCAAAGCCCGTCAAAAGTGGGTGGCTCACTGTGCCGGATGCGACGATGGAACTGCCGAACTTCTGCAACTGCTCTCGGCCGACAGGCACAAATCTGAGAACAAGGTGCTTGGCCTCTGAACGATATTGCATACAACGGCTGCGCTCAACCTTCCATCTGAATGCAAAGACCTATGAAATCATTGGCCGATCCAACTAGATTGAAGCCGATCAGCAAGAAAGATGGATTTCTCCAGGTAATCATTGAGACGCCTGCCGGAAGTCGAAACAAGTTTGCATTCGATCCGGACCAGGGGATCTTTTCTCTCAAGAAGGTCCTTCCAGCCGGCATGGTATTTCCGTATGACTTCGGCTTCCTGCCGCAAACTCTTGCGCCTGATGGCGACCCAATCGACGTTTTATTGCTCATGGACGAGCCTGCGTTCCCTGGCTGTGCAGTTCTTGCCCGTCTCATCGGAGTCATCGAAGGTGAGCAGCTCGATGGCAAGGAAAAGATCAGGAACGACAGGCTGGTCGCCGTTGCCGAAGCGAACCACATGTATGCCAACATTCGAAAGCTGAAGGATCTTCCGGACAAATGGGTGAAAGAACTACAAGACTTTTTCGTGAACTATCACAGTCTTGAGGGCAAGAAGTATCGCCTTCTGGGATGTAAGGGAGCGGATGCCGCTCTGCGCCTTATCAAAAAAGCCCAAAAAGCCGCTTAAAACACCTCATTTTGGCAGGTAGCCTGTCTGTTTACTTGTAAGCAGCCGTGAGAAAACGTGCGCCAATTGCCCTTTTCCTGAAATAACAGCGGCTTTCGAAGGCATCGAGATATACCTTGCAGAGATTGTCGGCGTCGTGGTGCGAGCACAACCGGTTTACACAGGAGGAATCGAGCAAGCCCGATATTAGAATAGCTGCACGGCATCAGAGGGAGCAGAATACCAACGGCGGAGAGCGTAAAACGAATGGAGAAGCAAGCTTTTAAGGAGCGCGTCGATCGGTTCTGGCAACGCGTGACCGAGGGCATGCAGCTCAGCCAGCTTTGGGCGCAGTTTCGCAAGGATGCTCATTCCAGCTACCGCCTCTATTCCCAGGAGGTCGATGCCACCCGCGTTGCTGGCGTGCCCCACAGCAAACACGTCTTTAGCGTGGCCAGGCAGTTCTTCTGGGCAATTTTAGAAAAGCTCACGCCAGCCCGCCGTGTTTTGCTGCTCATCGCTTTGGTGCTGATTATCGTTCCCGGCGGTGAATGGAGCTGGACTGCTGGCTCAGGCCAAGTGAAAGTGTTCGCTCTGGATTTCCACTTCTATGGCGGCCTGTTGATGTTCGCGCTGCTGATTCTGGAAGTCGCCGACCGGGTCGTGATGAAGCGCGACCTTCAAATCGCGAAAGAGATTCAGGTATGGCTGCTCCCGGCAAATCCTCCACAAGTGCCCGGCCTGGAGATCGCATTTGCCACGCGTCCCGCCAATACCGTAGCCGGAGATTATTATGATGTTTTTGCCCGGCCACGTCTCGATGCAGGCAGCACCACATTTCTGATTGCTATAGCGGATGTTGCAGGGAAGAGCATCCCCGCGGCTCTACTGATGGCGACATTCCAGGCGAGCTTAAAGACTCTTAGCGGCACGTCCGGGCCGCTGACGGAATTAGTAGACCGGATGAACCGCTACGCCTGCAGCAACAGCCAGAACGGCCGCCGTTTTACCACCGCCTTTATTGCCGAGTTCGATCCTGTGTCGCGTCGCTTGACCTATGTCAATGCCGGACACAACAACCCGATTCTCCGCCGCCGGTCAGGTTCTATTGAGCGGCTCGATATTGGAGGAATGCCGCTTGGCATTATGGAAGATGCTCACTACCAATCAGGCGAAGTGATGATGGAGAGCGGCGATTGGCTGGTGGCCTTCACCGATGGAGTGGTCGAGGCGGAGAACAGTCTTCAACAAGAATATGGCGAAGAGCGCTTCATTACGATGCTGCATTCCGGCGTGATGCTGGCTCCGGCTATGCTGTTGAATAGCATCCTCGTCGATCTTGACCGGTTCGTCGGGAACGCGCCGCAACATGACGATGTCACCTGCATGCTGCTGCACATGCCCTAGCAGTTTGCCTGTCTGCATCACATGGAAATCGTGCTGTCCCAGGATTGTTCCAGCGCTGGGGTCACATCGTGTGTTTTCTCTATACTCTTTCGGTGGAAGCGATGGAGATAGAGATAGATGACCGGTGTGACATAAAGCGTCAGCGATTGCGAAAGAAGGAGCCCTCCAACCACTGCGATGCCGAGGGGGCGACGTGCCTCGCCGCCTACCCCGCTTCCGAACGCGATCGGAAGCGCTCCCAGGAGGGCAGCCATCGTGGTCATCATAATCGGACGAAAGCGTTGGAGACAGCCTTGATAGATTGCATCCTTCGGATTCAAATCTTCCTTACGTTCCGCGTCGAGTGCGAAATCGACAATCATGATGGCATTCTTCTTCACGATGCCGATCAACAAAATGATCCCAAGGAAAGAATAGAGATTAAGATCCTGGCCAAACAACAGCAGCGTAAGCAGTGCGCCGATAGCGGCCGGTGGCAGCCCGGAGAGAATTGTAATCGGATGAATGAAACTCTCGTAAAGCATTCCGAGAACGAGATAGATCACCATCACCGCGATAACAAGCAAAAGACCCAAACCTTTCAACGAACTCTGGAATTGAGCGGCAGTCCCTTGGAAAGCGAAGTTCATAGTCGCCGGCATGCCGATCTCTCCCGCTGCTTGCCGGACAATCTTCGTTGCAGTATCGAGAGAGACCCTGGGCTTGAGATCGAACTGAAACGTTACAGCAGGGAATTGCCCCACATGATTCACTCTCAATGGCGCTACTGTCTGTGTCAGTGTAGTGACTGCGGAGAGTGGAACGAGTTGGCCTGTATTTGATCGTATGTACAAGCCTCCTATTGCTTCAGGATCACGCTGGTATTGGTTCGCAACTTCCAGGATGACGTCGTACTGCTCGGACGCAACCGTGATCGTGTTTGCGCGCCTGTTTCCGTAGGCATCGTAAAGAGTGTTGGCGATCTTCTCCGGATCGACATTCAGCGACATGGCCAGATCGCGCCGTATATCCACATTTACACGTGGCGCATCCATTTCGAGATCACTGGATACGTTCGCTAACTCAGGCAGGGATTGCAGCTTCGCTTTCAGCTTAGGCGCCCATCGATACAATTCTTCGGCATCCGGCCCTTCCAGCGCAGCAGAATATTGAGAGCGCCCTTCATTCTGCCCCAGGCTCAAAAAATTCCCCTGCCGGAGATATACATTGAGGCCGGGAATCTTATTGAGCTGCTTCTGCAGATCAGCGATGATGATCTGCACATTCGGCCTGCGCCTGTCAGCCACGAGGTTGACATGGAACCAGCCCGAGTTCTGGGATTCAACGCCGGATAGATTGCTTTCCATCCATGGAAGCGTCGCGAGAATCTTATTCACCTCGTGACCGTAAGCGATCATTCGGTCGAAAGAGTTGTCCTGGGAGGCTTCGAGACGCCCGGAGAAGTAGCCGACGTCTACCGCAGGCATGAAACCTTTCGGCATTACGACGAAAAGGTAGACGGTGAGTGCAGTCATCGCAATGCTGGCGAGCATCGTCGCGCGCTGGTGCCGCAACACAATGTCCAGGGATCGCCGATAGACGTTTTCCATCGCTGCATAGAGCCGTTCCGAATGCTTTTGGAACCAGTTATCAGCCTGCTCTCGTGAGCTTAGAAAGCGGCTGCAAAGCATGGGAGTCAGCGTCAGCGCAGTCAGGCCCGAGAGGAGGATAGACACGGAGATCGTAACTGCGAATTCGCGAAGCAGCCGTCCCAGCACTCCATTGAGAAAGACGATCGGCAGAAAGACAGCCACGAGGGAAATGGTCATCGAAATGATTGTGAAGCCTACCTCATTCGCGCCATCTAAGGCGGACTGTAATGGCGTTTTACCCATCTCACGATGACGTACGATGTTCTCGATCATGACGATTGCATCGTCCACGATAAACCCCACAGAGAGCGTGATCGCCATCATGGAAAACATGTCGACGGAATAGTTAAGCAGACGCATGACGACGAACGTGCCAAGGATCGATATGGGAATCGTCGCACTTGCGATGATGGTCGAAGACGCCGTGCCAAGAAATACAAAAATCACCAGCACGACCAGGCAGATCGTCAGGATGAGAGTTCTATTGACCTCTGCAATAGAATCGCGGACCATGTCAGCGTCGTCGGCAACCTTCCCGAAGGAGACGCCTGGAGGCATGGAGTCTCTCAGCGTGAGAATCACAGCTTTCACGTGATCAGCCACTTCCACGGTGTTTGCGCCAGGCTGTTTCCGGATGGCAAGAATGACGCTGCGCTGTCCGTTAATCCAGAATGTGCGTTTGACATTGTTTGAGCTGTTGAAGACAGTAGCAACCTGATCCAGCCGGAGAGGAACGCCATCCCTGTAAGCTACGACTAATTGTGAAAACTGCGATGCAGTATTGAGTTGGCTATTCGCCTGAAGCGAATAATCCCTGGCGTCGCCATACAACGTACCGGTAGGGAGATTGGCGCTGTTCGTGGTGAGCGCCGTACGAACCTGCTCGAGATCCAGGCCATATGCGGCCAGCCTTGCTGGATCAGCCTGCACGCGGATCGCAGGTTGTTCGGGACCATACACCTGTACCTGTGAAACTCCGTTCACCATGGAGACTCGCTTGGCAAATATCTGGCTGGCATATTTTGCAAAATCGTCGAACGCCATGGTCTTCGAAGACATCTCCAGCCACAAAATCGGATCTTCCGCTGGATTTACCTTGGAATAAGAAGGCGGCGAGGGCATGTTTACTGGCAGCGAGCCAGCCGCGCGAGAGATCGCAGCCTGCACATCCTGCGCGGCTGCATCCACACTGCGATTCAGATCGAACTGAAGCGTAACGTCAGTCTCTCCGACGGAACTTGAGGACGTCATATTTTCGATGCCCGGGATCATCGAGAACTCGCTTTCCAGCGGAGTCGCGACCGTCGCTGCCATGGCATCAGGATTTGCACCGGGCAATACAGCCTGCACCCGAATGGTCGGGTACTCGACTTCCGGAAGATTGCTGACGGGAAGCGAAAAGTAGCTTAAAAAACCAAACCCGGCGATCGCCGCGATCCATAGCGTCGTGGTGGTAGGGCGATGGATGAAGAAGCCTGTAAATCGCATAGCAGCTACCCTCGCATAACCTGAAATTGAGCGCGCTTTATTGCGCGGTCTTGTCTTTGTTGGCCTGAGAATGCAACCGCGGCGCGTCCAGAAGTGAAACTCTCACGCCAGGCGTGAGTCTAAGCTGCCCTTCAGTAACGATCATGTCTCCGGGATTGATGCCGCTTCCAATCACCGACTGCTCAGGACCATTCTCCGGCTTATAAGTCCGCAGCACGGTTACAGACACCATCGTTGCGACGCCTGACTTAACGAGCCACGCATACTTTCCATCCAATCCATCTTGAATGGAAGATTCCGGGATAAGTATTTGTCCCTTGTCCACTCGTAATCGCAGACGCAGGTTGATGAATTCGCCGGGCCACAGTGCGCCATCTGCATTGGGAAATGCTGCCTTGAGTCTGATCGTCCCTGTGGTCGCATCCACGGTGTTGTCAATAAATACGAGGTGCCCTTCGTATGCGGTTCCGTCGCCATGACTCTCTTCTACGCTTAAGTGCCCGCCCGCATTCAGGCGCTGCACTTCAGACAGACTTTGTTCGGGAATACCAAATGTGACATTGATTGGAGCCAGCTGAAGGATACTGACAAGTGTTGTGTCGTTGTCTCTCACCACATTGCCGGCCTTCACCATTGCCGCACCGGCGCGGCCTGCAATGGGAGCGACAACTTGTGTGAAGCTAAGCTGCAACTGGGTCTGAGCAAGGCGTGCTCTGTCGGCCTTCGTTGCACCAACTGCAGCCTCTACCGCCGCCTGATCTGACTCAAGTGCAGCATGGGCCGTGTCTCGCGTCGTCATGAGTTGGTTTGCGCGCTGGCCGGAGATGACGCCAAGCATCTCGAGTTTCATAGCAACATCGGCTTCCGACTGGCTCTGTTTTTGTGACGCGACATCTCGCGCCACCACTGCGCGAGCCTGTTGCTCCACGGCGGCATCGCGTTGCAACTCAGCCTGTTGTTCCACTGCCTGCCGTTCGAGCACATCTCGATCGATCGTGAACAGCAGCTGGCCCTTGCTTACGCTCTGTCCTTCCTCGAATGCGACGCGATTGATTTGTCCGACAATGCGTGACTTCACGGCCACGCTTTCCATCGCTTCCACATTGCCGACAGCCGGGATCTCCAGAGGAACATCCTGGGACACAGCTCGGACCGTCCTTACCGGTACAGCTTCGATTGCCGCAACATCAGCCGTCACTCGGGAACATGATGTGAGCGGGAGACACATCAGTAGCCCCAGATAAGTCAGATAAGCCAGTTTGTCGTGACGACGGCTCAAGCTCGCACTACCTCGGCTTCCAGCATCTGTGGCTCTCGTGAAGGGAGCCATCCATATGCAGCCGGGGATGGAACAATTGCAGGCAATCGTACGAATTACGCGGCGAGATATGGCCGCGCTAGCTGGGGACACCTCACGAGACGGAAATTTATGTGCGCTAAGGCGCGTCGAAGCCGTTTCTGGGTATTCGGATGGGTCGGAAGAGGCACGCCTAGCCTTCGCAGATCATCCGCGAAGCGATACGATTTGTTCATCAAGACGCAAAGAGAGATGAAAGTCTCATTGATGTACAAATTGCGGCATGCTGAACCTGATTGATGAATATAGCCGGGAATGCCTGGCGATTCGAGTAGCGCGGCGGCTGAACAGTAATGATGTGATCAATACGCTCAGCGACGCCATGATTCTGCATGGCGTTCCTGAACATATACGTTCAGACAACGGCCCCGAACTCGTAGCCAGGAATCTACGCCAGTGGCTTCAAGCCACTGGTGCAAAGACGTTATACATCGAGCCAGGATCCCCGTGGGAAAATGGCTATTTCGAATCGTTCAACAGCAAACTGCGGGATGAGCTGCTGAACGGAGAGATTTTCTATTCCCTGAAAGAGGCACAGATTTTATGTGAAAGGTGGCGAGTGCACGACAACACGATCAGGCCACACTCCTCGCTGGGATATAGGCCACCGGCGCCGGAAGCATGGCTGATCAACAAGAACAAGGGGCATGGAGAAGTGGAAAGCAAAGTACGCTTTCCACTTCTCCACACCCCCGACTGCGACGGGAAAATAAACAAACCCGTTGCGTTACACTAACTATCTACTTGGAACATTCCATCGGGCAGTCCAGCTATGTGCTTTCAGGCGATGCACGATTGTCTGAAGGCTCTCTCGAAACCATTCAGGTGATGGCTCGTTAGGGAGGTGCTTCGAGATTCGGAAGAAAAGCCGAACTTTCTTCGAAACTACTGCAAGAACTTCATTCCCGCCGACCCAGACCACGATTCTTTCCGGACGGCAGGCGAGCACGATGGGCAGACGTTGGAGTGCGTTATAGGCGAAATCTCCGCCGACTCCAAAATTCCGAAAACATAAGCGCTTGTTGCATTCCCTCCGCTCCAGCTCGCTGATCCAATTGAAGGCTTGCCCTTTGCCCGCAGTGCTGCTCGACCCTAGGCACGCCACAATCGCTGTATTGGCTGTAGATTCCTGTGCTGGCCTTCCTTGATCGGTCATTGGACTCTGCACTCTTCTTGAGGTTCATCTTTTGCCGCTGCTAGTATACTTTAACTAACTGGTTAATCAATGATGACCAAACCTTCAAAACCCAACCATCGAGACCGTGCCGACCGGACACGGGTGACCATTCTTCGTGCGGCCATTCGCGAGTTCAGTGCGCACGGCCTGGCAGGGGCTCGTACCGATGCGATTGCGGAATCAGCCAAAGTCAACAAGGCGCTCCTCTACTACTATTTCAAGAGTAAGAGGGGCCTCTACGCCGCAGCGCTCGAAGAGGCCTCTGGAATCGTTGTTGAGCGCACGCTTGCAGCTCTCGATTCCGGATATAGTCCGGGAGAACGCCTACTGCGCACGGCGCTAAACCACTTCGACCGGATTCTCACGCAGCGCGAATTCCAAAGTCTCATGCAACAGGAGATGGTCCGCGTTCGACTGGGCGAGAGCGAAGCGATGCCGCTGCTCATGGAGAAGCTATTCAAGCCTTTGATCGAGAAGCTACAGAACACCGTGCGCGAAGGCGTCAAGGCAGGCGAGTTATGCGAGATGGATTGGCTTCAGGTGATGTATTCCATGTTCGGCGCAAATGTCTTTTACTTTCTCAGTGCACCCATGATGCGCCTCGCAATGCCGTTCGATCCATTTGATATCAAAGCGATAGAGTCGCGGCGCAAGGCATCCGTGCGCTTCCTCGGTAATGCCCTATTCGTTGATCGTGCCCACGGCACAAGGCTTGCGAAGCGTACCCTCGCCGATATGCCCATGCCTCAAATTAAAAATTTTCGGCTTTGGAGAAAGTGCTTATGAATGCACGCAACAAGATATTTATCTTGATCGGAGTGCTGCTGGTGGTCGCGCTCTGCTGGTACTTCTTTACGACGCCGCGCTCGGACGATCTCCAGCTCATTGGCACGGTAGACGCCAATGAAGTAGTCATCAGCTCGCGCATTGCGGGACGCATACAGACCCTTGCCGTCGATGAAGGCGACGACGTCCAGACAGGGCAACTGATCGCCACCATCGAGAGTGACGATCTGGCAGCGGCGCGCAAGGCTGCAGAGGCGACAGCAAGCAGTCAGCAATACAAGCTGCTGGAAGCAAGCGACACCGAACGCCAGACACGAGGCGGCACATCAAGCCAGGTAACGAATGCCGAGGCGCAATTGCGGGCAGCGAGGGCCGCTCTCACGCAAGCGCAGGCGCAATACGAGCATCAAGAGGCCGATACCTCGCGCACTGTCGCATTGGCGGAACAGGGAGTCATGAGCCAGCAGGCGCGGGACGAAGCGGCCACCTCCCTCCGCGCTGCGCACGCCGCTGTCGATTCGGCAAAAGAGAACGTTGCCGCCGCGGAAGCGTCGCTCAAGTTCGCGCAAGCGAATACTATCCAGGCTCAGGCGGCAGCCAAAACAGTGGCCGCAACGCGTGGTGAAGTCCAAAATGCACAAGCTCTGCTGAGTCAGGCACAGGTCCAATTAGATTATGCCCGCGTTGTCTCACCGATTGCAGGCAAGGTCAATGTAAGGGCAGCACGGGAGGGTGAAGTGGTTTCGCCAGGGACGCCGATCGTGACCATCACGGACCTGACCCAGACATGGATCTATGCGCCACTGCCTGAGACTGAGGCCGACGCCGTACAGATAGGGGATAGCTTGCGCGTAGTGATGCCGAGCGGTGCGACTATCCAGGGCAAGGTGATTGTTAAATCGGCAGAAGCGGACTTTGCCACACAACGCGACGTGAGCCGGCGCAAGCGGGACATCAAAACCATCCGCGTGAAGCTGCTGATCGACAACCCGGGCATGCGATTTGTGCCTGGAATGATCGCTGAAGTCTATATCCCTAAGAACCAACTGGTGATGCGATGAACGCCGGGAAACCAGTCGCGGCAATCGCCGTCGAAAACATCGTGAAGCGCTATGGAGATTTTGAAGCCGTCGGTGGCATCACCTTTGAAGTCGCCGAGGGAGAGATTTTCGGCCTGCTTGGACCGAATGGTGCTGGCAAAAGCACACTCATCCGCATGATGACGACGCTGATTCCAGTCACAGGCGGGAAGGCCATCATTGCCGGGTATGATGTCTCGCGCGAACCCGATGCTGTAAGGCGAACGATTGGTGTCATTCCCCAGGCGCTCACCAGCGATGTCGATCTGACCGTGGAAGAAAATCTCTCCATCTATGCCAAGCTCTACGAGGTCCCGAAAGCCGAGCGCCAACGCAGTATCGAAGAGCTGTTGGAAGCAGTGGATTTATTGAAGTGGCGCGGCGCACAAACAAAAACGCTCTCCGGCGGAATGCGCCGTCGGCTTGAGATCGCGCGCGGCCTAATTCACAATCCGCGAATCTTCTTCCTCGACGAGCCGACTACGGGACTCGATCCGGTCTCGCGCGTGGCAGTGTGGGAAATGCTGAATCACCTGAAAAATACCCGCCATCTGACTATGCTGATTACCACACACTACATGGACGAAGCCGATCGCCTGTGCGACCGCATCGCCATCGTCGATCATGGGAAGCTGGTAGCGCTCGATACTCCAATGGCGCTCAAGGCCAGTGTTCCTGGAACCAATGTTGTGGAAGCGCAATTCACTCATGCATCCGCCGAGTGGCCTGCGCGATTGAAGCAGCTTTCCGGCGTGACCGCAGTGGAATCACAGAGTGCGGGAATGTACAGGCTGCTCACCTCTAATGGCTCTCTTACTACAACACAGCTGGTGGAGATGGCGGTAAACAGCGGCGAAACGATCAAATCATTGAGCGTTCAGAACACCACGCTTGATGACGTCTTCGTTCACTACACGGGACGTCAGCTTCGTGACGAACAGGTCAAGGCGCTTGGATTTGTCATGCCGCCGCGTCCAGGGGTGCAACCATGAAACGAATGATGGCGATTGTGGAACGGGAGATGCGCAAGTTTTTCCGCTCACCGGCTTTGATGATGGTCTCGATGATGCTTCCACTCGTCCAACTGATTATTCTCGGCAATGCTTTCGGCGGTAAGATTCGCGGCGCGCGGATGGGTGTAGTCGACTACGATCGGGGTTCCCAGGCGCTTAGAATCCACGAGGCATTTGATTCCATAGCGGTGAACATCCGTACCTTTACCACTGTTGCGTATGACGATGAGCAAAAGGCACGCGAAGATGTCCGTACCGGCAAACTCGATGGGGCAGTGATCATCCCGGCGCAGTATTCGCGGCGTGTACTCGCAGGCGATTCTCCAGCAATCGGCCTGGTGGTTGACAACAGTGATCAGACCATGAGCAACAGCCTCGAAGCAGAGATGCAATCTCTGGTCGAGGCCCTGAATGCTCCCGTCATTCAGCAGAAAGTGGTACAGCAGATCGCGCTCGAAATCGTCGAACTTTATCCTTATGTCGAATATATGAAGTATCTGCTCTCAGGCTCCATAGCGCTCGCCATGTATGTGGCCGTCATGATCGGCGGAGGCATGCTGTATATCGACGACAAAGCGCGGGGCGTTCATGAAGGCTATCTGGTAACTCCCATCACGAAACTAGAACTGGTCCTGGGACTGAACCTCGCAGGCGCTATCAAGGCAGTGCTCTCGGGCGTCTGCCTTACGGTGATCGGCTCACTACTCGCAGGGCTGGGCGTTATCTTTCACCCGATAACAGCTATGCTCCTCTTCCTGCTCATCCTCTCGACCTCGATAGCCTTCAACGGCATGATGTTTCTGATGATGGTGCGCGTCGAAGATCCTCTCGTGCCGCGCGCCATATTTGGAGTCCTAAACACGCTGCTGTTCTTTCCCAGCGGAGCCATCTCTCCCGTCTCCGGGTTCCCAAAGTGGCTGCGCGCCATTGCCGTCGCCGATCCCTTTACCTATGCCGTTCACGGCTTCAAGGCCATCCTTCTCAAGGACGGCGGACTTGCCGCGATCCGCATGGACCTGCTCTTCTTGTTTGGGTTTGGGATCGTAACGCTTTTGATCGCAACACCTCTGTTTAAACGCACTCTATAGCTGGTTGCACGGCGTTGGTAATGGCCAATTTGGAAAGGAGTGTTACATTCGTTTTTTTGTTTATTCGCTATATTTGAATAAATGAGACTATAGCTATCTCGTTCCCTAGCGCATCACACTGCATCGCCGATCTTCCTGCTGAGGTACCTCCGCGTCTGCTACTTCCGCCCTGTGACAATCTCAGCATCAATCGCAATCCTCGGAGCGCCTGAAAAGTGACACTTGCGGTAGCTTGCGACCGAAGTGGGCAGCCGCCAACGGAGTTGCTCAAAACCCCGTTTTTTAAGCACGACGGCTCCGAAGTTGAGATTGCTGCTGCGGGTAACGTCCGGATGGGCGACAATCCTATCGGAACTCGGACCAACGACGCTCGACGAGCGCTTTGCCCTGAAGGCAACAGTTGAGCCAAGGGTCACTTGTCGGGAAAGCGGACGGCATACTCGCCAGCGACCATACGCTCGTTCCAGGCCCCCTTCCGCACAGCCTGATCGAAGTGCGGCAGGTGTCTTGGATAGCTCATCTCAAGAGTCTACCAATCAACAAGATTATTGAGTGATGGCAAAGTAGTCGTTTGACGGGCTGTCCGGAAGTGATTCAGATGGACCTATAACCGCCTATTGTCCAAGAAGGCGACTACTCGCCCAAGTCAATCTTTGATCTCCAGATCCGGAGACACTAGAGCGTCTCACGATATCAGTCACGAGATACTGCGAACTGGCGGACAGTGTTTAGCACTCAGGTCTTCCACTCCAAAAATTCACTCGCAGCACTGAAGTCTTTTGCGCGTGCATGCGGTTCCACATGCATCTAAGAGTTCGAGGCAATAGGGATAGGAAATTGCGATGGCAATTTGGCTGAGCTAGCCTCTCCCATCTCACAAAGTCCACTAACCGTTCCAATCCAGGAGGGAATCCATGTCAACACAGTCGGAAACAACAGCTAAAGTAACTAATAAGGACGTTCAAGATACGTTGCATTCTGTCATCGAGAGTCTCATCGATGGACAGGAAGGCTTTCAAGCAATCGGCGAGCATTTAAAGGATGAAACGCTCAGACGCTACTTTGCAGCTGAGTCCCTCAAACGAGCTTCGTTCCGCGGTGAGCTAGAGACGATGCTCCACACCGAAGGCGATCACGACCCCAAGCAGAGCGGTAGTGTGAGCGGCACCTTGAGGCGAACCTGGGGAGACCTCAAAGCTCGTCTCGGTGGAGGAGACCATACGCTGCTTGAGACGGCGGAAGCAGCTGAGGATGCCGCCAAGAAGGCCTATAAGGACGCGCTGGATAAAGAACTACCACTCCCAGCTCATCAACTTTTGTCTACACAGTATGCGCACATTCAGGAGTCACACGATTACGTGAAAGCGGCGCGAGATAGTCATAAGTAAGACCGCGCCGAACGAGTCGCGGTCGCATGGTCCTTTCCTTAAACGAGAGAGGGCCATGCGTTTTGTCTATGTGTTACAGCTTTTTCTTCAGATCGTATGCCATATTTTTGTGTGCAGCTACCATCGTCTTACCCTTCAGCACAGCGGTGCGAAATTTTGCATCCTTCGTGTCCTTCGCTTCGGTCGTGAAGGCATCCAGAGCTTTTGCATGATCGCTCACCATTTGGTCGGTGTACGCCTTGTCGAAATCAGCACCAGATAGTCCATTTAGCTTGTCGTATTCTTTCTGATGATCAGCGTCCATATCGGTCGGTGGCGTGACCCCCCAAAATACGGCAAATGGCTGCATGCTCATACTCATTTTGTTGTGCTCGGCTACCATCTTTTGCGCGAAAGCCTTCGCGGCTGGGTTTGTCGCCTTCTGCTCCCCCAGTTGGCTCAGCTTAATTTCGTTTACATCAGATTGAGCGGCATTCGCGAGAAATTTCTTATCATCATCAGATTGAGCGCCAGCTTTGGCAGTCATTGATAGGACAACGATGCTGAGAATCGAACAGCATATTATTTTTCCTAAAGATTTCATTGTGGGTAACTCCAGGGCGGGGAACCTGCCGCGAGATACGTGCATAGTTCATAAGGTGGGAGTTCTACCACATGTAGGAGGTTGTACGCGATCAATCGGATCTTTCTGTTGTGATCCGTCAGATCGTAACTGCTCTCGCGCGGCCACGAACTGAAATCATGCATCCCAATAGTGCCTCCCTTTCTTCTGCTCGGCGAACAATGGTCTGTATGATTAACGATCTCTGGTATAAAAACGCCGTCATTTACTGCCTCTCAGTCGCTACGTACATGGATGCGAATGGAGATGGCATCGGTGACTTTCAAGGTCTTACGCGCCGCCTTGATTATTTGCAGGGCATCGGTGTGACCGCACTGTGGCTAATGCCATTTCAGCCATCACCCTTTAAAGATGACGGATACGACGTTGCCGATTACTACGGCGTGGACCCAAGATATGGCACTCTTGGAGACTTTGTAGAGTTTGCACACGGATGCTGGCAGCGAGGGATGCGCTTGCTCATTGATCTGGTTGTGAACCATACATCGAATGAACATCCTTGGTTCAAGGGTGCCTGTCGTGATCCGCAGTCGAAATATCGCGAATGGTATGTCTGGTCAAAAAAGAAACCCCGGAATGCTGCCTCCGGAATCGTCTTTCCCGGGGTGCAGAAATCCACATGGACCTATGATCAAACCGCCAAGGCGTATTACTTCCATCGGTTCTACGATTTTCAGCCTGACCTGAACACTGCGAATCCCGAAGTTCAGGCGGAGATCCTCAAGATCATGGGCTTCTGGCTGCAGCTGGGAGTCTCAGGCTTTCGTATGGACGCCGTGCCTTTTGTCATCGCGGAAAAGGGCCCTAAGATTACGAAGCCCAAAGAGCAATATGAAATGCTTCGGGGTTTCACTCAGTTCCTTAACTGGCGAGAGGGACAGGCGATCATCCTGGGCGAAGCAAATGTCCTGCCGGATACCGACATGGATTACTTTGGCGCCGCCGGCGAACGGTTGCAGATGATGTTCAATTTTGAAGTCAATCAAAATCTTTTTCTCGCGCTGGCAACTAGCGATTCTCGGCCACTGGTAAAAGCTATGCGTGCCACAAAGAGCCGCCCTGCGACCGCGCAATGGGGACAATTTCTCCGCAATCACGACGAGCTGGACCTCGGACGCCTCAAAGAAGCAGAACGTGAAACCGTCTTCGCTGCATTCGGCCCGGATTCGGATATGCAGTTGTATGGGCGAGGGATTCGCCGCCGGCTGGCACCTATGCTGCAGGGCGATCGGAGGAGACTAGAACTGGCATATAGCCTCATGATGACGCTGCCCGGCACACCGGTAATCCGCTATGGCGACGAAATCGGGATGGGCGATGATCTGCATCTTCCCGAACGAAACTGTGCTCGGACACCGATGCAATGGTCAACGGAACCTCATGCCGGATTTACCAAGAACGACAAGCCAATTCTACCGACAATCAGCGTGGGCCCGTATGGCTTTCAACATATCAACGTAGCTGCACAACGCCGCGATCCCAATTCGCTGCTTAACTGGATGGAACGCACCATTCGCATGCGCAAGGAGGTTCCCGAGATCGGGTGGGGTGACTTTTCATTTATATCCACGGGAACACCACAAGTTTTGGCAATGCGGTATAACTGGCGGAACAATTCGGTATTGTTCGTGCATAATCTCAGTTCTGAGCCGCGAGAGGTGCGCCTCACATTGAAGGGAGATGATGAAGAAGACTGCATGCTGGCCAATCTTCTGTCCGATGATCACAGCCGCTCTGAGAAAGGTGGCCTCCACTACATCCTGCTCGAGCCTTATGGCTATCGGTGGTATAGGGTCTGCGGCTTAGATTATCTGCTAAAACGCAGCGATGCCTGAAAGGACCATTGGCAAAAGACCAATCGCGAACTCTGCAGCTATGTGACTTAGCAAAGCGCAACCGTGCTAATGACAGACGGGCTCCCGAGTGAGATGCCTATGGATTATAGATGTGAACGTTTCGCAGAAATGGCCATAGGTCCACTATTCGCAATTGCTATTTCACGCCAATCTGCGCTCGAATGTTGTTGTATTGAACTTTCGAAAGGATATGCCTTTTCACCAATTGCGAAGTATTATCATACGGTCTCCCTGCAATAATGGCTTGCGCTTTTGCAGCAGTCACGCCCGGCAGCTTTTCCAGATCCTGAGCAGAAGCAGTGTTGATATCAGTCGGCCCTTTTCGGGTTAGTCCCTCAACCACGCCTCTCGCAATCGCTCCTGCATCGCGTTTAGCCGCGGCAGTCGCATCGGCAGTGTGCTGCTGAAGTGAACGCGTATTGTTCGAATCAAAGCACCCAGAGAGCAAGAGAGTGCACGATGACAAAATCAAGCCTACCTTGATGTGCTTTGGATACATACTTCGTCAACAGGGCCTCAGAAATCGCGGTTTGAGGGTGACGATGCCCGCACCTTCCACCCACGCGGTCACGTCAGACTCGGACGTACTGGCAGGAATCTCCTTTGCAAGCCATATCACTCTGCCTTCATGGCAGACGCCCTGGCCCGCGTGAGTGCCCTTTGCGGAGGGGTCGGGAGTTTGATATGGCACATCCTGGACCGCTACATACTCTATCTTGTATTCGTTCGGCCTTTCCATGGGGCCTCCAGATCGAAGCTCGTAGTTGCATGTTGGATTGCCTAAATAGGAATGTGGTTATCTAATGTGCCTCTATTAAGACTGGCCGTTAGTTGGGTGTCGATTATCGTCCACTTCGTAATACTTCAAAACGAATATGAGAAATCAAAGAGATACACGCATCCAAGGCTAGACGCCTTCTTCGAGCGGCACGGCTGAGACAAGGTGACAGTGATTTTTATTCGTGCGCAGATCTGATGAAAGGGACTGGAAGTGGATCTCAGCATCGCCGAAGGAAATCACCTTGGAAGTCCACATAGGTAACAAAGTAAAGAGGATGATACAGAGTGTTTAACGGCAGTTAAAGTTCAATCATTGAATAGCACTGTGGCGCCCCTGAACATACAGTTCAGGGGCGTTTCGCATGAGGCACGCTTCCATCTTCTCCAGGGGGAAGCCGATATTTTCTCTCATTGCAGAATCTAGCGCTGGCTAGGGATGGTCATCATTGCCGGCCGGCGCGAAGCCTCAGTTCACAGCGCAGAACTTCCGCGACGCTCCAGGCCTGAGCGATGCAGCCACGAGGAGTGAACGGAGACTCGGCATCGAAGATCTCGCTGACACTACCGATACCTGCCTCACTCACTTCCATATCAAAGCTCGCGAGTAACGCCTCTGCGGTCTCCCAATCGCCGGGATAAGCGCGGAGCCATGCATCGAAAAAGGGGCCGATCATCCACGCCCAAACCGTACCCTGGTGATAGGCAGCATCACGTGCGCGAAGGTCCCCATCATAACGAGGTTTGAAATTGGGATCGCTCGGTGCGAGCGAGCGCAGTCCAAATGGAGTGAGCAATTGCTCGCGAACGACACTCAGGACGGGCTTCCACTTGTCCTCTGCGAGCACGGCATGGGGAAGCGAGATGCTGAGCACCTGATTGGGACGAAGAGAAGAGTCATTTCCTCCGCCCTCCTTATCCACAACGTCATAACAATAACCGAGCTGAGATGACCAGAAACGGGTATTGAAGCTTGCATAGACCTTGGCAGCGGTGGTCGAGAGCTGTTTGGCGCGATCCGCATCGCCTACCATCTCAAGCCAGCGTGCAGTGACGCATAGAGCGTTATACCAGAGGGCATTGATCTCGACAGCCTTGCCTCGGCGTGGGGTTACGACCCAGTCGTCGACCTTCGCATCCATCCATGTAAGCTGGAAACCCTCTGCCCCCTGCCGGAGCAGGCCGTCGTCATCTACTCCTATACCGAAGGATGTTCCTTTCTGGTGCCACTCGATGATGTCTAGAAGTCTCGGTAGAAGAACCTCCAGGGTCTCACTGTCGTCGGTTGCACGAATATAGCGGTCGGCGGCATGGAAGAACCAAAGGCTCGCGTCGGCGGTGTTGTAAAGGCCGGAAGTCTTTCCTTCGGGAAACATATTGGGAATCAAGCCATCACGTATGTACTTGGCAAAGCTGCGGAGAATGTATTCGCCTTCATGGGTGCGTCCTGTGGCGAGGGTGAGGCCTTCGAGCGAGATCATTGTGTCACGGCCCCAGTCGGTGAACCAATGGTATCCAGCAATGACCGTGCGGACTTCATCGCCGATGCTGCGGGCCTGAACCGTGTCCGCTGTACGACCGACGGGGCTGATTAGGAACTGATCTGCTGCGAGGACAAGTTCCGCCGCCAAGCCAGAGCGCGCTTCCTTCGGCGCAGTACGAAGCAAGCGCCGGCGCCGTTCGGTTTCTGCAGCAAACGCATCCTCTGAACTAAGAGCGTTGACATGGTCCCATTTTTCCGTGGAAATCACCAACGAAGCGCTGGAACTCTCCGCAAGGTTGACAGAAAAACATCCCGGGCTCCATAAATTTCCCTTCCAGTCGTAGCCGCGGCTTTGCTCTATGCGATAGCGGAGTTCGGTAACCTGTTCGAGCATGAGACGAAAAGACGTACCTTCACCCCGGCATGCGAGACAGAGGGGTGGTAGATCACTGGCCACCGAGAGCTCATAACCTCCCGAGACAGCGCTGAAACGGTAGTCCTCGTGTCTTGGACCGGCGAGTGATCCTTCGTGAGGACGGATGTCAATAGCGGGACACAATTCCAACTGCGCGGCTTTGCCTTTCAACAAGTGATAGGTGATGTATGTTGTGTTCTGCGCGTGCACCATGCAGAGACGCTTTTCCAGAGTGAACTCGTCCGAAGCGTAGGTAAACACGGGCAAGCCAATTTCCAGACGGAAACTCTTCAAAAACGGACTGACGGTATCCGTCTGCGTTGCGAGGCTAAGATTGTCTGCGGTCAGTTCGTAAGTGCGATCGTCGATGCGAAGTGTCTCAGCGATCTGATTCATCATCATCATGCGTCCATGTGGCGCTGGCAACGCTGCAATTAGCCAACCGTGGAAGCGCCGCGTATTCAGACCTGCAATCGTTCCAGACGCGTAACCCCCCAGGCCATTTGTCACAATCCACTCACGGTCGAGTTCGGCGGAAGTTTGATCGACTTCGATATGTCGGACAAGTTGTGGCGTGCGGAAGATATCCATTTTTCTCCTCTAATCATTCCTTGGGTACAGGGCGCGACCCATATGCGATCTGTTCTTAGTTGGAATCTAAATCCGTAAAGCCGGACTTCGGAGACTCAGGACTAAATGGGATGCTGGCTTTCACAGGCACGAGAAGTTGGGTGCTTTCGCCGGTAACGTGCCATGGTCCAAAACGATCCGGAGCATACGATCCACAGCCTCCGTATAGGGGCCATTCGCTGGACCATTGAACTCGCCATTCACAGCCAGCGGGCGGGGCAGTCAAAGGTTCTGGAAGGTGTGGCAAGTCGAGGCCGACTCCAAAGTTGACGAGCAAGAGACGATCTTCGCGACTGGAAGTGAGATAGCGAAGAACGAAACAGCTTTGCCCAAGGACGGCCCCATCGACACGGCAATCTCTGCGGCTAAGTATGGGATCAGTACGACGCAAAGCAAGCAGATCTGTGTGAAGCTGCACGATCTCAGGATGCCGTTCTTGCTCGGACGGATCGAGCTGTGATTGTCGGAATGTTTCAGGATCTTCAGGATTCGCACCGCAGATCTTCATCTCGGGTGTGTCCTGAGTTGCAAACTGAAGCATGAAACTCCCGCGTCCTCGAGTGACCGCGGCTGCAAGTTCGCCAGTATGGCCGGCAAAGTAATGAAACGGCGTCTGCGCACCATACTCCTGCCCCTGAAAAAACATTGGCGTACCAGGACTAAGCAACCAGAGTGCCGTCATAGCTCGATAGCGCGAAGGGCTCGAAAGAAGCCGAAGGCGTTGTGATCTACCTAAGTTAGCTATCTGATCATGGTTTTCCAGGAAGGTGATAAAGGCTTTGCCCCCGATATCGAGGCTCGACGTGCCACGTGGGTGCTGCTGCCAAGAATAGTACTGGCCCTGATACAGATAGCCGTATTTGGCAGCTGAGATAAACTCCTGAGGATGCCCGAGATGGTCGCTGAAATAAGCCTCACGACGACCAGTGACCGCGACGACAGCACTGTGATGAAAGTCATCGTTCCACACGGCGTCAAGGCCGTAGCCGTTCTGCTCGACGCTGCGGATGAGGAATGAATCCTGTGGCTCGTTTTCTGCAAGGACAACGGTCTTGCGTCCATTGGCCGATGCACGGACACAGTCGCCAATCTCAGCAATGATGTGAACCCCGTGCGATCCCGTGTCATGAATCGATTGTGTCGCGTCCAGACGGAGGCCATCAAAGTGATATTCATCGATCCAATGAGCAACATTGGCCAAGAAAAAGTCGCGCACCGGTTTGCTGTTTTCTCCATCAAAGTTGATGGCGTTTCCCCACTCAGTATTCTTGTCTGAGAAGTAATGATTGGAAAACTTGCCCAGGTAATTGCCGTCCGGGCCCAGATGGTTATACACCACGTCGAGGATGACGCCGAGTCCGAGCTGATGAGCAGCGTCTATCATTCGACGGAGATCGTCGGGATGGCCGTAACGGTGAAAGGGAGCGAACAAATCGACGCCATCATAGCCCCACCCGACGTTGCCGGGAAACTCAGCCAAGGGCATACATTCGAGAAGTGTAATTCCAAGGTCTCGCAGGCGTGAAAACTCATGAATCGCTGAAAGAAAAGTGCCTTGGGGAGTGAAGGTGCCAATATGCAGCTCGTAAAGCACTTGTCCTTCGATAGATACTCCAGGCCAGTGCGTTTCTGCTTCGCTCCAACTATATGAACTTGGATCGATGATTTGCGACGGTCCGTGGGGCCCTTCGGGCTGGTAACGTGAGGCAGGATCAGGGAATGCCTCTCCACCATCGAGGCTAAATCTATAAAGGCTGCCGATGCGAGGTTCTTGCAGAAGACCGGAGAAGTAGCCATCTTCTTCTGCTCCAAGTTGATACCGGAGATCTTTGCCCTCGACTACAACTTCAACTTTGTTGGCAACCGGCGCCCAAATGCGAAATTGTGTGCCCTGTGCGTATGGGATAGCTCCTATCGAACAATTCTTTCCAACGAGACCCCCATCGCCCAACCCTCGCATCTCTCCCTCACCTCGTGGATAGATTAGATGCGTTCTGGCGAATGATTCAGGCATCGGGAGAGTGTTAGTTTGCATAAGCGAAAAGGAACCTATTGCTTTCCGCTAACCCTTCCAACCAAGGACTTAATACTCATTGAGCCGGAAGTCACTGCGCCCCCGCATGACAGAGTTGAGGGGTTGAGCTTCTAATTCGCTCAGTGGCCAAAGCCGGTTGCTTTCTAAAGCCTCTCTGCAAAGCGTCTACTTCCGGTGCAGCAGGTTCTGCTTCACGTCATAATTGTCGGGCGAGCCGGTGACCACAATCGAACCAGTGCGCCGGCATTGTTCTTTCTGAAAAACGGCACCAGCGGCTTCAGCAGCAGCGACTTGAAACCCGTCGTTACATGCGAAACATCGGAATCCATCCTCAGTTTCCCTATCAGACGCACTTTACCGTCGCCGAGATCGTACCAGCCATTCAGCTCTGCTTCCGCTCCCGGCACCTCAAACGTAAGGCGCTGTGACGATACCACGCCGTGTCGTATCGTCACTCGTCCTTCGAGCGAAGATAGAACATCTCCCGCCGGATCACCATTGGTTTCCTTCGCATTCCTCAATCCCTGCGCGCGTTTGCTGAAGCCTGTCAGCGCCTTCTCCGTCGCTCGGTTGGTCGCTCGCTCCCGCGGCAGAACGAAGCTGCCGTCGACTCGTAGCCGCTCGAGGAACTTCACTTGGTCGCTGGCGGGTGCAAGGTGCGCATGAGCATTGAGGGATACGACTCCAGTGATCGGCGACCGATCTTTGAGAAATGGGTGCAGTAGGTCCTCCGCGCGGCCACTCTTTACGGCAAAATCTAGGTCCGTCGCCTTGGGCGCATTGGCCGAGCCCATAACATTCCCTCGCACGTCAATCGCGGTCGCCCCGGTTTGCACCTCGATTCTGTGCAAGACCACATCGGCGTTCAGACCGTTCACCGTGCACCGCAGCCATCCATTCACTGCTACCGGACGGCCCAGGTGGACAGCGAAATCGTCACTCTCAGCGGTGGCATAAACCTCAATCGCAGACAGCGCGCCGGAGAGCTGCCCCTTCGCGGAAAGCGCCCCGCGCAGTTCTCCGATCTCTCGCAGATTCACATCCGTGAATGTGAACTTGCCCGAGACGGGCGTAGCTCCCAGGTTTTTCGGGACCAATGGGCCGAAGCTCCCTCTCGCCTGGATCCGCCCGGTCGGGCTGGCGTTCTGCATATCCACGAAGTAGGAAAGCGCTTGGCCCTGCCGCAGATTGCGCATGGTCAGCTGCCGAATCGGATAGGTATACTTGCCACCGTTTACGCGCAGTAGGTCGAGCACGGCGTCATGGATAGAAAGCTGTTCGACCGGCATCGCGGGTCCGGCAAAATCCATGCTACTACCTGTAGGAAAATCCTCCTGATTCGCGCGGCTCCTGACCGGAGGAATAACGATATGTAGGCCCTTCACATCCACTAGCCGCACACGGCGGCGAAACAGCAACAGATCCGACCAGCGTCCCTCGACGATCAGGTCCTGGGTCGAGCCGATCGGTGGAACATCTGGTGCCGCGCTGCGGCGCAGAGTAAGCCCTTTGGCCACAAAGCCAGGATGGGGAAAGTAAATGCGATGATAGGCGCTGACGGTGATCCTGCTTGCAAAGACCTGCTCAAGCAGTGGTTGCACCTTCCGATACCGGTACGGCCAGTGTTGATTGACCAGGTAAATACACGTCGCCATTAGAATCGCTGCCGCCGCGCCAAGCCAAAACTTCCAATTGAACATTCCAGGCCGCCCGTGACCAAAGGCCGCAGCCCCGGAATTTCCCGATCGCGCGGTAATCGAAGTTTCGGTCACAAAGTGGCCCACCCGGCTGAGCTATCCCTTCCTTGGGATGCATGTTCCTGAATACGTGACGAGAAGTACCTATCCTTCTACGGAAAGTGTTCCAAGAATCTCCGCGCAAAGCGCATCTCATGAACAGTCGGATGATTCGACGCGTACGGGGAGATACTTATGCAAACTCCAAATCATCTTCAAGATCACGTTGAAACGATCGCGAAACATGAGCAGGAGTTTCAGTCCAGTCGATCAAGGGGAGAGCGGGTCGGCGACCGCGTGGCTGCCTTTGCCGGCAGCTTTCCGTTCGTCGCGATTCACGTCACTTTCTTTCTTGCATGGGTGGTCATCAACACGCTGTCCGTTGGTGGCATACGTCACTTCGATCCAATTCCCTTTCCGCTTTTGGATACGGGTGTCGCCCTTGAAGCCATCCTCCTTGCAAGTTTCATTCTCATGCGTCAATCGGGACTGGCGAAGCGAGCAGACGAACGAGAACATCTCATGCTGCAAATCCTTCTCCTTACAGAGAAAGAGGTGTCGGCCGTGGTTCGCATGAATCAGCAGATTGCCGAACATCTGGGTCTGCTGAGCATTTCGAAGGATGAGGAGATTAGAGAATTGGGGCGCCCGACTTCGGTGGACGCCGTGGCAGCGACTATCCAAGAAAACTTATCTGGCGAATAGCCATCGGCTTCGCGTGTTCTTTGTGTCAGGCTTCGCGTAGGCTGCTCACCCGAGTTGGAGCAGTAGTGCCGAGGTTTCAGAATGTGGAGATTGGGAATGAATAAATCACCCCTGGAAATACAGACACGGACTTCAAACGACTGGTTTGGGCAGTTTGCAGCCTCGGCATCTGGATGGTTGGGATCCAAGTGGGCATTTGCTGGAGCAGGATTGGTCATCGTGATCTGGGCCATACTCGGTCCGATCTTCTACTTCTCCGATACCTGGCAGCTCGTAATTAACACAGGAACAACGATCGTAACCATTCTTAATGGTCTTTCTCATTCAAAATACCCAGAATCGAGATGCCCGGGCAATCAATCTCAAGCTCAACGAGTTGATACGTTCCATTGATAAAGCACGTGACCAGATGATCGATATCGAAAACCTGAGCGATCTGGAACTCGATGAACTTCACGCGAAGTACGAAAAGATCAAGGGAATGCAATCAGCGACAAAGTCGAGCTCGTTCCGGCAAGATGGCAGATGTTAACGACTGAGGAATTGCTGTAGAGCCTGGACCGCGACGTATCTCTTGTGTATCCGATTGTAGAGACGAACCTCGAGTTGACCTCTCCGCAATTTCGACAATCTACTGGATTTCAGATGTACATGTAAGGCCAGGATGGCTTCCGTTTCTCTTGAGACGCTCGCTTCGATTTGCAATCTGTTCATCACGAGAAAAATCTCCTTAAATAGGATGCAGAACCTCGTGAGAGCGTGAGAGTGCAATCTGAGATTCGATCGATCATGCTCTGTTCGGCAAGTGCTATTAGGTCACCCTTTTTGCTGCCTTGATCAAGCGAAATGCCGTGTCTTCGCCTTTGCAACTAAGTAATCGATATTTCTTGCCCTCGAGGTTGTGATAGTTCACGAAATGTCTTTCAACTTACAGGTAGATTCTCTGACTAGCGACAATAAGTCGCATCTCACTACTGAGGGTGTTATGAAAACAACTACAGTAGTCGGAATTCTTCTCGTCGTCCTGGCAATCGTCGGTTTTGCCGTGGGTGGAATCAGTTTCACGCATCAGAAGAAAGACGTGGATGTGGGCCCTATTCAGCTTTCGCATAACGAGACCAGTACCGTACCCATCTCGCCAATCTTGAGTACCATCTCCTTGATCGCCGGAGTCGGATTAGTCGTTGCTGGTGTTCGCGCTAAGGCATAGGTTTATATCTCATAACTCTTCGCTTATCTTCCCTGGATCGTGGTCATTCGATCGCGTCGTTCGGTTCCTTGCAGAGAACTCCTCGACTTCCCCCAGCGTCTGCCGAGTCTTGGAGGCTCTCTATGTATCACCACGTCAAGAAGCTTATGTACACCGTCACCATTGGTGACCCCGACCCGAAGTTTGGGAAGATGCTGCTGGAGCAGTTCGGAGGCGCGAACGGAGAGTTGGCGGCTGCGATGCAGTACTCAATCCAAGGGTTCAACTGTGAAGATGCAGCTCGCAAAGATCTGCTCATGGACATTGGCACCGAAGAACTGAGTCACCTGGAAGTCGTCGGAGCTCTCATTCGCATGCACCTGAAGCCAATGAAGGACGGGCGAGAAGCAGCCGAGGCCGATCCTTTAGTCGCGATTGCTGGCGGCGGTGGCGTGGCTCTCTTTGATTCGATGGGCAACGCCTGGACGGCTGACTATCTAAAAGTGACAGGAGATTTGGCTGTCGACCTACGCAGTAATATCGCTGCTGAGGCCCGCGCAAAGATTGTGTATGAAAGGCTGATCAGCTTCACGCAGGATCAGGGTTCGAAGCAAGCCCTGCAGTTCCTGATGACTCGTGAGATCACCCACATGCGGGCGTTCACTGCAGCTCTGGACAGTATGGAGAAGCCGCAGTTCTCGGTCGGTATTATCCAACCCACACCAGGCTTGGTAGACCAGTTCTTCAATGGCTCTACCGGCGAAAGCCAGTATGGGGAGACGGATTTCAAAGGTCCGTGGAATAGTGGAAGTGGTCTGCACACAGTGCAATCCGAGATCAAGGATGGCGAAGGTTTGGATGTCACCCCGTACGATCCGAAGCCGGGGACCGAAACAACCTCTCCTGTAGATTCAACTCCGGTTGGCGAATGGACGAATGGGGTTGGCAAGAAGCAGAAGGCACTCCATGAAGCGAAGGAGAAAGACGCAGCGAGGCATGCGACTGTCGAAGTCTGATTCGCAAATTGGCTGCTTGTCACGATGGAAAGACCCGCGGAAGCGGGTCTTTTCTATCAGGCCGTCATCTTCGCCTGCTCCGGCCTGCTCACTGACGTCAGTGGAAGAGTGATACGGAATGTAGTCCCGTTTCGCCCTGGTTTCTGGGAAGTCCGGAAACGCAACGTGCCACTGTGTTTGACAATGATTCGTTGCGATAGCCACAGACCAAGACCAGTTCCTTGAGCTTTGGTCGTCATATAGGGTTCGAAGAGCCGCTTTGTTACATGCGCAGGCATGCCACTTCCATTGTCCGAGACTGTTATATGAATCGCTTCTCCATGAGTCTTCACACGGAAAGAAAGTCTACCGCTCTCTCGCGGCAGGGCATCTAGCGCGTTCAAAATAAGATTCGAGACTACCTGCAAAATCTCTGTCCCAAAAGCTCGCGTCACGGCAGGCCGTTGAAATCTGGAGTCGACGGTTACTCCGTGTCGCGTAATCTTGTCAGCGTGCAGTTTCAAGGCTGATTCTGCGATGGCCACCAGATCCCAATCCTGTGCCTCCGCCTGCGTGCGATGAAATGTCAAAGCCTGACTTGTCACCTTGCTGAGGATGGCAAGCTGCTGCTCGATAATCCCCATGTTTTCCGAGACCAAAGCCGAATCGTCCTTGTGGGTCTTCGTTATATATACAAGATTGGTGATGGCTTCGAGCGGATTATTGACCTCGTGCATCACCGCCCCAGCGAAGCGGCTCGCCAAAGCCATCCTCTGGCACTGCTCGAGAGTCTCTTCCACCTGCCGAAGTCTCTGCTTAAGGTCCGTCTGGCTCGCCTTATACATGAAGGGCTCATTTCTAGTGTGGCGTGCCTGCTGCATTTACAAGTCTGTCTAGTCTGAGTACGAATTAGGACTTTCGGTTGGATTGATGTCGAAATCAGGTGTGATTGGAGACGATGAATGTATACGATGCAGACCGACAAAGGATTCTGGGCGATCGCGAGGGCAGCCCATTTTTCAGGAGGACCCCGACGTCCTGATTCAGCACCTCGATCCCAGCCATCACAGCCTGTTGGCAGAGATCCTTTCCAAAGCGACCAAACTGCCGGTCGGTGAGGTCAAGTCGGGGATCAGGATAAAACCAAATCATGTGTATGTGATTCCGCCGGACGCGTTCATGGCAATTACCGCTGCCACCTTCAAACTGACACCACGAAACAAGGGTTCAGGCCAGCATCTATCGGTCAATTTCTTCATGCGCTCGCTGGCGGAAGAGCGCATGAGCGGGGCGATTGGAGTCATCCTTTCGGGCACGGGGGCCGACGCCACTCTCGGCTTAGAGCGCATCAAGGTGGAAGGAGGCATTACCTTCGCCCAGGACCCCGCAACGGCCAAGTACGATGGCATGCCACGCAGCGCCATCGATTCCGGGGGTGTGGACTTCGTTTTGCCTCCCAAAGAGATCGCGAAGGAGCTGCAAAGGATTCAACGACATCCGTATATACGCCAGGAGGAACGAGGTGCAGAAGAGCAACGCAAAGAATTGGAAGATTCCGTGGCCCCTCCTCCGCAAGAGGAGGCTTTCGCAGCCATGCTCGACCAGCTGCGAAAGGCGAGCGGGATCATAAGCCGGCTTGGGGGCTCAATTCGTGTGCGCAGCAGCGTGCGATCTGCCAAGAGCGGAACTTGTTTTTCGATTTTTCTTCCCACACAATTGCCTGGCAGAGCATAGCCCTTCTTGCCGAGACGGGGGCTTGCGCGTCGAACCGCCTGGAAATGCTCACCGGGCGAGCCGTTTCCGCTGAGTGTCTCCGCGCGTGCTCTGACCTTCGCTTCAACTAGATGGTCTATACTGAACGGCCTACATCAGATGACTGCGCGGAGGGGCAGTAGTCACGCTCTCAGGTGCAGCCTTGAGAAAGACAGCGGCCGTCTCAGCTGCGGCCATCGTATGCGCGAGTGCCGATCTCTTCCGTGTTCCCTTGTGCTCGAAAGCGACGGTCTCGATCCCACCCCCGAAAGTAATATTCAGCACGACATACCTGTGGAACTTACACGATGGAGAAGGGCCAACGCCTTCGCTGTGGCCAAATCTATGGGACACGTTGACATAAAATCGATGGAGCCTTATCAACACCATGAACTGGAGCCGTTGCGCGAGATCATCAATCAGCGGAACCAGCGGAAAAAATGGTGAGGTTTTTGGTCAAGTTTGGGAAAATGAAGCAAAAGGAGCAGACGACATTCAATCGACATCTACTTGATGGAATGAGGTTTTCTTGGTGGACGCGGGTGGAATCGAACCACCAACCTGTCGATTAAGAGTCGAATGCTCTGCCAGTTGAGCTACGCGTCCACTTTGCGCAGGAGGGAAAAACTCTGCGGGACTGAAGATGAGAAGCGTTCTAAACACAAACGCTCTTCTAAAAATATAACACAGAATTTTCAGGCGATTTCAGGCAAAGAACAGTGTCGCCAGCCAATCAGAATGAGAAGGAAAGTCCGCCTTGAACACTACGCTCGGCCTGCGCAAAGTAGAGTGTGCTGCCGTCCTGTGTAACAAATGGACGATAACCTTGCGCGAGCAGATTGCGGACGTCAATCAGTGCTTCGACGCGGTAAGGCAGGATATGGCAGTGGATTGGCTGCCGCACATAGAAACTTAAATAGGGGTCCGGCAATTCTCCATTAAATGGATCGACAGCCGTGACCGTGTCTGTCGGTTGCCAGCGGTAGGAGGCGCGCCATTGCGTGCCGGCATGCTTCAATTTGCCGTTCATGCTGGCTGAAAGCATCGCGGCGCGGCGCGGATGCAGGCTGTTAATTCCTTCCTCCAGCGTTACAGGGCCAGCTAAATTATCCATCGTCAACGCGTCGCCCATGGCATAGGCCACACTGAACCAGGTATCGTCATTGATCTTGTCGCGCATCTCGGCAAGCAGGCCGTTGCTGAAGAAATTCTGCCCTGTCGCTTTGAGCAGGTCTGTGTTCGGATCGTAAAGCAGATTGCCGCTATTCCAGTCGGCGAGAGATAACGTGCCGCCGCCGCTGACCACGGGATTTTTGATGTGGTCCTGATAGAAGGTCATGCGCCAGCGCACATTGCCTTCGCGCCGCTCATAAGAGACTTCCTGATGCAAGCCATCTTCGAGCAGGAGCTGACCGTCTTTTTCCGTCAATGCAGGAGCAAGCGTTCCCTCGCGATCAATTTCATTCGCATGCTGAGCTCCCGGAGAAGTGGACACATGGTAGGAGACCTCATTGTCACCCTCACGCACGCTTACACCGGCAAACGGGTGATTCGCAAACTGATTTTCGCCGAGGTGAATGGCCTCAACTTCGCTGCCGTATTCGGCGGAGATCCCATCCATCAGGTCCATCGTTTCCGAAGAACGCAGGACCACGGCCTGCAGGCCCTGGTCCTGCACCCCGCCTTGAATGTCCGGACGGTCTTCAAAGGCGGCTACGGTGCGGAACGTACGGCCCGGCCCAAGCTGCCTCGCGTAGCCCACAACTGTATTCAATGAGGGGTTTTCGGCCTGACTTAAATCTGCCCGTAGGATCAGCTGTTGGCCATCGCCATTCGAGCGCTCCATCTCGAAGTCATGATGCAGCCCGCCATCTCCGAACTGGCTGGCTCCTCCACGAATGGTGATCCGGGCTTTGAGTGCCGGGACGGTTCCATCGCCGTCGGATACAACGACGAGCGGCCCATCTTCCAGCATGCGCAGCAGCGGGCGATTGGCGGAGAGGCGCAGCGTCCACGTCCAGTCATCCTGCGGCTCATCGGCCTGGCGAGGTTTGGCGGGCAGCCAGCGAAATGCCTCGTACAGTGTATTCAGCGTAAGGTTGACGACCAGCTTGGAACTGGCGAGGACGCGAAGGTTTTCCCGCAAGGTGGGCAGGAAAAACGACCCTGACGCCTTAACGTTGTAGGTGCCGGCAGTCAGCCTGGGCAGAGAATATCGGCCGTGATCGTCGGTGAAGGTATTCGCGATGACAGCGAGGTCCGGTCCCAGCAACTCCACCAGCGCGCCTACCTGCGGTGCGCCCTTGGCGTCGCGTACGACACCGGAGATGGCAGCAGCGGCCGCGGGACTTTCTGCGTACGCCGGCATCGCCAGCAGGGCAACCAGCAGCGCAAGCGCTGGGCCGATCTTGATTCGCAGATTTGGAACTATCATCGTCACCGATTTTCGTTCGTCACCAGGATCGGTCGACAATTTCCCGGACTTCATTTCGATTGTCCGGGAAACGTCAAGCGACCCTCATACTCCTGGCCGTTTGCCCCAAAATTATGATTCTTTACGACTCGCAGCTCTGACGGCTGCTGAGCCTGTCCTGCACTACTCCACGGTAAATGGCGCCGACTGAGCAATCGCCTGGTTGGAGACGCTGTCATTTACCTTGATATTGATTTGATACTTGCCCGGTTGAAGATTGGCAAGGGGGACGCTCCGTTCCAGTGTGACCTGATCCGAACCGGCGCTCAATTTCTTTGAGTCTTCCTGCATGTCGAGGACGGCTTTGTTTGAGCCCAAATCGATAATTTGATATTGAATGGTCGCGGAATTCTGCTTGCTTTTCTCGTCAATTCCTAAGTTATACACCTGCATCCAGAAATTCAGCTTTTGCGACCGCTGGAACGATGCCGGAATTGTAGGATTCGACGTGACCGCTGGCAAGAGTTTTGTATTGCCGATCACGAAATTTCCTGCACCAATTTCTTTCGACGGCACCAGCTCCATGCGGCTGGCAAGAATCAGCGAAGAAACCGCCAATTTGTCGTCATCATACTTGGGGACATTCACGGCCTGCGCCCAGACACCGAGGTGATCCGGGTTGTTTACATCCTTTACCCCGACGTCGACACGATAGCGGCCGGGGCGCAGCGGAAGCGCCTTCCAATAGAGCTGTTTATTGTCGAGCGTCTTTGTCAGCAGTTCGGCCGGTACTTCCACCTGTACTGTCTCTTCGAAGCTCTGCACAACCTTGCCGGTGATCGTCGAGACACGGCCGATGATGTGGACTTCGCCCGTAGATACGCCATCTTTAGTGTTGAAAGTGATGTCACGATTCTTGATCTGCAGCGTAACCGGCACGAGCACTGTGTCTTCCGTCACCTTGACGTAGTCCGTGCGAACGTCGAAGGGGAAGAATGGGCCGTTCATCAGCTTGTGGTTTGTCATGAACGACTCAAGCTGGAGGTCCTTGAACTTGATGACCGGAGGAGCCTGCAGTTTCGCGTATTGCTCAAGGCGGTCAAACTGCTTGCTCTGCTGCATGCTGGACATCGGACCGGTGCCCAGCGACTCCAGGCCGCCATGGAAGCGGTCTGCCTGCTTGGCCATGCCCATCTGCTCGTATAGTGTCTGACCCGCGCCGGGAACGTGCAGCAGCGCGTCTTTCTCCGAGCGGTCGATGGTCATGTGGTAGTCGCCGCACATGCAGGTGTCGACGAATTCGATGTCGATGTTTTCGCCGATGCCTTCGAGATAGCGATAATGCCAGGTCTCGAACGGATAGGTCGAGGTCGTGCCGCCGCCTTCATCCATGGGGCGATCATAGGTGCCGCCGCTCGGATGCGAATCGATGCTGTCCGGCTTGCCATAGGAGATATACATGTGGCCGCGGTCTGTCTTCCAGCCTGGCTTGCCGGCAGCGAAATGTTCGTTCGAATACTCGATGCGGCGATAGTGCTCTTCGCGGAACTCATTTTCCGGAGAATCGGGATTAGGGTTGCGGCGCTGCCAGAAGGCTTCGATGAAAGCATCGCGCTCTTCATCGTTGCTGAGGCTCTTGAATGCCTTCAGTTCCTGATCGGTGATGATCCAGTGCACGTCCTGATCGACCCACTTTTTGTAGGGGCCTTTCAACTCCTGCTTCAGCTCTTTCTGTTGCTTGAAGCGCTCCTTATCAGGAAGCTGGCGCTTGAGCGGATCGTCCGTGGAAGCATCCGGTGTCGAAGAGTTCTGGCCGCTAGCTTGCGAGGACGATGGCCGGGTCTGTAACTGAGGATCGCTTTGCGTCGTCGACTGTGCCTGCGAAATCGCGAAAGCTCCGAGGGAGATCGCGAGAAATAATGGAATACGGCCCTTCAACATACTCTTTTTTGGTTACCCCTCTACCGCTCCGTTAATTTTACGGATTCATGAAGACGGATTACAAGCGCCGATACACAATGTTTAGACGGAGGCGGTAGCGCTTGGGTGCTGGCCGCTTAAAAATAAGGCCTGTTATCATGGTGGCCACCTGAGGGGTCGGGGATCCGGAGCATGGGAAAGCCGGAATTTTTGCGGAACCTGGCTGGCTGAACTTGCGTAGTTCTAAAGCGAGTGGTCGGGGAAGACCGGGCAGGCACTGCAAATACAGGAAGATTTGTTTTGAAAAAAATCATTATCTCAGTTGCTGTACTTCTCGTTGTGGCGGGTATCGTTGTCCTCACTGTGGTGCGCGCGCAATCGGGGTATACCAAGGTCCTCACGGGCAAAGTGGTTCAGGGAACGCTGGTTTCCGTGGTGAGCGGAACGGGCCAGATCAAGCCGAAAACCTATGTGAACGTGGGCGCTACCGCCTTCGGCCGCATTACGCACCTCTATGTGAAAGAGGGCGACCATGTAAAAAGAGGGCAGACCCTGGCGACCGTCGAAAGCATCCAGCCGGAAGCGAACGTGGATGCGCAAAAGGCGTCGATTTCCGCGGCTCAAACCGACATAGCGTCCTACATTGCGGCGGAAAAGACCGCCGAAGCCAATGTAGAGCACGCAAAGGCCGATTTGGAGCAAAAAAAGCTCGATTATGACCGCTATACCGCTCTTTATGCTGAAAAACTGGTCTCAAAGGCCGATTTTGATGCCAAAAAGGCTGCTTATGACACAGATGTAGCCACTCTCAACCAGAGCAACGCCGCCCTGGTGCAGGCCAAGGCGCAGACGGATTCCGCTCGCGGCCACCTGGGAACGCAGGTTGCCACGCTGCGTTTTAACGAAGACGCACTGAACAAGACCGTCAGCGTTGCCCCTTTCGATGGCCTGGTGACCAATCTGCCCGTGCGCGAAGGGGAGACGGTCGTGGTCGGCATTCAGAATGCCGAAGGGTCAACGCTCATGACGCTGGCCGATATGTCGATCATCACCGCCGAAGTCAAAGTGGACGAAACCGATATTGTGAACGTCGCACTCGGTCAGGAAGCGGATGTGAGCGTGGATGCGCTGCCGGGCAAGGTCTTCAAGGGACATGTGACGGAAGTAGGCGATCAGGCGCTGTTGCGTTCCACGGGCGTGGCGACCAGCCAATCGACCAGCGGGACGGAAGAGGCGAAGGATTTCAAGGTGGTCGTGACCGTCGATCAGGCCTCAGACGACCTGAAGCCTGGCCTCTCGGCGACGGCAAAAATCACCACCGCGCGCCGGGCAAATACGCTGTCGATTCCGATTCAGGCGCTCACCATGCACGCTCCAGACGATCCAAAAGAGAAGCCCCATGTGCAGACTGCATCCACTGCCGCCGCGCCTGCCGCAGCCGATGCGCAGAAGGTACAGGGGGTGTTTGTCCTGCGTCCGGATAAAAACGGCAAGATGCGGGCGCATTTTGTTCCAGTTACGACCGGCATTACCGGCGCCACGGACATCGAAGTCACCAGCGGGCTGAAGGAGGGTGACGAAATCGTTACCGGCACCTATCGCGTCTTGCGTACATTAAAAGACAAGGCGCTCGTCAAAAAAGACACGACGCCCGTGACCGTCAACAAGGATGACAGCGATTCTTCTTCGTCCTCGTAGTGAGAAAGAGTCGGGAAAATCAGGAGCAGGTAAATGACGACCCAGACAACCAGCGAAGCAGAAGCGCGGATTACCACAGGTCCAGGAATCGGCAGCCCCAATGGCCCGGGTCCTGGCGACATCATCGTGGTTCACGACCTCTGGAAGACCTACGATATGGGGTCGGAGCAGCAGGTGCACGCCCTGCAGGGGATATCGCTTCGCATCAAGCAAAACGAATATGTGGCCATCATGGGGCCGTCGGGGTCAGGTAAATCGACGCTGATGAACCTCATTGGCTGCCTCGATACGCCCAGCAAAGGGGAGTACTGGCTGAACGGGCATCTGGTCAGCGACCTGAATGACGACGAGTTGGCCCGCATCCGGAACAAGGAAATCGGCTTCGTCTTCCAGACCTTCAACCTGCTGGCGCGCGCCACGGCCCTGCACAATGTGGAACTGCCCTTGATCTACAACGGAACCCATGCTGCTGAGCGCCTGGAACGCGCTGAGGCGGCCCTGCGTGCCGTCAACCTGGGCGACCGCATGAGCCACAAGCCGAATGAGCTGTCAGGCGGCCAGAGGCAGCGTGTGGCCATCGCCCGCGCCCTCATCAACCGTCCATCGATCATCCTGGCGGATGAGCCGACCGGCAACCTCGATTCGAAGACCGGCGACGAAATCATGGCTCTCTTCGACGAACTACAGGCGAAAGGCAACACCATTGTCCTGGTCACGCATGAGCCGGACATTGCCGAATATGCCCATCGTGTCGTTCACATCCGCGATGGGCGGATCTTCTCCGACCAGCCCTCGTCCCGTATACGGAAGCCGGCGGAAGCATCTCATTCCTAAAGACTTGTTAGCTTCCATTTAAGCGAAAAGGGCGCCGGAAGAGGCGCTCTTTTTTGCGCTGGACACTCATCTCTTCTTCGTTTCTCGCCGATAGACTCACTAGGCTGCCGAGTCCGCAAGGCAGTCTGAAGGCCTTTCAGCGAGGAGTAGTGGTGGGAGTCTTTACGCATTGGAGTGAGGAATCGATCGCGGAACCGTCTTCCGCGATACAAACCGACAGCGAGATGACACAGCTGGGCGATATGGTGGCGCGCAGTCTGGTGATGCAGCGGCTTTTCTCGCGCCTGCGGCAGTCCGCTCCGCATTTGCGCATTGTTGCGCTCGAAGGGGAGGCGGGAACCGGCAAGGCTCTGACGGCGCGAACGCTCCACTCGCTCGGTCCTGCTGCAAGCCATGCCTTTGTTGCCTGCTCCGCGTCGCGTTTTATCTCCGCTGAGACGCAAGCTCTGCTGGAAGAGGCTCGCGGAGGTGCGCTGTTTCTTACGCGGTTAAACGACCTGAATATGGAACAGCAGTCGCGCTTCTTCGATTTCCTCGAATGGTGGGAGCACCGGGGCGGCCGCGACGGCGGCAGCCTCCTTCCTCGCCAGCTTTTTGTCAGCTCACGGCAGTCGCTACGGCATCTCTCGGCTGGTGGCGGAATGCGTGCCGATCTCTGCTATCGGCTCACTGCGATCCGTTTTGTTTTGCCGCCTCTGCGCGAGCGTCGGGAAGACATAGCGATGCTGGCAGATTGGCTCGCCACCCGCCACGGAGCCGTGCATGGCAAATCGATACGGGGACTTGGCCCGGGATCGCTCTCACGCCTGCTGGCGCATAGCTGGCCGGGAAACGTGCGAGAACTGGAAACCGTCATCACGAATGCCGCCATGGAATGCGCAGGGCAATGGATTCGCCCGATCGACATCCCGCCGCTTCTGAGTGCCGGGGAGTCACAAAACAAGGCGGTAGCACAAGCGCCAGATTCCAATGCAGACTATGATCCTAACCTTGACCGCATGATCCTTCGCCACATCATGCAGGTGCTGGCCAAAACAGGCGGCAACAAGTTGAAGGCGGCACAACTGCTCGGCATCAGCCGCTCAACCCTGTATCGTTTGTTGGATTCAGGCAGCAGTCTTTCAGCGCAGCAGGTATAACGTTCCTTACAGCGTGTTTCATAAATATTTTTTTGTCACCGCGGCGGTTTGTCATGCCATTCAAAACCTGATGAACACGCTGTAAGTCAGTCTTCCGACAGACTGTATCTACAGATAACAGGCCACTATTCATAAATTTCAAGTGAACGAAGCAAAGGGGGAGGAGCTGGTTCGCTCTATCTTAGCCAGACCTCTTTTGGGGAAAATCAGTCGACTGCTTTCTTCCTGGTCACTAGTGCCGCAAGCAGAAAAAGCAGATCCTTCGCTTCGCTCAGGATGACAGCTCTTTTTTTAATCAAGAAATCGGCGATCGGCTCTACTTAACATGGCGCCGAAGGCGCGTACGCCTGGACGGCCACTCCCCCTGATACACTGCGCACTAAGCCATGAAAAAGTTTTTTTCTCTCGCGCTTGCGATTTCTTTCCTGCTCGTTTCCGCTTTTCAGTCACACGCGCAGGCTGCGCAGAGTGCCGCCGACCGCAGCAATGCGCTCAATGCGCTTTTTGCTGATATATGGCAAGACCGACTCGAGCACTCGCCCGAGTTTGCCTCTTCGATTGGCGATAAGCGCTGGAACGACCAGCTCAGCAACTACACTGTTGCCGCTTACAACGACAAACTGTCGCGGGAGCGTGACTACTTGCTCCGCTTAGCCCAAATTGACACGACGGGTCTGAGCGATCAGGAGCAGCTGAGCAAAGACCTGATGGCCCGCCAGCTCGCCGAGGATCAGGAAGCCGCAAACTTCAAGCCCTGGGAGATGCCGGTCGACCAGTTCAATGGGCTGCAGTCTGAGCTGCCACAGCTGGTCTCCGTCCTCAGCTTCGATACGGTCAAGGACTACGACGATTACATCGCGCGGCTCAAGAAAGTCCCCACGGCCTTTCAGCAGATCAGCGATAACATGATGACCGGCATGGACGATCATCGCGTGCCGCCGAAATATCTGCTCGAAAAAGTGCTGGTGCAGGTCAACACCATCGCTCAGGAGAAGCCCGAAGACACGCCTTTCGCGCGTCCGCTGAAAAAGTTTCCGGCAAGCATCTCAGCGGCCGATCAGGAACGCATCAAGGCCGAATTGCTCGATGCAATCCAGAAACAGGTTCTGCCTGCCTACACGCGCTTTGCAAGGTACCTGCAAGGCCAGTACATCCCTGCCGGACGAACCGAGTTTGGCGTGTGGTCGCTGCCTGATGGCGACAAATATTACGCGTTTCGCGTGCACCAGAGTACGACAACCGATCTGACTCCGGACCAGATTCATCAGATTGGCCTGGACGAAGTAAAGCGCGACGAGGCCGAGATGCTGGTAATTGCGCAGAAGCTTGGCTTCAAAGATCTTGCCTCTCTGCGCGCCTCGATTGCCAGCAACCCGAAACTGCATGCGCAGACGAAAGACCAGTTGCTCGATCTCTATCGCCACGACATCGATCAGATGAAGGCCAAGCTGCCCGATCTCGTGGGCCGTCTGCCCAAGGCGCCGCTTGTTGTGGAGGCGGTTCCTGCTTTCATTGAAAAAGACCAGGCGCCCGCGTACTACCAGCACGGTACGCCTGATGGAAAGCGACCGGGCACGGTGTATGTGAACACCTATGACTTTGAGCACCGCTCTCTGGCGAACGTCGAGTCGATTGCCTATCACGAAGGCTTGCCGGGCCATCATCTGCAAATTTCCATCTCGCAGGAGCTGACAGGACTCCCAGAGTTCCGGAAGTACATGCACTACACGGCCTACACCGAAGGCTGGGGCCTCTATGCCGAACATCTCGGCAAAGATGTCGGCTTTTATCAGGACCCTTATTCTGACTATGGCCGTCTGGAGGCTGACATTTTCCGCGCCATTCGGCTTGTCGTCGATACGGGCGTTCACTCCAAGCACTGGTCGCGCGACCAAATGGTCGAGTATTTCAAAGCTCATTCCGGACTCGATGACGCGACCATTAATGCGGAGGTCGACCGCTACATTGCATGGCCGGCGCAGGCATTGGGCTACAAGATGGGCCAACTGAAGATTCTGGAATTGCGCGCGAAAGCGCAAAAAGAGCTTGGCAGCAAGTTTGATCTGCGGGCCTTCCACGATCAGGTGCTCGACTCAGGCGCTCTGCCGCTCGATGTGCTGGACGAGCGCATCAACACATGGATTACGCAGCAAAAAGGGAAGTAGTGTCATTTAGTCTAGGAGCAAGATGAACGAGAACCTTTCTCAAATACGCGTCGCAGTTTTGGGCGCAGGCAAAATGGGCGGTATTCTGCTGCAGGCATTTTTGAAGCAGCAACTTTTCACGCAAGAGCAGCTTGTCGCTACGGTGGCTCATGAAGAGCGCGCACAGGTGCTCTCCGCGCAGTGGGGCGTCGAAGTGACGACGGACAACGTAGCGGCGGCTAAACAGGCCGATCTGATTTTGCTGGGCGTCAAGCCGTTTCAGATTGGTGATCTGGTCAGGCAGATCAAGCCTGCACTTACCGCAGACAAGATGCTGATTTCCTTTGCGACCGGCGTGAAGACAAGCACGATGGAAGAGGCGGCAGGCCTCGAAATTCCGGTGATTCGCTCCATGCCGAACACGCCATCCATGCTGGGCGTCGGCATGACGGCGCTTTGCCACGGCAAGTACGTCAACGATTCTCAGATGCTGTTGGCCTCACGGATCTATGAGACGATTGGCCGCACTGTCATCGTCGATGAGAAGCACATGGACGCCGTCACCGCACTTTCGGCATCGGGTCCGGCGTATATCTACATCATTCTCGAATCGCTGGCTGAAGCTGGAGTGAAAGTCGGCCTGCCGCGCGACACGGCCACACTGCTGGCAGCGCAGATGACTTTCGGCGCTGCGAAGATGGTCCTCGACACGGGCTATCACCCAGCGCTGCTCAAAGACGCAGTGACCACACCCGCGGGATGCACCATTGATGGCATTCTCGAATTAGAAGAGGGCGGCCTGCGCGTCACGCTAATCAAAGCCGTGATGCGCGCTGCGCAAAGGGCCAAAGAACTGGCTACCAGCTAGAAGAAGCCGTAGTTTGCTGCTCCTTTTAATCACTTTTCAATAGCTATCGACCGGCTGTCATTCTGACGAACATCGCTGAGATTCTTCGCTCCGCTCAGAATGACGGGTTCTAATTTTGGCCTAACCCTACAGCAAACAGCGTTAGCGTTGGAAGTCTTCCGGCTTGTCCTTTCGCCAATCAGCAAATGACTCTTCCATTGTGTACTGGTAGGCATATCCGAGTTCCTGCAGCCTACGGGGCTCGATATTGGTAGAGCGGTACAACTTGCGAATGCGCGTGGGCGAAATAGGCTGCTTGATGCGGAAGATGCTGGCTACGAAATCGATTGGGTACGAGATGCCCAGCAACAATTTTCGCGGGATGGAGAAAGGCGCTCGCCGGATACCAGTGACCGTGCGAATCGCCTCGACATATTGGCTCAGCGCGGGCGTGGGTCGCACGGAAAAGTTCAAAAGGGTGACATCTTCACCGCTCTTGTTCTGATAGTCGATGCCGAACAGGAATACGTTGCACAACTCTTTTACGTAGCCTCCGGCCTTGCGCGTCTCCTTGTTGCCCATGTAGACGAAATAGCCCTTTACGAGACTGCGCACCAGCCTGGTGACATTGCCGCCTTCGCCTGGTCCAAAAACAACTCCAGGCCGCAGGATCAGCAGCTTTCGTCCCGTTGAAGAGGTTTGCCAGGCAATATGCATTTTCTCGGCAACAAGTTTTGAGCCGCCATAGGGTGTTTCCGGTACAGGCAGCGAGTCCTCATGCCTTAGCTCTTCTGAAGGGCCGTATGGCGAAATGGAACTGGTGAAGACGATGTGGCGGCAATCGACTGCATCAGCATAGGCGCAGACGTTTGTAGTACCGAGCAGGTTTGTTTCGTAATACTCGTGGGGCTGGTGTCCTGGTTCGCGATGGACAGCGGAAAAGTTGAAAATCAGGTCGGCCTTCGGTAGCCCATCCAGCGGCAATGGCTGGCGGATATCGTGTTGCACGAAGCGGGCCTTCCCTGAAGCCAATGCCGCCTGAAGACTGGCCGCGTAGGCATCCGTGCGCGGCGGTCTGATATCGACGAGCGTGACCTGCTCTATCTCAGGCTCGCGCAGCATGCGTTGCGCCGTATGGGTACCGATGAAACCTGTGCCTCCAAAGATTACGACATGGTTCAAGATAGTGCGGTCCTTCTAAGGCAGGGCCTTGGATGATTTGGATGCAGAGCTGATTCGCAGACGTGCAGGAAACAACTCGTTTCCAGTTAATAGTGAAAAAACAACACGATGCAATTCACGAGTCAAGCTTGAATGAGACTTAGGAATCGGTCGGCAATATACCCGATATTAAAATGCCGTTCTGCATAAGCGCATGCGTGTTGCGCATGGGACACTCTCTCATCCGGGCGCTCCATCAGCTCTCTTGCTGCCGCCACGAACTCTCTGGGAGAATTTGGCGAAACCACCAACCCGGCTTTTGCGTTCCGTATAATTTTCGCCGCCTGGTTCACGCTGGGCGCGGCCATCAAGATAGGCCTGGCGGCACAAAGATACGTAAGCGTTTTTGAGGGGACGGCGAACTTTCCCGCATCCGAATCGAGCAGCGCAATCAGCACATCTGCAGTGCCCATGACCTCGGAAAGTCGTTCATAGGGTTGAAATGGCTGCAGCCGAAATACATTCGGGCTCAGGTCTTTTGTATGCTCGTGCAGCCACTCTGCACCGGCTCCTGCCGCATTCACGATAAGAATCGCCTCGTTCGTTATCGCCAGATGTTTTGCCAGGCTCAGCAGCAATTCTGGACGATGTTTCATGCCCAGCGTTCCTGAGTACATGAAACAGAATTTGTCCGCTACACCATTTTCACGCGCCCATGCATTGTTCTTTGACGTGGGCGTAATCTCATCCAGCGGAGACCAGTTTTCGATGAGATGAATTTTGTTTTCATCGATTCCCCAACCTTTGACGTAGTCGACAAAACTATCCGAGATACAGATCACTGAATCCGATTGATGAAGAAGTTTTTTCTCCATGAACTCGTAGTATGTGCCACCGATTTCAGCCAGCAGCTTCTGCCTTCGCGCCAGTACGAAACGAACGGCCATGCTGTAGACGTCTTGCAGCCAATAGATGAATTTCGCGTTCTGCTTCTTCGTGGCT
>JABDHA010000021.1 GCA_013285705.1 Acidobacteriota bacterium
GAGATTGCTCCGGAAAATGATGAGTTAGTTCTGGCTTATCGATGCGGCCTTACGACTGCGGTCGAGAGGCCTACATCTCGCGCAGACGAGCTCTCGCGGGAAGAATTCGAGCGCGCAGCCTCGGGTTTGTCTGCAAAGATTGCACGCTACTCGCCGAAATATGTCGCGTTCCTCGGAAAGCCAGCGTTCTCGGCGATTTTCGGCAGAAAGTTGGTATCTTGGGGCAAACAAGACGCATTGCTTGGAGGATCGAGGACCTGGGTTTTGCCGAATCCCAGCGGACTTAATCGCTCCTTTCGGTTGGATCAGTTGGTTCGCGCTTACACCGAACTTCGTATTGCGCTTGACGGAGTTTCCGAGTGACAGCCGTAGCATCGAATAGTCGATATAACTGCTTCGAGAGAAGAGTCTCCTGTAGCGTTAATTGGTAGGAAGGTGCTCGTGAGTTTGCTTGTCTCCGTGAACGTCGGTCTTCCCGCCGATGTCGAATGGCAAGGCAAAGTGGTCCACACCGCTGTCTGGAAGCGACCCGTAGCAGGTAGGGTGATGGCGCGCCGTCTCAATCTTGACGGTGATGGCCAGGGCGACCTCGCAGGCCACGGCGGAGAGCATCGTGCTGTGATGGTCTATCAACTCGACTCCTATCGCTACTGGGAGACGCACCTCCAGCGTCACGACTTCGAGTATGGCCAGTTCGGGGAGAACCTGACAGTCGATGGTCTTGCCGATCACGAGGTCTGCATCGGAGATCGCTATCGGATCGGCGGCGCGTTGTTTGAAGTGACGCAGCCACGCGTCACCTGCTATCGCGTCGGTATACGGATGAATAACCCGGCGATGCCATCGCTCCTGGTTTCGCATAAACGTCCGGGCTTCTATTGCCGTGTGATTGAGGAAGGAGAGATCGGCGCGGGCGACGAGATTGTGAAGGTTGCCGAAGGCCCTGAGCGTGTCACTGTTCAGGAAATCGACGGTCTGCTTTATTTGCCCGGCCATTCACCAGATCAGCTGCAACGCGCTCTGCGCATCCCTTCACTCAGTGCGGGTTGGAGAGGATCGCTCGAAGCTCTGGTCGCGGCTGAGAAAAAGCACGATCAGCGTGGCAATGCCGGCCTTTCCCCATCTTCCACGCCCCCTCCGGCATGGCGCGGGTTTCGGGCGCTGCGAGTTGCAGCGGTTCAGCAGGAGAGTGTTGACGTGCTCTCCTTTGTTCTCGAATCGGAGGACAGGAGCCCGTTACCGGAGCCTCTTCCCGGCCAATTTTTGGTATTCAAGCTTCAACTGGATGAGGACTCTGCTCCAATCCTCCGAAGCTACTCAATGTCGGGTCCGCCGGGCGCAGGAACGTATCGCGTCAGCGTGAAACGAGCCTCTGGCGCCGGCAGCCGCTTCTTTCATGACCGCATTCGGACGGGCGATCTGCTTCAGGTAAGCGCGCCGAGAGGCAGCTTCACGCTGGCTCCGGGCAACAATCCTGTTGTACTGCTGAGTGCGGGTATCGGAGCGACGCCGCTGCTGGCAATGCTCCATTCGCTCGCGGCTACCAGCACAGATTCAACGCGAGAAGTCTGGTGGTGTTACGGTACTCGCAATGGAAGGGAATATCCATTCGCGGCGGAAGCGCGCGCTTTACTCAATAGCCTTCCGCAGAGCCATGCATGCATCGCTTATAGCAAGCCAGAAGATGCTGATCAGCCAGATCGGGACTACGATGTCTCGGGACATCTGAATCTCTCACTATTGCAACGGCTTCAAGTACCGAAAGAAGCGGACTTTTATCTCTGTGGACCAACTGCCTTTCTTTCTGAGCTTAGTGCGGAGCTAAAGTCATGGAGTGTTCCCAATTCCAGTATTCACTCCGAGACATTCGGTGCTGAATCTTCCATCACGCCCGGAATCGCAAGCGCCGTATCGGTGCCGCCGCATCCGCCCTCCGGAAGCGTAGGCACCGGCCCAAAGATTTCCTTTTCACGCAGCGGCCTTTCGGTGCCCTGGAACTCCCAGTATGGAAGTCTCCTCGAATTCGCGGAGGCCTGCGACGTTCCTGTCAGATGGTCTTGTCGGACTGGTGTCTGCCACATGTGCGAGTCTGGGTTGATCGACGGAAAGGTCAGCTACGCACCCGAGCCTCTTGACAGGCCGGCCGAAGGGAACATTTTGATCTGTTGCTCGTCTCCGCTGACTCAGATCGAATTGGACCTCTGATAGTCGGGCTCGTTTGAGAGCTGTCTGGGTGGACTAAAGGGTCAGCGCGCTCAATCTCTTGCTTACCACTCGTTTGGGGCTTGCTTCGTGTCGGCGTAGGTGCCTGTCCACAAGGCGATCTGCAACTGCATGGATTTACACCACGCCTGGTGCATCTTGTTGACCTCATCTGCCGAGTGTCCATTCACGGTGAGATAGGGCTTAATCGTCTCGTTGATGACAGCGATAAATCCGATGATGTCGCGCAGCGGGACGTGCGAAGTCGACTCCACACCATCTGTCTTGTTTTTCTTCAAATTCGTATGCCGCAGTGCAATCTCCTGCTGATAGTTGAGCCAGTCGCGATCGTAGGGACGAAAGCAGGTGTCGAGAATCCATTGCTCGAAGCGAAGATTGCTCTTGGCGAGGTAGTCAGGCAGCGGTTCTCCTGCGAGTGAGCGTGAGTGCCGCGCCAGGTTCGGTATGCCAGCGATAATGCCGCTGCGCCAATGAAGTACGATCTCGCGAGTCTGACCCGTTAGGACTTCGCCTGCCAGCAGCAGATAACGTTGATCTTCTTCTGTGAAGCCTACGCTGACCTTCAGAGCCTCCAGTTCCTGAAGCGTGATCGGAGAGGGCGCGACCGCATCCGTTCCGTAGGTGTAGCCCGGCACTTGCTCTGCAATTAGCTTCGTCATTCGGCCTCCCTTACAGGCTAATCCATTCAGCCATTCCTTCGTTTCAGAGCGCCTGGTTCGTCTGTGCACTTAACAGTCCGTACATTCGACTACGCCTTCTTTACGGACTCAGTATGCCTCTTTTATGAACCGAGTGCTGAAATGTATTTTGTCGGCTGATGGCGCCGGCAGGAGAAGTACCCGATGAATACTTTTCGGACACGCAGGCCACTCCTTGTGAACGCTACGCAATGCACACAAGCCTCGTCGATCGTTACCGATCTCGGAGAGCGTAACGTTCACGCCGGTGACTGGATCATAGAAGGCGAAAATCACGAACGATATGTTGTAGACGACGCGTTTTTCCAGCGCACTTTTGCGCCTATCCCCTGGGAGCCCGAGAGCGAGGGGCGCCACTACGGCTGCTAGACCCGCCGTCGTCCCGGCCTCAATCGTTCATCCCAATCTGCCTGATGCGCATCACGCAGGCAAAGAAAAGAACTGTGCTGTATGACTACATTCCTGGTATGCGGATTTCCTCCACTTATAGCTCTTGTGTTTCTCTTCATCTTCTTCGGCGCGCTCCGTATCGATAGGATTTCCAGCCACGCCAGAGGTGGCCGGCGCACTGCCTATGTTCTCCTCCCGATGAGTTATTTGTCGCTTCACGAATCCCCGAAGATATCACCGGAGAAAAATCGCTATGAGAACGCGTAAAGGTCGATTGTGCGATGCCGACGCCATCTATCAGCTTGTGGATAGCTTCTCGTATGACGGAACTCTCCTACATCGTTCCTATATGGAAATTTGTGAGAACATCGAGACTTTTACCATCGTCGAGACAGACTTGAATGAGTTCATCGGCTGTGCCGCTCTTCATGTTTACGGCCCGCATCTTGCTGAGGTGCGCTCGATTGTTGTTCGAGCAGAGATCAAGGGACATGGCGCAGGCGGCCTGCTCGTTCGATCCCTCCTCCATCAAGCAGAAGAAAGTGGCATCCAATGCGTTTGCCTTTTCACGCGCATTCCTTATTTTTTCGAACACTTCCGCTTCCGGGCCGTCGAACACCAGGCCCTGCGCGACAAGGTATTAAAGGATTGCCTGCGCTGCGCACGACGCCATAGCTGCGATGAAACGGCTATGGCTATTGGAGAACTGCCCGCCCTTCATGACAGGGCTTCGGATGACTTTATGCGGGCGCCACGCTCAGGAGATCTCGTGCAACTACATGTTTGATCCGCCATTGGCAGCACCTGCTGACAGGGCAGAGGGGAGTTACATAGAAAAGCATCATGAAATACCAGAAACTAGAAGATATTACCTCGACTTATCAACCAAATATTCGTGCAGAGGATGGGATACAGCAGCGCGATCGATGGAGTGGACTGTATGAAGGGGTCCTCGTCCCATTCGGTTTCCTTTTTGCGCTCTTTTTGGCTTTCCTGATTGTGATGCTGATCCGTTACTAGAACAGATCGCGTCCTAGTATATAAATGCAGATTGATCCTGAAGGGGCACGCCTTGAGCTACGAGCGAGCCCCTTACCATCTGGGCGAATTGCACCAATATCCCTAATGGGCACAGACGCGAATCCAATACTGCATGGCAATTACTTCTTTATGTGTACAGTGAAACACTATCCGTGGTTCGCCTTAGTGGATCTTTGTATGCCAGCATCATCATGAATCTATATAGTGCAGCTCAATATTTTTCATTTGTGGTGATCGTCACAGTTCTTGTGAAACCACTGGGTGGCTATGTGGATCGGGTCTTTTCCCGGCAAAAAACTGTAATGGATCCCCTATGGATTCGGGTGGAGCGATGGATCTATCGTCTTGCAGGAATCGACCCTGCGGTCGAGATGAGTGCAGGACAGTATGCAACGTGTTTCGTGGTCTTCGGCCTAATCTGCACGCTGTTTCTTTATGCCATTCTCAGGTTCCAACACTTCCTTCCCTGGTTCTTCCCGGACTACCACACGACGCCACTCTCTCCCGACCTGTCCTTCAATACAGCGATCAGCTTCTCAACCACGACCACATGGCAGGCTTACTCGGGCGAAAGCACCATGAGCTATTTCAGCCAGATGGTGGGTCTTTGCGTACAGAACTTTCTGGCCGGGGCCGCTGGGCTGGCGGTGGGCATCGCTTTTATACGGGGTCTCGCGCGAGAAGCCAGCGAGACGCTCGGGAACTTCTGGGTCGATCTCACTCGCGGCCTGCTTTGGATTCTATTACCGGGTGCATTTCTTGGAGGGATGCTGCTCATCTGGCAGGGTGTCCCTATGAATTTTCACCATTACCTGGCTGCCTCCTCGATTGAAGGAGTCAAGCAGGTCATACCGCAAGGGCCGATTGCTGCACTTGAGAGCATCAAGAATCTCGGGACAAATGGCGGAGGCTTCTTTAACGCAAACGGGGCTCATCCCTATGAAAATCCCACACCGCTCACGAACTTTCTAGAGATGTTATCCATTGTGCTTTTGCCGGCGGCGCTGACTAACACTTTTGGTAGAATGGTGCGCCAGCCGCGTCAGGGCTGGCTCCTGTACTGGGTAATGCTCTTCCTTTTTACCTGCGGGCTGGGCGCTTTGCATTTCAGCGAACAGCATGGTAATCCGTTGCTCCATGGCGTTGCTTCTCGGCAGAGTCAGCTTCAGTCCGGGGGCAACATGGAAGGGAAAGAAGTGCGGTTCGGGATCAGTGGCTCGGTTCTTACCGGTATTGTGACGTCCAATGGCGCGACCGGATCGTTCAATGCAATGGACGACAGTTTTACTTCGCTCGGCGGGCTGGTTCTCTTGATCAATCTCCTCTTGGGAGAGATCGTCTTCGGAGGGCTCGGCACGGGGCTTTTCAGCATGGTCATGACCGCCGCGATTCCCGTATTCCTTGCAGGACTCATGATCGGCCGCACACCCGAATATCTTGGCAAGAAGATTGGGCCACGCGAAAACAAGATGGTCGTGCTATATGCACTTGCCTGCCCGATCACGATTCTGACCCTGACTGCAATTGCCGTCTCAACGAAAGCTGGGCTTGCTGGTCTTGCTACGAACAGCGGACCTCATGGATTTACAGAGATTTTCTTTGGTTTTGCCTCTTCTTTCGCTAACAATGGGCAGAATTTCGGCGGCCTCAGCGCCAATACAGCTTTCTACAACATCTCGACGGCAGTTGCCATGATGATAGGGCGGTTTGGCATGGCCATTCCAGCACTTGTTTTTGCCGGTCTTTTCGCAAGGCAGAAAATTGCACCTCGCTCCATCGGAACATTGCCAACCGACTCCTTTTCCTTCGGTTTTTTGCTCATCATTTTCCTGGTTATCGTAACGGCACTGAGCTATCTTCCCGTCTTCACTCTCGGACCTCTCCTGGAGCGCCTTCTCTTCAAAATTTAGAACGATTCGCTCATGCGGTAAGAGAAGCGAAGGGGATTTCGTGTCCGCTTCAACGGGTATCCGGATGGCTTTATGGCGTCCATATGAATTCCTTATAAGGAACATACAAAACCTTCATGTCTCGCTAGGTAACCTGATAACAGAAACGCCTCCGGTGCCTGCGCCGACTCCCGTAACAGGCAGGATCGTTGCCGACGGGTTCAGAGTGCGCACAGAAGTTGGAACGAAGGCTTACCGATGAATAAGAGCGGGAGCATAAAAATATGGCGAGCTGTTGCACATAGCATTTTGGGTGCCCTCGTTCTCGGAGCACTTACTTATACTGGCTATCTTTTTCACTTGAATCTTGCTACAGCAAGCTTCCTCTGTCTGATTATTGTCGTTTCATTGTCGTTTTTCGGCAATCTGCTATCTTCGGCGATTCTTTCTGTCGCGGCCGTCGCGTGGCTCGATTATTTCTTTGCCCCGCCGATTCTCTCCTTACGAGTTGCAGACCCGATCAACATCGTCGCGTTGTGCGCCTTTCTGACAACGACTCTGACCATCACGTATTTGATGAAGCGAGTGCGCCGTGAAGCACGGCATGCAGAACTTCAACGGAAGGAGATGAAGCGGCTCTATGAACTGGCGCGGCAATTGCTCGCGCTCAATCCAGAGGAAATTGACTCACCGCGACTGCTTACGCTGTTTCGCGATGTCTTCGCACTGCCGGCTGTCTGCCTGTTTGAAGATCAGACGGCAATCTCGCATATCGTTGGCGAGCCACGATACGATCTGGAAGCGCGGACCCGCATGGGCTATCTCGCAGGAGAAGATTGCGATGATTCCCTCTGCCGGATCTCCATTCGCTGCCTGCGTGGGTCAGGCAAAGCCACCGGAGCGCTTGGTTTTGAATGGCCCGATCATCAGGAATTCACGCCCGACTCATTGTCCGCGCTTGAAACTGCCATGCTGGAAAGAGTGCGAGCCTTTCACAATGCAGCGCAGACTGCGGCCGCTGCTCAGGCCGAACACCTACGCACGATGTTGCTTGATGCACTTGCCCATGCTGTCAAGACGCCGCTGGCCACCATTCTCGCTGCGATCGGGGGATTGCGTGAGACCGGTGGTCTCAATTCCGATCATCTGGAATTTGTAGATATGGTGGAGACGGAAACAGCCCGGCTCGGCAGTCTGACAACCCGCCTTTTGCGCACGGCCACGCTCGATCGCGAGGAAGTGCGACCGCGCCTGCAACAAGTGGACGTTGCACGCCTTATTGCCAAAGAAATCAACCTCAAGTCCCAGCATTTCGCCGATCACAAGCTCTCACTTATTCATAACGGCAATCTTGCCGGGGTTGAAGCCGATCCGGAGTTGCTGCATCTGGCGCTGGAACAACTGATCGAGAATGCCTGCAAGTATTCGCGACCTGGGTCCGAGGTTGAAGTGAGCACGCGGGTGACTGAAGGTTCGGTTGCCATTCGTGTCCGGAACCCAAGTCATATCCCGACAGAAGAACAGTCGAAAATATTCGACCGTTTCTACCGGGGAAAGCAGTTGCGCGATTCTGCACCAGGCACAGGACTCGGTCTGGATATCGCACGCAGAATTGCCCTCGCGCACGGTGGCACGCTCGCCCTTGAAGGTTCAAACGAAGATGGATCGATCTTCTGTATCACCATACCTATCTCAGCAAAGGAATACTGAAAGATGTCTTTGCCGACTTGGAACATATTAGTTGTCGATGATGAGCCCACATTCCGCAAGACGTTGCGCAAATCGCTCACTGTCGGCGGTCATCGCGTGGAAGAAGCCTGCAGCGGTGGAGATGCTGTGGATATGCTCTCGCACTCCGCCTTTCATTTTGCTTTGCTGGATCTGAATATGCCAGGAATGGGCGGCATGACTACCTGCAGAATGATTCGCTCCATCAACGCGCGCATCGGTATCGTCGTCCTCTCGGTACGCGACGCGGAGCAAGATCGAGTAGCTGCACTTGATGCCGGAGCCGATGACTATCTGACCAAACCGTTTGGGTTGCGCGAATTGATCGCACGACTCCATGCGATCCAGCGCCGCATTCAAACCGAAAAAGAGGAAGAACCGGAAGTACTAAAAGCTGGAGACCTCCAGATGGATCTTCAAGGACATTCAGTATGGCGAGCGGGTGAGGCGTTACACCTTACTCCTAAAGAGTTTGAACTACTAGCCTTCCTGATGAAGAATCAAGGCCGCCCTGTGGCTCACACCACACTGCTGCGCACGATCTGGGGACCTAACTACGGTAATGAGTCGCACTATTTGAGAAGTTATGTCAAAACTTTGAGGAAAAAGATCGAAGCCGATCCAGCCAGACCAGAGTACATTTTGACTGAGCCCAGAGTAGGCTATCGTTTTTGCGGCCCAGTTGCCGAGGACTTTACTACCTCAGTCTGAAGTTTCCATTTCAGCCCTTTTGCGAATTGTGAATCTATCGAAAACGTATCAATCGAAAGACTCGACAATCCTTCTTCCGCATTTGCTTTCTGACTTACGACTTCTTTAGATATTTCACACGTTTTCTCTATCTCGCACATATGCCTTCTCCACTTATACGTTCCTATCCTTAATTTGCGGGCAGCTCTCGCTTACCCGCGCAAGGAGTATAGAAAATGAACGTATGTAAAATTTTTAGCACTACGAAAGTGATCTGGGCTGCGGTGTTGTTCGTGGCTGTATTTGCCGCATCAGCTCATGCCCAGTCTACCTTCGGAAGTGTTGTGGGGACAGTGCAGGATGCAACGAATGCAGTAGTGCCTGGCGCAGCGGTGACGCTGCACAGCCAGGATGACAACAGTGACCGGGTAACGACTTCGAGCTCTACCGGAGACTTTCAATTTGTAAACCTCAAACCGGGACGGTATTCCGTTGCTTCCCAGGTTACTGGCTTTGCTGATGCACATGTCGCTGCTTTTGATCTGGCGCCGCGCCAGACCGCGCGTGTGAACGTGGTGATGAATGTGCAGAGTCAACAGCAGACCGTTGAGGTCTCGGCTACAGCCACGATGATCAGCACGGACAAGGCCACGCTGGATGCCTCGAAAGACAATGCGGCCATGGTTCAGTTGCCGTTGAATTCCCGCGCCTCCACTTCCAGCCCGTTGTCGTCACTTTCTCTTTTGCCGAACGTGGTCCAGGACAACCAGGGGAACATTGCACTGGCTGGCGCCACGGCGAACATGGTGAACTATTCTGTCGATGGTGTTTCTACCGCCGATGTTTTCCACAACGGCGCATTGAAGAACGCCTATCCGTCGATGGAAAATATCGCGGAAGTCAAGGCCACCGATTTCAATAACAGCGCGGAGTTTGCCCAGGTGGGGGACGTTACCTTTACCACTAAGGGCGGTTCGAACGTTTTCCACGGCAGCTTGTTTGAGTATTTGCAGAACGATGCGCTGGATGCGGATGTCTACGGATTCGGCACGAAAGCTCCAAAGCGTTATAACGACTTTGGCGGCAGTCTCGGTGGTCCCGTCACGATTCCGCACCTCTATCAGGGCAAAGATAAAACATTTTTCTTCTTTGACTATGAAGGCAATCGCAGGAGCACTTCCACACCCGAGTTCCTGCTGGTTCCTACTGCTGCACAGCGCGCCGGAAATCTGAATGGCCTTCCTATCGCGAATGCAAGCGGCATGCTTACCAATCCCGCAGGCTCAGCATGTTCGGGAGGCCAGTTCACGAATAACACGATTCCCACTCAATGCATCAACCCGGTTGCTACAGCGCTCTTGAACAACTACTATCCACTGCCCACACCGGGCCTCAATAGCGCCACTCTAGGTTATAACTATCAGGCGCTGGTTCCAATTCCCGGGAACAGCAATGGCTTCGATGTACGCATCGACCAGAACATCAACAGCAAGCAGCAGATTTATGCGCGCTTTAGCTGGAAGAATCTTCTGACTAATACGTTCAACCAATTGCTGCCGAATGATGCCGATGTGGAGCATGACCGCAGCTTCCTGGTTTCGCACAACTATTCCATTTCGCCAAGGATCGTCAACGAGTTTCGCTTTGGCTTCACCCATTCGCTGATCAATCCGGACTTCCCCATTCAGGGCGCGCAGGCACTGAATGGATTGGGATTCTCGACGGGTTCCGCAGCCGGACAGATCAATACCACTAACCACCCCACACAAGGGGGCTTCCCAAGTATTAACTTCTCCGACGGAACAGGGTTCTCCACCATTGGCCGGGATATTACTGGCGTGCTTCAGTCGAATACGAAACAGTTGACGGACAATATCACCTTTACCAGGGGTCGTCATACCCTCCGCGCGGGCATAGATTATCGCATCGTCAATTACATCACCCCATCGCTTGAGACTGCCTCCGATGACTTCGGCCTCTTTACGTTCAACCAGGGCATCTTTACTGGCAGTTCCTTCGGCGATCTGCTGCTTGGTCTACCCAACACCACCTACTTCGCCGTCACCGGACCACGCGACGACGGAACCGCGCACCAATATGGCTTCTATGGTGAGGATCAGTGGGAGGTCAACAATCATCTGACTGTGAATGTCGGACTGCGCTACGAGTATCTTCCCGGCTTCCAGGATGCGATTGGCAATATGGCGAACTTTGACCCCGCCACAAACACAGTGATCATTCCGGATCGGCTGGCGAATGGGATGGGTGCGGTTCCGGCATTCCTGCAATCGTTCAACTCGTGCTCGCTCCCTGATCGCAACATGAATCTGCCATGCTCTAACTTTGAAACGGCAAGCCAGGCCCATATGCCGCAGAGCTTGCGGCAGAACTATAAGTACAATTTCGATCCGCGCATAGGCATTGCTTACCGCCCTTTTTCGGACAACAAGACCGTGGTTCGTGCTGGTTTCGGTGTCTTTACTGTAACCAATCTTGGACCGCTCGCATTCAATATGTCCAGCAACCCGACAGCCGCTGTTCATACTTACCAGAACAACAACAACGGCGCGCCGCAGTTCCAATTTCCGATGGCTTCGACACCAAGTCAATCCGTGCAATTGGGCGGCGGCGAATTGGAACAGGGCGATGATCCCAACTATCGCGACCCGCAAGTGATCCAGTGGAACCTTACTGTGGAACACGAGATTACTTCCTCTACAGCTGCGCATGTCAGCTATGTTGGGATGGAAGGGCACCGGCAGAATGTAACCATCGATCTGAACCAGATTCCTGAGAACACTCAGGGCTATAACGTCCCAGGCGGCGGCTGGGTTGACCCTCGCGCGCCATTCCAGAATTGGTCGGAAATTTTTCAATCCACAAACATCGGTTCTACTTCGTATCACTCCTTACAGGCTGGAGTTACGCATCGCCTTTCCCACGGCTTGACCTTCCAGGGCGACTATAGCTGGACGAAGAGTCTGAGTGATGTGCAGGGAGATGCTCCGACCTCTTTCGCTATCGAGAGTTACTACGGCTTCGCGGTCTCGGACCGATTCCACGTGAATGCTCTCCGCGGCAACGTGGAAGGTACACCGCGTCAGCGACTACTGGTGACTGGAACCTACGAACTCCCGTTTGGTCGAGGTCGCGCGTGGAACAGCAACAACCGTTTCTTGAACGCGGTTGCCGGTGGCTGGAATCTGAACACCATCTCGCTCCTACAGACGGGTCCATGGTTAACGCCAACAATGAGTCCAAGCAACGATACGTCAGGCGTCGGCATTTCACAACGCGGGACGACCGCACGGCCGGACCGGGTCCCAGGTGTTTCGACTACCCCTGAGCACCGCAGTGCTGCGAACTACTTCAACGTCAATGCCTTCACTACCAATACGCCTCTCGGTCAGACCGGCAATGCTGCGGTTGGTTCTCTGGAAGGCCCAGGAACCGTCGCGGTCGCGGCTGGCATGGCCAAGGTATTCAACCTCAGCGAAGGTGTGCGGATGCGCTTTGAATCCACATTCACCAACGTTATCAACAGCGCGAACTTTGCCATCCCGGCCACCGACGTTAGCAATCCCAGCACGTTTGGCGTGCTGACTTCGGTGCAGACCGCAAACAACGCTGGAAACCGTACCGGTCAAGTGGCACTTCGTCTCGACTTCTAACGTCTTTCAGACCAGAAAACCCGGTGGCCGACCTATCCCACTCTCGATAGGTTGGCTACCTGGACGAACCAGTCTATTAGTGAGCGAAGTGAAATGAGCAGCGGTCCGGAAAGAGTTCTTATCGCAGTGGAGGAACCGTCTCTACGTTCTGATCTCCGCCGAACCCTTGAAGTACTTGGATTTGAGGTGGGAGAAGCGCCAGACAGTGAAATCGCAATGACACGTCTACGCATGGTCAACTACGAGGCGATTCTTCTGGATTTCCCCGTGTTCGGAGCGGCCGGCATTGCGGTTTGCAATCAGCTTCGTGGCATCTATCCCCGTCTTCCGATTCTGATCCTTAGCGCATGTGACTGCCTGGAAAACAAGGTGGAAGCTCTTGAGGCTGGGGCTGACGATTACATGATCCGGCCAATTTCAGAACGTGAACTCAGTGCGCGGCTTCGGTCAGCGATCCGACGCCTTCACGCGCCAACTGTTGGCATAACCGAGCGTTTTGCGGTAGGTGACATCGTGCTCGATTCGGCCAGGCGTCGAGTCGAAAAATCGGGCTCTGAAGTGTCGTTGACGCCTATTGAGTTTCGTACCCTTCAGGTGTTAATGCAGCAGGCCGGGACGCCCGTTACCTATGCAGCACTGCTTGCCTCACTCTGGGGTCAGGAGTCGAAGCAGCACCGGGAACACTTACGTGTCATCATCAGTGCTTTGCGTAAAAAGCTCGAGGATAGTCCTTCTCGGCCGAATTATCTGATCACCCATAACTATTTTGGTTATTGTTTTCGCGACAATAAGTAGCTCAACCAATACTGGGATAGATACGCATTCTCTCCGTAGGCCAATTGTGCCCCCTTGGCTAGGTGAATCCTTTGCATATCAGCATCCGGTTGGATCTATATAACGCAGCCCAATACTGTTGATTTCTGGTAGGTGCTTCAGCCAGTGGGGCCTTCATTCGTATCACTTCTGGCAGTAAGGTCGCATTTACGAGAAAGTTTGCACGATCAAAACCACAAGCGCCCGGAAACCTATGCATTGCAAATGTTACAAGCTAGCACTTTACATCTTCTTTAGCGGTTGAGATATAGGATCGGACTATAGCGGAGGTATGCTTCGATGCCGAATGTACATGGTATTGAATTCAATGCCAATCAGTCTGAGTTAGTGAAAGATGTAGTACGAGAGTTACTCAAGGACGGTAACTGCGCAGTCTACGCAGTGCCACATATGAGACCAGCCGGTGAGTTGCGAATGGCTTCGACACCACCCCTTCCAGGACCAAAGCGACAACACGGAGTTTTCCTCCGCATCCGTCCTGGTGTAAATGAAGCGACGGTGGTTCGTCCAATGAATGCAAAAGCGGGAGAGCCAATCACTAAGCTCACCAAGTTCTCTCGTCCCGAACTCTTAGACGTCATCCGGGTTTGGCGCGAACAGACAATGCCTGAATCGGGTGGCGAGGCAATGAGTTCTGACGCCTTGCCTACCCGCGAGCAAGAACGAGGCTAAGTAAGCACATATGGAGGGCTGGCAGTGCGTTTCATGGCATGCCAGCCTTCCACCCGTCTTTGTTCATTCCTACAGGTGCCAGATCAGACCGGTGTGTTGCCAACTAGTCCCGGCCCAAATCCAGGATCAATTTTGCGGCTCGCGAATCGGTACTTGTTGGTCGATAGAAAATTGAACCTTCAAGGATGCGTGAGCAGTCCCGAGGCAGACGAAGAGCTTCTTGCCTGGCCCGCTAAAGCTGTAATTGACATGGGCCACGCCGTCCGAATCGATCCTGGTGACGACCGGTGGATTCGGATTCACATCCCGGAGGTCCACGGTATTGATTAAGGAAGCAGTCGCCGCAACCGCTTTTTCCTGCATCGCTCTATCGAGAGCGATCGGGACTTGCAAGTCAGGATTCGCGTTGCTTCGATCACATCCTGCTTCCAGGCCCGCAATCACATTCTCGCGAGTGACTAGCCGTTCTTCAAGGATTGGATTGTCGCGATACACGCGGTAGAAAAAGTCATAGGCACTCGATGTTCGATCGAGAGGCCGGACCATGTGCAGATGATCAGCACGGATCTCCTGCGGCGGTGTGGTCACATCGCATCCATAGGTCGCGCTGAAGTAGCTGACCACGCGGGCATGGGTCTTGAGGTAGCGGCCAAATCCGTTTTCCGGCGTCGTGTCTTGGGATTCATAAGCGCAGAATCGATGAATGCCATTCACGGAATCGTGCCCTCGCCAGTTGTTTTCCAACTGCGTCAGGAAGGCGTTATTGCTGGCATCGCTGAGATCATTGAGGAGCGGATCTCTGTCATAGATGGAAGCGATCCGGGCGATTGGCGAGCCCTCGTGCGGGGTTCCATACGACACGATGAACCTGACTCTCGCTGCATCTGCCGGATGTCTCAACAGCATTTCTTCGACGAGAATGCCGCCCAGGCTATGCGCGATGAAAACTACTTCGCGATGCTCCCAGACGTGGTCCTGCTTGAGGCGGGTCCAAAGGATGTCGGCCAGCTGCACACTGGACATCCTGCCATTCGACGCAGGCGTGGGATACTCCGCGACTTCAACGTCGGAATAGGCGAAGCGCGGGTCCGTCCGAACCATATCCGGCCAATAGGCGCCATTCGAGGCTCGCCAGGACTCGCGGCTCCCGTGAAGGCCATGCACAAAAACAATGACTCTTGCCCGAGGGGCTGGTTGCGTTTGGTTTTGTTGTATAGCGGTCTGGGAAAAGGACGCGGCAGCGTGAAAAAGAGGAAACAAGGCGACCAGAACAAACTTGATCTTCCTGTCCATCCAACGGTCTCTACTCATCTGGAACCCGGAATTTAGAATAAGGCAGCGGCTCCAGAATGGGTAGTCGGGGGTTAGTCTCTCCGAAAGTGAGCTAGAAAATGGTCAAAGCGGTCATGGAGTTGCAGGGTTTCCCCAGACTCGTGGGAGCTCTGATCTCGTTTAATCTTTCCGAACGTATCATCGAACACATACTCCGTTCGCGTGGGTTAAAATCAAAGAGATGGCAGGTACATCGCCGGAATCTCACGGGGATGTCCGGGATTCGATGCGGGCAACTTGAGTGTGCCGCCGCCGAAGCCCAGTGCTTTGGTAAACTAAACAAACTGAATAATAGGCCGACGTAGCTCAGTTGGTAGAGCAGCCGATTCGTAATCGGCAGGTCACCGGTTCAAGTCCGGTCGTCGGCTCCAGGGTTAGCATTGAGCCTGCCCCTCGCGCAATGCGCTACTCTTTCCACAGAAATTCCATCCCGCATCCAATTAAATACCACTTATCCACGGATTTTCACATATAGCCCCTTGTGCCTTTACCTCGCGATGCGCATAATCGGCTCAAGAGACAGGGGTGGGTGCCGATGATGGCACAAAAAGACCCCGAGGAGCAACGGTTCGCCCTGTGACCCCATATAGCCGTCAGGACGTACTGCGTATCTTGCGCATCCATCCCAGACAACTGCGCGGATGGGAGCGCAGCGGGCTCATTTCTCCTTCCGAGTCCTACAGCTTTCAAGATTTGGTGCAATTGCGCAAACTGCGCGATCTGCGTGCCACTCGCCTCTCCGCGGCCAGAATTTCCGCCTCGGTCATCGCCATGCGCTCCGTATCCGGCATGACGAATCCGTTGCTTGAAGCCGGTACAGCGAGGCAAGGTTCGCATCTGATTTTCCGCCATTCCGGCACGGCCGTGGACCCTATCACTCGCCAGCTTGTCTTCGATTTCGATGCCGGCGCCAGCCGCAACCCCTCCGTCTTCGGATCGACGGTTCTCAACCCCGTGCAGCGTGAAGTCCGGACCAACAATCTCTTTCTCGAAGCCGTCCGCTATGAAGAGAGCGGCAAGATCCCGGAAGCTGGCAATCTCTACACGGAGATCCTCGAACTCGATCCCTCGCACGCGCCTGCCTGCATTAATCTCGGCACCATCCACTACAACCAGCGGCATTTTATTGAGGCAGAACGCCTCTACCGCCAAGCCGCCGCTGCCGACCCCGACTATGCGCTCGCCTTCTTCGATCTTGGCAATGTGCTTGACGAGTTGCAGATGCTGCCCGAGGCCATCGAAGCCTACCGCACAGCCATCCGCCTCGTTCCCAGCTACGCCGACGCGCATTACAACCTGGCGCTGGCCTTTGAACGCACCGGGCAGCGCCGCAAAGCGCTCCGCCACTGGACCGCCTACCTCAAGCTCGACCCCATCGGTCCCTGGGCCAACCATGCGCGCGGACAGCAGCGCAAAATCCTCGACCGCGAAAAGCTGAGCATCGTCCACCGGTCTTCCAAGGCCGCGGCACGCAGCTTCCGCCGCGAATCTTTCGCTCTCAAAATCGTGTAGATTAGCGAGGCAGGCCGTTCGTCGGCCACTCGTAGATCACCACTCCCAGATTATTCAGCACCTGCATCGTCGACTCGACATTCTGACGAACCTGCCGGCGGTTGGCGCGCGTCTCCGCCGGGTCTTCCTCGACGGCAATCACCCGTCCATAAGGCCAGTCTTCCTCGGGAAGCGCGCTGAGCGCATCGGTGAGATCGGAGAGGCGCAGCTCCAGCTCCTGCTGCCTTGCCTTGGCGGGCTTCAGCATTGCGCTCGGCAGAGCAGCGCTGTGCGTCTGATCCGGCGAGATCACGCGCAGCGTCACATTCGTCCCGCTCACCACCAGAAAAGGATTGTTCCAGCTTTCCTTCGTGTGAATCGTCATGTAGCGGCTCTTGGCCGGCGGCGGAATCTGCTCCAACTCCTGCCGCGCATCATCCACTTTTTTTGTGGCAGCCTGCGCCTGCTGCCGGGCCTGTGCCGCAGCGTCAGGAGCACTGGCCTCAGAAGAGTCGCCGTGCCCGCATCCAGTCAGCGTAGCCAGTAGAAGAAGAGTGTATCCAAGTCTGTAGGAGGTAGTTCTAAGCGTCATGCGTTCCCGTGCACCACATGGCAGAATATCAAGTTCACGCATCTGTCCAGCAAAAATGATGCCCCGTCACCCACCAGCGAAACTGATTCCGCAACACTCCCTCCCTGAAATTGTCATCCCGACCGAAGCGCAGCGGAGTGGAGGGACCTGCGGTTTCTTTCCCCACAACGAAATCTATCGAAGGCCTCCTCAGCGACCCGAAATAACAAAAGCTGTCATCCTGCCCCTGATCCTGAGTGCAATGAAGAGGAGGGGTAGGATCTGCTTTTTCTCCGAACTGGCAACCGTCCACGCGCTTATTATGCCGCGCATTTCAGAGACCTCACCGTCAGCGGCCCTTCCAAACCGCTGGCCGCTTCTCCAAAAACGCCTTCGTCCCCTCCGCCTTATCTTCCGTCGCACAGCACAACCCAAACAGCGACGCCTCCAGATCGAGCGCCTGCCGCAGCGGCAGATCGTACCCCGCATGCACCGCCTCCAGGCACTTTTCCACCGCCAGCGGAGCCTGCGTCGCAATCGTCCGCGCAATCTGCTCGCCTCGGGCCAGCAGCTGATCGGGCGCGACGACTTCTTCCACCAACCCAATCCGCAGCGCCTCGAGCGCCGGAATCATCTCGCCCGTAAGCAGCAGCTTGAGCGCCGCGCCCTTGCCCACTAGACGCGGCAACCGCTGCGATCCGCCATAACCGGGCAGCAGGCCAAGCTTCACCTCCGGCTGTCCAAACTTCGCCGTCTCGCTCGCGATACGAAATGTACAGGCCAGAGCCAGCTCACACCCTCCGCCCAGCGCAAAGCCGTTCACGCAGGCAATCACTGGCTTGCCGCAGCTCTCAATGCGGTCAAATAGGCGTTGCCCGTTTAGCGCCAGTGCCTGCCCATCCATCGCTGAAACCTGGGCAAGCTCCTGAATATCAGCCCCGGCAGCAAAGGCCTTTTCCCCAGAACCGGTAAGCAGAATGGCGCGAACCGCAGGATTGGCAATCAGCTCTGCCAGCGCCTTGTTCAGCTCATGAAAAGTAGCAGCATTCAGCGCATTGAGAACTTTGGGACGGTTCAGGGTAAGAACAGCGACCGGCTCGCGAATTTCAACAAGGATATTTTCGTAGCTCATAGTGAACGGGTGAGTCTAGCACGTCCGCCGCATCTCGTTCAGGTGTAGACCCACAATGGAGATAGAAGCGTCATTCTGACGATCAAAGAGAGGAAGAATCTGAGCGACACCCATCCAACGTATCCACCACCAATCGCTTCATCTCGTCACCACTCGCTGTGCCAAGCGCATCCAGCCCCTCCACCACGCCACGACGATCTTCCTCTGACCGATTCTGGCTAAGCTTCCATTTCCCCTCGAGCCGCGTAATCCGCATCTCAAGCCCCACAATCCCCTTGATGATCGACGCAATATAATCCGCCGGAGCATCGCTCACCGCCCACGGCTCGGGGGAAGCGGCTTCATGGATGGTAGTCAGGCTCTCGACATGCGCCCGCAGCCAGTCGGCATCGTCCAGCACTCTCAGAGAGCCATAGGCATGGACAGCGACGTAGTTCCACGTCGGAACCACTTTGCCGGTCGCGTGCTTTTCCTCATACCACGAGGGAGAGATGTAGTGCTGCGCCCCGGAGAAGATGGCAAGCGCCTCAACATCCGGAGCAAAATCCTTCCACTGAGTATTCGCCCGCGAGACATGACATTTGAGAACCCCAAGCGGCGCAGCCTGGTCATCAGGAATCCCCTGCGTTTCAAGAATCATAGGCACATGTGACGCAAACAAACCGGACCCCCCAAACGTGACCAGCGAAGCAAAGGGCTGCGAGCGGATCAACTCATGGAGAACCGGAGTGCGCGTCTCTTCATTGGCCTTCGGAATATACATGCAAGCTCCTTGTGCATGGGAAGCTGACTCCACGATAGCGAAATGGAGGGACGATTGGTAGGCGAGAGCTTCGGCCTCGACAAAAAACGATCAAGAGGAATCACTGAAGAAACCAGGTTTTGGAGTGCTTCAGAGATGAAAGAAGCCGCCCGGCAACAGGGCGGCTTCTTTCTTTAGGGAGAATAGTTCCAACGGAGGCAAAACCATCAGAACTTTCTGGCGAAATACTATGGGTGCACCGGAGGGGTGTCAAGGCAAAATCCCTACAACTGTAAGCGATTGAAAACTAATATATTACGAAATCATGTTCTTATCGGGTGCGGAAAGATCAGCTTCGCCTTTTGTTCGTCAACATGTCGGATTTATCTCGTGTAAGTGATTATTTAGCTTATGCTTGGCAGCATAATGCACCTGTTTTGATGCAGGAAGCGCCAGTGTGATCCCATGCGGTAGACCCCTACTTCAGCTTCAGACTGATAAAGTCCTCGTCGTTTAGCGTAGAAATGGGCTTCCCGCGCATGCGGCGGATCAAAGCGCGTCCTCCGCCGAAAAACAACCCGAGAATAATCGCCGCGCTGCCGAGAATTCCTGTGAGATAAGCGATGCCCAACAGGAGCCGCGCCGTCTTGGATGCTTCGCTGACATATCCTTCGGGATGGTTCCAGGTGATGTCGGCAGTGTAGTTGATCGAGCGCAGGAGCTTGCGCGCTTCATCAACCGAGAAGCCTCCGCTGGTGATGGCAATGACTGGTCCGCTGCGGCGAACGAGCAGGCTGACGGAGGAACTATCCACCAGAGGCTGCGGCCATGCGGCCTCGGGCGAATTGCCAGCCTTGAGCAGCGCCTGAATCGCCTGCTCACGATTGATCGCGATTTGCGGTGTGGGATACATGAGCAGCGTCAACGCACCGTCACCGTTTTGTGTGGAGTAGCTCGCCATGACAGCCTCTGCGTCTCGATCGAAGTTAATGATTCCGGGAGGCAGAACTCCACCGCTGCGCGCATAGGCTACCGGTCCGACTGTGTAACGCACGCTGCCGGGATCAAGTGATGCAGTGGGCAGATATTTTGGAAGCGGCGGCGCAACGGAGCTTGGGCCGCCAATTTTGGGCAGATCGTCGGCGAGCTCGCGCAGCTCCGCGGCAGACATGGCACCGAGGTGATCAAAGGTTGCGTCGATCAGCGTCGCTCCTGTCCAGAAGAGAACGTGCGCGCCATCGAATGCTGCGCCCTGGCCGATATCTTCTTTCTGCATGCCGGGGCGGCGGTAAAAGGTGAAGGTGCCGTATGCGCCGGTCGCGTCCTGGAACTTGATCGCGCGAAGATTCAACTTATTGTCGGGCTGCGTGTAGTTCGCGGAAGCAAATTGCGTAAATCCGTATTCGCGTAAAAACGGGAGCATTCGCCTGGTCAGCTGCTTCAGGCACAGCGCTTTGCTGTGCGGTAGAAACCTGATGCCACCCTGCAAAATCAGTCGGAAGCAAAGGGGGCTGCGCCAGCGGAGCGGGAGCTTTGGACGCGTAAAGCGAGGTGGAGACGACAGTGACGAGTGCGATGCGAAGCAGGCGGTGCAACATAACGGCTTGTTGTTGAGACTACCACCGTGGGCAATTGTATGCAGAAACCGAGAGGGCTCGATTCGACGGATGGGACAGGTTCCGGGTTTCTCCGCTCAGAATGACGAACTGTAATTCGTAGAAGAAAGGGTCTAATTGCCTGATGTGTGCGCGTTGGTCTGCGCGATGCGTACGCCGCTCAGGCTGCTGACGTAACGCGAAACCCCGCGATAGAGCGATTCCGCAATGCGCTCGCGGTACTCGGGATCGCGCAGCTCGTGCGCGTCATCAGGGTTGGTGAGGAAAGAGATCTCGGCGAGAATCGACGGCATGTTCGCGCCGATGAGCACAACGAACGGCGCTTTTTTCACGCCGCGATCTTTCAGACCCGCATTGCCGTCTTCGAGTCCGGAATAAAGGCTTTGCTGCACATCGAATGCGAACTCACGCGACTCGCTGATCTTGTCCTGCAGCGTGATCTTCTTCACAAGATCTGAGAGTTGATGGATGGATTGATCGGAGACGGCATTTTCGCGCGCCGCTACTTCGAGCGCGTCGGCTGAAGTGGTGAAGTTCAAATAATACGTTTCTACGCCGCGCGCCGATGGGTCTGAACTGGAGTTGGCGTGCACGGAGATGAAGAGGTCGGCCTGCGCCTTATTTGCAATCGCGGTGCGCGTTTCGAGCGGGATAAAGGTATCGTCATCGCGCGTGTAGATCACGTCCGCGCCGAGACGCTGTTTCAGCAGCTTGCCCAGCCGCAAGGCCACATCGAGAACTACATCTTTTTCTTCGATGCCCCCCGGACCGAGCGTTCCGGAGTCATGACCGCCGTGTCCGGCGTCGACCACGATGCGGCCAATCTTCAGACCGAGAGCGCGCACCATCGAACGTTCGCCGGTGGCAGTGGGCGACGCCGCATGGACGGGTGCGGCGTCTGCCTCTGCGGGTGCGATGTTTTTGCTGGCGCTTCTTTTCGACGGTGCGGCAGAATCTGGCGGCGCTGGCTGATTGAGTGCTTCGAGTTCGTTTGGCTGTGGTTCAGGCGAAGTTCCTGAGACCGATTGAACGACAGGAGCCGTTGTTGGATGTTTTGTCGCCTTTACCCGGTTTGGCTGGCGGTCGAGTGCGGCAATGTCTTTGATGGTCGAGCCGGTGGCAGTGGCCGTTTCGGAATTGGTTACAGGCGGAGGCTGCTGTGCTTGCACAGGCGTGGACGATGGTTGTGTTGAATTCGTGGCAATTTGTGCCGGACGCTGTGTTCTGCGCGGCGGATTCTGCATCGTCGGTGTTGTGGCTGCTGCGAGAGCGCCGGAACCAGTGACTGCTGCCGTTTGTGTTGGCGCGGTCTGTGGGTGTTGCGTTGCAATCATGGACGGAGCCGGAGGCGTGCCTGGTTTTTTCCCGTGCACATCAATGATGAGCCGCCAGGGATTCGGCAACAGAAACGCCGAATACTCACTGACATCGCTGACATCGAGCACAACGCGCGTCACGTCGTTGGAGAATTGCGCGACCCGAATGCGTTTGAGAAAGCCATCGTCGGTGACTTCCTCAGATTTACCGATCAGCTCGGGAGAAAGTTTTACACCATGCAGATCGAAGAAGATGCGATCCGGCCCAGGCACCCGCGATGCCTCATATTGCACCTCGTCCTGAAGATCGATGGCGACACGCGTATAAATGGGTGTCGACCAGTGACGAAGGCCGGTGACGAGCGGCAGCTTTCCCTTTCGCGGCGGCGGTGGCGGCGCGTTCATCGCGGCCTCGCTGAGTTTGCTCCCATTGGAAGGCGGCTCTTGCCCGGATGGCTGTGCCGCGGCAACTATAGCCGGCTGTGGTTTGCGCTCCTGTACCTGTGACTGTTGTATGGATAAGGACTGTTGTGTTGGTTGCGACTGCGACTGTTGCGGTGCCGGTGGAAATACCGGTTCAGCGGCTGCGGTCTTGTGCCGTGATGAGGTCACGGAAGTGGCCGGCGTGGTTAGAGCAGGTGCAGCTTGCGCTTCGACGACAGGTGCCGGTGTTCGGTGTCCAGGCCGCTTGCCGTGTTTCTCGGCCGTCTCTTCGGTGCGGATATTTTTCAGCTCCTGCCGCGCCTCATCGGCAAGAGGGTTCTGAGGGTACAGCTTGAGGAACTGCTGAAATGTGGACTTCGCCTGATCGCGGTCTTCAAGATCACGGCGATAGATTTCGCCCTCGGTGAGCAAGGCGCTGTAGCGATAGCGGCTTGCCGGATATTGCTTGCGCAGAAACTCGTACTGGCCGATGGCATCGTGCAGCGACTTCTCATCCTGAAAGATGCGGCCTTGTTCGGCAAGCAGATCAGCGACAGCGGAGATGCTGGCGTCGGCTTTCGACGATCCCGGATCGCTGTGATACACGGCGCGGTAAGCAGCGAGCACGCGCTCATAATCGCGACGGGTGCGCTGCTGCTCCGAACGGCCTTCGAGGCCTTCGCGCAGACGCTGTGCTTTGTCGAATGGAGAAAGCGGCTGATGCTGCGCTGCTCTGACTGCAGAAAAAGATAGAGCGAGAAAAAGCGCGCAAAGGGTTGAGCGCAAAATCAGCGTGCGTCCTCCGGAGCGGTAGGAAAGGGGCATAGACAAATTCAGAGGCAGCACGCCAGAGACACTTTGATTATAGGTGGCGGGGCGAGGGGTTACAACGCAGGAAACGCGAAATTAATGGGAGGAAACTGGTATGGAACCCGAAATGAGCAAAGCCGCACGTTGCCAAGTGCTTGCATGGATTCAAGATGTCATGCGGAGTTGGGTGAAGAATCCACAGACCTTCGTGGTTGCCACGTCATCGTCTTTCTAAAAACTTTTCAGCAGAAAGGCGCTTGCATTGCGGCAACCGGTGCATCGTATGGATTCTTTCCTTCGGCTCCGCTCAGGACTGGCTACGCGGAGTGCGCGCTCAGAATGACTCTGCGCGCGCTTCACTTATCCGGCTAACTCTTCTACGACTTGCGGAGCGCTCTTTAACGCAGCGTCTAGTTGACCGGCATCTTTGCCGCCGGCTTCGGCCATATCGGGAGGTCCGCCGCCGGAGCCGCCGACGAGCTTCGCAATTTGTCCGACGATCTTTCCTGCCTGCACTTTGCCGGTGAGGTCTTTGGTGACGCCAACGATGAGCGCGACCTTGCCTTCTTCCTGCGCCGACCCGAGGACGACGACGCCCGAGCCAAGCTTATTGCGCAGGTTGTCGACAATGGTGCGCATCTGTCCGCGATCGAGTGAATCAACGCGCTGGGCCAATACCTTGATGCCTTTCACTTCGATGGCCTGATCCGTGGCATTGGATGTCGCAGAGGCTGCGGACTTCATACGAATCTGTTCGAGCTCGCGACGCAGCTTCTTCAGTTCTTCATCCTGCGCGTTGAGTTTGTGCTTCAGCGCGTCGGCTGGCGATAGCTCGGCGTTCGAAGCAAGTTGCGAGGCAAGCTGCGCAACTTCAAATCCGCGACGGAATTCGTTGAGCGCGCCAAGTCCGGTGACGGCTTCCACGCGCCGCACGCCCGATGACACGCTGCCTTCGCCGAGGAGCTTGACGACGCCGATCTCACCGGTGGCTCCGGTGTGCGTGCCACCGCAGAGCTCGGTCGAAAAGTCGCCGATCTTTACTACGCGGACTTTCTCGCCGTACTTTTCGCCGAAGAGCGCCATCGCGTGATACTCGTTGATGGCGACATCGATCGGCACGTCTTCGATGGTTTCGACGCGCGTGTTTCCAAGCACCTCTTTGTTGATGATGTTTTCAATGCCCTGCAATTCTTCATCGGCAATGGACGTGAAGTGCGAGAAGTCGAAGCGCAGGCGATTCGGTTCGACCAGTGAGCCGGCCTGCTTGACGTGTGTACCGAGCACTTCGCGCAACGCGGCGTGCAGCAAATGCGTGCCGGTGTGATTGCGCCGAGTGGCGTTGCGAAAGTTGCCATCGACGACCGTATCGACTTTATCGCCGAGCTTTATCGGCTGACGAAGGATTGCCTTGTGCGCGAAGACGCCCTGTACCGGCTTGGTGCATCCGCTTACGTCGGCGACGACGGAATTGTGATCGTCGGAGTAGAGCCAGCCGGTGTCGCCGATCTGACCGCCGGAGTCGGCGTAGAAGCTCGTGTGGTCGAGCACGATTTCGACAGCGTCGCCAGGATTTGCCGCTTGCACGCCCTGTCCATCCTTAATAATGGCGAGCACTTCTGCGCCCTCGGCTTTGAGTTGGCGGTAGCCTTCGAAGACGGTCTTCGGCAGCTCACGAAACACAGGGCTGGCCGATTGCTTCGCGCCGCCTTTCCATGAGGCGCGTGCACGGGCTTGTTCTTCGGCGCGTGCTTTTTCGAAGCCTTCGAGATCGAAGTGGATGCCTTGATCGCGGGCTGCGTCCATCATGAAGTCGAGTGGCAGGCCGAAGGTTTCGTAAAGGTGGAAGGCTTTGTCGCCGGCGAGCGAGCCTTCCTGCATTGCAGACTGTAATTGGCGTGAGCCGAGTTCGAGCACGCGCGCGAATTGCCGCTCCTCCGCTTCGACAACTTTCGCAACGCGATCCGCGCTCTCCTTCAATTCTGGATACGCATTCTGCATTTGATCGCGGACGGCGTATACCATCTCGCGCATGAAAGGGCTCTCCTGTCCGAGCAGGCGACCGTGACGGATGCCGCGGCGGAGGATTTTGCGCAGCACGTAGCCGCGACCTTCGTTGGAAGGGTTTACTCCGTCGGAGATAAGGAATGTTGCCGCGCGCGCATGGTCGGCGATGATGCGGAGTGAGGCATCCGTAGGCGCATTGCCATCTTTATATGTAGTCGAAGTCAGTTCGCTTGCTCTTTGTATGAGCGGCGTGAACAGATCTGTTTCGAAGTTGGAAATTTTCCCTTGCAGCACTGCGGCTGTACGCTCAAGGCCCATGCCGGTGTCGATGGAAGGCTTGGGCAGCAGATTCAGTTCGCCCTGCTGGTTGCGGTCGAACTGCATGAAGACGAGGTTCCAGATTTCGACGTAGCGGGCGTCGTCCTGGCCGAAGGGCTTGTCTTCACCGGTCTCGGAGGCCTCGATGCCCATGTCGTAGAAAATTTCAGAACAGGGACCGCAGGGGCCGGTGTCGCCCATCTGCCAGAAGTTGTCCTTGCTGCCGTATTCGTGGATGCGGTCGGCGGGCACTCCCTGCGCGAGCCACAGGTTGTAGGCTTCTTCGTCGCGAGGAACGCCATTCTCGCCTTTGAAGATGGTGACGTAGAGGCGGTCTTTGGGGATACCGAACCATTCGGGTGAGGTGACCAGCTCCCAAGCGAAGGCGATGGCGTCTTTCTTGAAGTAGTCGCCGAAGCTGAAGTTGCCCAGCATCTCGAAGAAGGTGTGATGACGGCGGGTGAAGCCGACGTTTTCAAGGTCGTTGTGCTTGCCGCCGGCGCGCACGCATTTTTGCGAGGTCGTCGCGCGGGAGTAGTCCCGATGCTCCAGGCCGAGGAAGACATCTTTGAACTGGTTCATACCAGCGTTGGTGAAGAGCAGCGTTGGATCGTTGGCAGGAACCAGAGAGGACGAGTGCACGCGGCGGTGCCCCTTCGTCTCAAAGAACTTCAAAAACATCTCACGTATTTCAGAGCCGGAACGGTATTGCATCTTTCAAGTCTAGCAGTCGGGGCGCTATGATTCTCCCGTTCGAAGGGTCATGGAGCGGGAGGCGTTTATGGCGTTGCGCGCGGTTGCTGTATTTCTGTTGATGGCTGCTCTCGCCGCTGCGTGCATGGCGCAAAAGTGCAAGGGGATGGAGGTTAAATATGACGACGCCATCCAATATCCGAATGCAGCTCGAGCGGGGCACGTGCAGGGCGATGTGGTATTACAGATTCACATTGCAACGGATGGGACGCTTAAGGCTGATGTCGTGTCGGGGCCCTCGGATCTTGCGGAATCGGCGAAGCGCTTTGCCGAGAGCTGGAGCATCACGTGGCCATCGAGCGCACCACCTACCGCCTGCACTCCTACTTTGCATGTAATCTACAAATTGAAAGATCACTTCAACGTAAAGATGAAACTGCCGGAGCATATTCTGGTAGAAGCCCCGCCGATTGAAACCAATCAATAATATTGATCATTCATTCATCCGGATAAACACTGCATCGCATCTGTAAGTTTAAAAAAATAAGCCACTTAATCATCCTTATAAATTCCTTTTATCCTACTTAGCTTCCTCTTATGCCTCACTTCCTAGTCTGGAATGTTGGCGGCACATAGCCGGATGGTATAGCCGCGTCCGATGCGCCGCGAACGCAAATCCACGAGGTCCATGATGCGAATCAGCAAAAAGTTGAAAACAGAATGTAGCGCGCTCGTCGCTGCAATATGTCTTAGTACAGGAATGACGCCAGCGCATGCGCAGACAGCCGCGGTCAATCAGGACCAGCACAGCGTCAGCAGCAACGACAGCTCTGACGACGCAACTGCAGTGAAGGGTGGTGGCACCGGCAATGATGCCATCTTGCAGGAACTGGAGGCGATGCGCGCGCGTATTCAGGAACTGGAAGCGCAGTTGAAGGCGCAATCTTCGATGAAGGGAAATGCCATGCCTGCGGATGCAGCCGCGCAACTGCAGGCGTCGCGGCAGGCATTGCTGGCCTCTGAAGCGTCGACGACCACCAAGGCCTTGTCTTCGCCTTCCGTCGTTTCCGCTTCGACTGTCGCACCGGCTCCGGTCTCAGCTACAACGCCAACTGTCGATAAGACGACTCCATTTGCCGATGCCGACTGGACGTGGCTCAACGGCAGTCCGCGGACCAAAGACTTCCCGTTGGCTACGAAGTATTTCAATCCGGAAATTCGAGTCGACACCAACTACAATCTCGATCTCAACCACCCGGCGGACGACACCATCAACGGCTCCAGCGAAATCTTTCGCTCACAGGAAGTGCAGCTAGAGATGCTGGGCGTGGGTGGCGATCTGCTCGTCGACCATGTGCACGCCCGGCTGATGACCCAGTTCGGCTTGTACTCTGAGACCACGCCGCGCAACGATGCCAGCGTTGGCCGTGGCCAATGGCAACTGAACAATGCCTACCGTTACCTGGCGGAGGCCTACGGCGGCTATCACTGGGACAAGCTGCATGGCATCAACCTTGATGCCGGCATCTTCATGTCGTATATCGGCCTGTTCAGCTACTACAACTTCGACAACTGGGCCTATCAGCCATCGTTTGTCTCTTCAAACACTCCGTGGTTTTTCAATGGTGTTCGCGCTCAGTTTTTCGTCACGCAGCATTTGAAAATCGAGCCCTGGTTCATCAACGGCTGGCAGTCCTACGGTCGGTTTAACTCCAAGCCCGGCCTTGGGGGGCAGATCAAATGGACGCCGAACAACTTTATCAATGTCATCAGCAATAACTATGGCTTTGGTGAAGACGACCTCAATATCCCTGGCCGCACCCGCTTGCATACCGATGACAGCGTGGAAGTGAAGTACTACGACCACCCGGAGAATCGCCTCGACAAGATGGCCTTCTCGCTTACCGCCGACGCTGGCTGCGAATCTGGTACAGGAGTCGCGTGCACAGGTTCGGCCGACCACAAGGTCCTTACCGCGGCGACCCCGACCTCGCCTGCCGTCCTTTACCAGAAGCAGAGCTTCCTGGGATGGATGGCTTACGACCGCACCTGGTTCAATAAAGATCGCTATGCCCTGACCGTCGGCGGCGGACAGATCAACAACCCCGGCCGGTATCTCGTACTGGTGCCGGCGATCAATGGCGCCACGGCTCTCACCGGCACCGCATATTTCCCTGCGGATCCAGGCCAGCCTTTCCACGGCACGGACGGCACCATCACCTGGGACTTTATGCCGCGTCAATACATCACCTTCCGGACTGAATACGGGTACCGTCACTCGGATGTGCCCTACTGGGCCGGCCGTGGAGGATCAACGCCTCCTGGTGGCTCGCAGAACACATCCATTGGCAGCCCAAGCGATTTCACCTGCACCAACGGAAGCACTTCCGTCGATGCAGGAATCGGATACACAGCCATGCCGGGACTCTCTTATACACAGGAGTATGCCTCCAACATCGCTGCCGCCAAGGCAGTCTGCGCCGGCGTTCCCGGTTACACAACACTTTGGCAGCCGGATCTGCGCCGCGACGAACAGAAGTTCACCTTTGCCATCATGGTGAAGTTCTAGAAAGCAGCCCAGTATCGAGAGAATAAGAAGGCCGGAGAAAGTCGCTCCGGCCTTTCTTCTAGGCCGACGACGTCGGATTTACTCTGCACTGCTCTCATCTACATCCATCGCCTCAAGCGCCGAGAGCGCTGCCTCATCGACATCCCACTGTTTGAGAATCTTGAAGATCACACCGGTCGAGAAGCCTGCGCGCACGAGCAATCGTATGACGCGTGCCGTTTCTTTCTCATTAGAGGGCTTGCGAACGCGCTTGCGTGCCAGATGCCTACGTGCCAGTTCTTCCTCGTTGACGTTCTCGTAGGCTGTATCGAGCGTGCGTGCAATCACATCGGCATGCACGCCTTTCTGGATCAGATCCTGCTGGACGCGCCGCTTGCCGAAGCTTGAATTTTCCTGGCGGAGGCGAGTGTAGTCGGCGGCGAAATTTGTATCGTTGAGATAACGCCGTTCCTTTAGACGCGCGACGACGGCTTCCACTTTTGCTTCGCCTGGGTTGCCATCTTCCACACGCTTGCGCATGAGCCGTTTCAATTCTGCCACGGTACGCATACGTCGGCCCAACGCGCCGATGGCGTATTCGTAGAGGGCTGCTTCGTCAAGCGGTTGTTTCTTCTTGGGTGTGCGACCAAAGGGCATATTGTATCCAGTGTTTGCGGAGGCCTCAGGGGCTAAAGCCCCGCGCTTCGTTGCATAGAACGGCACGGCTTTAGCCGTGCCCCTTCAAAACGTTATTTCGTCCATTGATCCACCCAGTCATTCACCGTCTTGTACCAGAGTTGCGAGTTCTGCGGCTTCATTATCCAGTGTCCTTCATCGGGGAAATAGAGCATCTTCGACGGCACCTTCATCCGCTGCAGCGTGGTAAAAAGCTGGTAGCCCTCCGAGACATCGAGGCGGTAATCAAGCTGGCTGTGCACGACGAGCGTAGGCGTCTTGAACTTTGTTTCTGCCAACATCGGCGACCACTTACGGTAAAGAGCGCGATTTGTCCACGGCGTGCCTTTGAACTCCCATTCGTTGAACCATAGCTCATCTGTGGTTCCATAGGCTGATTCCGGATTGAACATGCCATCGTGCGAGACGATGCACTTGAAGCGGTCCGTGTGGCCAAGAATCCAGTCCGCCATGTAGCCGCCGTAGCTCGCACCCAGCGCGCATTCGCGGGTCTTGTCGATGGAACTGTAGTGCTGCTCAGCGTAATCGAGCCCACGCATGAGATCGATGAAGGGCTTGCCGCCCCAGTCGCCATTCACCCCATCGATAAAGGCCTGGCCATAGCCCGTCGATCCGCGCGGATTGATCATCACAACGACGTAACCATTCGCGGCAAGAAGCTCTGCGTTCCAGCGATAGCTCCAGCTATTGCCCCACGCGCCCTGCGGGCCTCCGTGGATGAGGAATTTGACCGGATATTTCTTGCTGGCATCGAAGGCCGGAGGTTTAACAGCAAATCCTTGCACCTTCGTTTTGCCTGCACCGATAAACCAGAAGGGCTCCATCTCTGGCAAATCGAGTTGATCAAGAAGCGCACTGTTCAGATGCGTGAGCTGAGACTCTTTCAGCTCTTGCGGATCGGCGATGATTTCTTTACTCATGCCCACGGAAAATGCTGTGTGGCCGACCCTGCTGGAGTCGAGTGCCATAATTTCACCTGGTCCGCGCATTGACATGCGGGATGCGATGAGGGTCTTGCCATCGTCGGTTGGATGCAGGTCGCCATACTCTCCACTATCTGCATGTTGTGCCGGAAATTGGCTGGGTTCACCGCCAATTACATTCAGCGAAAAAATCGGAGCCTCGCCCTGATTCCCGGCAACGAAGTAAATCACGGGTAAAGAATGCGCCCATGTAAATTCATCTACCCATCGATCAAAATTCGGAAGAAGGTCTTTCGTCTGCTTTGTCTTGCGATCGAAAAGCATTAGCCGAAAGCGATCACTCTCATATCCTGCGCGTGCCTGTGAGCGCCACGCAATATATTTGCCATCTGGCGAATACGCAGGCGAGTGATCGCCGCCGGGACTGGTTGAAATCTTTACATGCTTCGCGTTCGGATCATCGAGGCGCAGCGTGAAGATATCGGAGTTGGTGCTGATCGCCGGAACCGGATCGAGATTTTCTTCAAACGCAATCTCTTTTCCGTCGGGAGAAAATGCATAGCTATCCGGTCCGCCGAGCGAGAACGGAGGCACATCGTGCTCGTCGCCGGGAGTGAGGTCGCGCGGCGTTCCGCCATTTGACGAGACGAGAAATAAATGGCTGCGCTTGTCTCCTGTGAAGGCGGTCCAGTGGCGATAGAGCAGGTGCGTGAAGATCTGCGCCTTCACTTTCGGTTGTGCGCGTTCGTCGTCGCGTTCTTTGTTGCAGGCATCGTCCGTGCAGTCCGGATAAACGGACGAGACGAACAGAATATTCTCGCTGTCTGGCGACCATATCGCACCGTCGGCTTCTGTGCTGATATCTGTGAGCCGGCGTGCATTGCCAATTGTGCCTGTTGCGGTGGCAAATGGCGCAAGCCATATCTGCTGTCCTCCGTCGCGCGCGCTCTGAAAGAGAATTCGCTTGCCGTCCGGTGAAAAGCGCCCGCGGCTTTCGCCGGCCATGGAATCGGTCAGAGGTTTTTCGTCACCGCCTGCGGTTGGCACAATCCAGAGATGCGACGTGCGCATGTTTTTGCCGAGATCCACGTCGGTTACAGAGAAGAGCACCCAACGCCCGTCGGGCGAGACAGCAATATCTCCCAGGCGACGCATCTTCATCATGTCCTCGAAGGTCATGGGTCGTTTTGACTGAGCAAAAGCGCAGACGCAGATGCATGAAAGAGAAAGCGAAAGGATCAGACGGAATCGAGCCATGAATGGTTCCTGCATTGCAGACAAGTCTTCAACAACCTACCTATAGTAGCTGGAATATCTCAGTAGGTGACGACATTGTCCTTCGTTTCCGGCGCGAAGCTCGGTGCTTTCAGCGGAAGTTCAATCACCAGTGCTGCGCCGTGGGGATGCTGGTTGTGCGCTGTGATCTCTCCTCCATGGTCGCGAACAATTGCATAGCAGACACTAAGTCCCATGCCGATACCGCTCCTCGGGGACTTTGTCGTGAAAAAGGGATCGAAAGCTCGCTTCGGGTCGGCAAAGCCCTGTCCATTGTCAGAAATCAACACCTTCACCGTGCCACCATGACGACTTGCATCGATCCGGACAGTCTTTTGCTGCCCGTTCCCACTGGGATCAAATGCATCCAGCGAATTATTCAGGATCTGAAGAAACATCTGCTGCAGCTGATTCCTGTTTCCGTAGACGGGCGGCAAATCATCCGGCAGATGGAGCAGCAACTCAACATGGTGACGATTGAATTCCGCGCGGCGTAGTTGACATATATCCTGCAATATTTCCGCCACAGAAACCGATATGTGCTCGACGGGCGAAGGCCTCCAGAAGCGGAGCATGCTTTCGCATGATCTGCCGCATGCGCTGCGCTTCACTGCGAATCAACGACAAGTTTCCATGTGCGGGATGGCCTTCGAAGGATTCTTCGAGAATCTGCGAGTAGCCAAGCACGACCGTTAACGGATTATTGAGCTCGTGGGCGACTCCGGCAGCAAGCTGACCCAGACCGGCAAGCTTCTCTGACTGTGCCACACGCTGCATGAGCGAGTTATGCCCGCGCATGGCCATAAGACGGCCTACGAGCAATTCAAGCGGCAGCACATCATCCGCCTGCAAAGGCTTCTCGGGTTCTTTCAATCCACTCAGCAGTAAAGCGCCATCTATCGTTCCCGTCCGAGCGATGAAAGGAATGACATGGCTCTTGAGATACTGCAGCCGCTCCAGTTCATCATCCGGAACGAAGAGAGGACGAAGATCGACCTGCAGCGTGTTTCCCATCTCGACCGCAACGCTATCACTTTGATGGAAGACCTCCGCTTGCTCAGGCGTGACCCGTCTTCCCAGCGCGTCCAGCGCGGAGACCAAGGCATTGTCCATGCCAGCGTGCGCCGTTACGCGGAAGTTATTCTCTACGCCGCGCAGAAAGAGAAGCGCCTGACTGAAGCGGCTTGCCTGCGTGATGACTTCGCAAACATGTTGATAGGCTGCTTCCTCATTTATGCCTGAGAGAAGCGACAAATCAATTTGAGAATATTGTTCAAGTTCGATGCGCGCCCGGTGATCGCGCTCTTTGGCAGCCTTGTTTTGTGCTGCCTCTTCTTCCAGCACAATCAGGATCATGCCAACAGCCGTCATCACCTTGATGAGGTTTACTCCACGCCCAATCATTACCATTGCAAGGCTTGGCACCGAGAAGATGGAATCGAGAAGGATAGGAGTACTCCACAGGAAAAAACCGGTGGAAGTGAAGATGACGCCGGGACTGAAGCGGCGATACGCAGCCGCGAAGAGCAGGGCAGCCATAAAATTGATGCTGCTCTGGGCCAAATATTCTACGAAAAAATAATCACCTTTATAGGTGAACCACAGGCCGAGACAACCGGCCAGTACTGCGAAAGGAGCCGTGAACGACGGTGGCACCAGATTCTTGCGGGCATTCCACAAGATTGCTACGTAAACCACAGTGATCGTGCATAGCATCAGTAGAATACGGAGCACGAGGCCAGGAGATGGATACAGCGAAATAATTACCGCGAATAGCAGCAGGGGGACTGCGAAGGCGTATGCGTACAGAATTCTTGGCCAACGCCTGAACCCAAGCGGCGACATGGAGCCAAGGAACATCAGCGGAGCCAGCACCAGGCTCGCGTTTGAAAGTGCAAAACCCCATCCGGCCGAACGGATGCCGGCAACCTGGGTGGCAAGATGAAGTGCAGTCATGCTCCAGCCGATCAGCCAAAGCAATCTCCGCGTCGTTCGCGCCTGCAGATAGAGCAACGCAAAAGCAACCAACAACATACTGAGAAGAGCCAGGGCCGGAACTCGGTAGAACTCGTTCATTTATCAGGGAAGATGAGCCAAGTGTACGCCGTGAACGAGCAGTTTGTGATCGAAATTTTGTCCAGATCGAAGGGATCGTGTGTCCATACACCGTCCCCAGGCGTCTATCCTGTTAGAGGAGCAGCAATCGTCTGCCCGGAGCGTACCTCTGTGATATCCATATCTCAACGCGCCAGCCAAGTTCTCTTTTCTGGATTTCTTGCCATCAGTCTCGCTGCCGGCACTGGCTTGTCCGCGCAGGTATCTTATACTGCCATGCCGCTCGACCAGGGCTTTGGCAAGCTCGACACTGCGACACCGACCGTTCCCGCACAGCAGATCATCGACAGCTTTACCGCCAAAGAGTCGGAATTCCGCACAGCGATGGGGAATTACACCTACGAGCGCAGCGTAAAGGTGGAGACGATTGACGATGACGGCAAGGTGGATGGCCAGTACTATCAGGTGACCGACATCACTTTCGACCCAACAGGCCGGCGATATGAAAAAGTTGTTTTCGCTCCAGAAAATTCGCTGCAGCGAGTTTCCATGAGCCCCGCTGATTTTCAGGATATCGAACAGCGTCTGCCCTTTGTGCTTACGAAGGAAGATGTCGGCCAGTATGACCTGACCTATGTTGGCAAACAGAAGGTCGATGAAGTGGACACCTATGTCTTCGACGTGAAGCCAAAGGTCATGGAAAAGAACAAGCGCTATTTCCAGGGGCGTATCTGGGTCGATCAGAAGGATCTGCAGATCGTCGTCACGAATGGAAAAAATGTCCCCGACGATACGCGGAAAGGCCACGAGGATCTATCGCCCCCATTCACAACGTATCGCGAGCAGGTTGACGGCAAGTACTGGTTTCCTGTCTATACACGTGGAGAAGGCGTGTTGCATTTTTCTGGCGGCAATGGGTATCTGAGCCAAGAGGTGCATATGCGCGAGACGCTCAAGTACGCCAAGTACAAGCGTTTCGGCTCATCGGTGAAGATCACCTTCGACGGCCAGGAGATCGGTAGCGGCACCGGCGATCAGCAGCAACCACAGCAACAGCCGCCGCCGGCAAAGCCCCAGTAAATCAAGGAGGCGGCTGTTGAAGGTCCCAGCGATAGGTAACAGAATCGCTGAGATTCTTCCCATTGACTCGGATCAGGGGCTGAGTGACGACCTGACTACACAATCGGCGGGTATCGCGTTGCTCAGGATGACAGCATTTCTATTGCGGATTTCAGAAACACGGTACTAGTAATAGAGATATTTTCTCCACTTCTGGTCGCTGTGGCCGATCATGCGCATGATGTGGCGGCTGGTGTGCAGCGTGAAGGGCCGCGGCTCACGTAGCAACTTCATCTCTTCGAGTTCGTGCAACATCTGGTTTCCCTTGCGCCGATTGCACGAGTGGCAGCAGGCTACAAGGTTTTCCCAGGTCGACAGGCCGCCACGTGAGCGCGGGATGACGTGATCGAGCGTCAGCTCGCCTGCGGGCAGAACGATGCCGCAATATTGGCAGCTGTTGCGATCGCGCAGCAGGATGTTCTTGCGCGACAAAGCCCGTGTCTGGTGTGGAATGCGCCGGTATTCGAGGAGCCGGATCACCGATGGCAGGGGCATTCGCACTCGCGCCGCATGCAGCATCGCGCCCTGCTCTTCTTCGGTTTTGGCGACGCCTTTCAACACCAGCACTAGAGCACGGCGCGCGCCGCAAATGTTGATCGGCTCATAGGAGGCGTTCAGCACCAGCACCGGCGACTGCATCGTGCTGCCGGAGTACGGGCGCACGTCCTCACGTGGAGCGGCGACGTGTTTCAGTTTGCGTGCGTGAATCATGGCTCTTCCTAATGACATCTCTCCCCCAGACTTGCATCAAGACCTGAATGAAGACCTGTATAAGCACGGCCTCTAGCGTTTACACGCCGCGAGCCGCAGGAACAAAACCCGAATCCCAGAACGCCACGTCTTCCTGCATCGGCACCTCAACAGCAGGGAAGGCCGACGGCTGGACCATCTCCTGCCGCTGGGCCCGTGCAACTGTGGCTACACGCACACTGGCTGCCCCGGCGCGGCGCAGCGCCTGTGCGCATGCCCTGGCAGTGGCTCCCGTGGTGTAGATATCGTCAATCAAGAGCACACTCGCGCCCTTCAGCCTTTCCGGTGAAGGCGCAAAAAAAGCGCCGCGCACGTTGGCGCGACGCTGGCGCGGGGTAAGCCCCGCCTGGCTTTCCGTGGCACGGCGCCTTTCCAGAAGGCCCACTGCCACCGTCAATTTCCATTCCGGACGTTGCCGTTTCATCGCCTTCACTACGGCGCGGGCAAGCACCTCCGCTTGATTAAAACCGCGTTGCCGCCGTTTTGACCGGAAGAGCGGCACCGGAACAACCAGCATGTTCTGGGGCGTGTTCGGCAGCACCAGAACCTGACGAGCCAGTAAATTGCCGAGCCGGTCAGCCACCGGTTCCATTCCGTCGTATTTCAGCAGGTGCAGAAGCGCCCGCAGTTTGTCCTGATAAAGGCCATGCGCCACTGCATGCTCAAACGGCGGTGCCGCTACCCTGCAGGGACGGCATAGTGGGTCGCCCGCTTCCGCGTCGATGCCGCCAAAGCCTTTTGCGCCAAGAGCTTCTCCGCAAATTGCGCATAGGCTTCCAGATTGTTCAGGGAGTTGTTGCCAGCAGGAATCGCAGACGGGAACGCGTGAGAGCCGTAGGAGAGATTCGCCGCATAGGCGGCATGGAGCAGGAAAGAGAGCGCAGCAAAGGCTGTCCGCCGGACTTCGCAGCACGCGAGCGACCGCTCTCCATGCTGAGGTACCGGATCGTCTAACGTCGAGCGCCTGTGAATCACGCTGACTGCAGAAGACGCACCTCTCACGGCAGGGGCTACCCACCGTTGTTGTAGAGTATACAGCGAAACACTGCACAATTCCAGGTGCTTCGCGCCAAACCAGCCAGTAAGGGGGTATTCTCCATGGTGAAAGAATTCCTTTGCGGACCTTTGCGTCCTTGGCGGTAGAAGTTTCTCGGCCCTGCCGCAGAATTCCCTTAAGCAGCAACCTTTCTCTCAGAAGGAATCGTCTGTTTTCCCGTCAGAGTGGCGAACACCCCTGCCAGTACCAGCAGGACTCCGACCATCTGCAGCGCAGACAGGCGCTCGCCCGCCAGCACGGCCCCGGCAAGGAGCGCAATGACGGGATTGACATAGGCATAGCTGGCTACGCGGGTGGTTGGCTCGTGCGTGAGCAGCCATACATACGCAGTGAACGCGAGAATCGATGCCGCCAGCATCAGGTACGCCATACTAATGACGATTTTTGGCTGCAGCAGGATGGCGAGCGGAGGCATGCGCTGCATTTCTCCAGTGCCTGCGGATAGCAACAGCAGCAACCCGCCGCCGACAGCCATCTGCCAGCCGGCATTCAGCGTCTGCGGCCTGGGTAAAGTCAACTTGCGCGACCACAAAGTGCCTCCAGCCCAGCAGAGAGTAGCCCCTATTAATACCAGTAAGGTGAGGGCGGAAGCCTGCGTGTGCGAACCGGGGGCCTGCCATGCCAGAACGACAACACCTGCAAATCCCAAAACCACGCCGATGATCGATACCGGGGTGACCTTCTGTGTGCGGAGGATCGCAAATTCCCCGATAAAAATCCACACGGGAATCATGGCGGAGATGACCGCAGCGATGCCTGACGGGATGCGAATCTCAGCCCAGAAGAGTCCCGCATACATGCAGGTAAACATGATGAAGCCGAGAGCGGCCGCGCCAATCCATTGCCGTCGTGAGCATGCCCCGCCGCCGCGCAGCCCGCTATAGAGAATCAGCAGCAGCCCGGCGAGAAAAAAGCGAAATCCTGCGGCAAAGAAAGGCGGCGTGACCGCAACAATCTCGCGGATGGCCAGGAACGAGCCGCCCCACAGAATATAAATCGCTCCATAGGCGAGGAGCTTACGGATGGACATGGTCTAGCATAACGTCGCCGGTGTGGGGGCCCTTTATAGTTGCAGCCGGACTTTGCACCGGGTCAGAAGCGCAGCGATCGCAAGAATGAAAGCGGTGAACACGACTGTTCTCACGACGCCCGGCCAACCGAAGTTGAAATGCGTATCGAGATAGGTGATACCGACGAGGCCAATGAGGAAGTCGTAGAAGTCCGGCAGCAGGTAAGTCAACAATGTATTTGAGCCTGCAGGCCGCGCAAAGAAAGCCCAGCCGGTTTTCCTCTTTACATCGCAGATCCAATACAGGAGAGCGAAGGACAGCACTGCAGCTGCAATACAGTAGAGCGACCAGGTAGGGGTGGCTCGGATTTTCGAGATGCCAAGTGGAGTCAGCAACCTTCCCGCTGCCAGTGATGCCAGTGCAAAGGCCACCGCCATCGACATCTTCTGGCCAAGGGCCTTCCATCGATGATCCCCCAGGAAGATGACGGAGGTGACGATCCCGCCCATCATGATCGCCGCCATGGCGCCGTTATCGAAGGGCCAGAAGTAGAGCGGCAGGTGGCGTGGCAATACAATCCATTTCGCAATGCACAACGCATTGAATGTCAGGAGAGCAACCAGCCATGCCAGCGGAGTCCAGAGCCAGCGGCGGGTTGGAATATACAGAATCGAGATGGCAAAAAAGGTGTACCCGATCAGTCCGAGAATCTCCGGATAGGAGCCGTTGATCCAGCCGACGTGTCCATCGAGCGTCGTCCGGCGATAAATCGCATACATGGCGACGACCAGCACGAGGCCAATCACGCGCAGGACTCGATGTACAGTCGCACCGCGTTTTGAGCCGGTGTAGACACTCAGGTAAAGCGCACCGCCTAACAGCCCAAGTATCGCCCACAGGTTGGGATTGAGGCCCATGCGCGCCGGATCGCCTCGTTCCGCGTTTGCCAGAATCAGCCCGAGAACGATTAAGCCGGCTGACCGAAGGATAACGTGCAGCCAGAGTGTGGCCAACGATGCATTCTTCTTGAGTCGTGCTTTGATGGCGAGCGGCATCGATAGACCCACCGCAAAGAGGAAGAACGGGTAGACCATGTCGACATAGGTCATGGCGTCATCCTGGGCATGCGCATGGTAGGTCCACCATGGCAATCCATGAACACCTGACAGCTCATTGACGAAGATCATGACGACCATCGTGAGGCCGCGGAAGATATCGATGGAGGCGAGACGGGCTGAGGCCGTCGTTCCTGCAACTTCCATCGGGGTGGATGGCGCAACCGTGGTCATCGTGTCCTGCCTTTGTAAGGTTCCCTTAGAAGCGTATCGACATCATAGTAGCCTGGGAAAGAATCCGAAACCTCTTTCCTGCGCTACAGAAAGACTGCCAATCCTGATACACTCGTCGATTCCTGGAGGTATGGATTTTGGCTTCACCGGAAGGCTTTCAACCCTTTGTTCCCGCAAATGAATCGCGCCCTGAATTTACCGTGCGCGCCGTTCTGCTCGGCTGCATCTTCGGCGTTGTCTTCGGGGCCGTAACCGTCTATGTCGGTCTGAGTGCCGGGCTCACCGTCGCAGCCTCGATCCCGATCTCCGTGCTTTCGATCAGCGTGCTGCGAGTATTAGGCAAAGCTTCGATTCTCGAAAACAATATCGTACAGACAACCGGCAATGCGGGCCAATCCATCGCCGCCGGTGTCATCTTCACTCTGCCCGCGCTCATCTTTCTCGGCTTCGACCTCGAATACGTCCGCATCTTCATGCTCGCCCTGCTCGGCGGCTGGCTCGGCGTGCTCTTCATGATCCCGCTGCGCCGCCAACTCATCGTCGAAGAGCATGGTAACTTGACGTATCCCGAAGGCACAGCCTGCGCCGACGTGCTCATTGGCGGAGAACGCGGCGGATCGTTTGCCAGCCGCGTCTTCTTCGGCCTCGGCTTCGGTGGCCTTTATGCCCTTTTCCAGAATGAAAATCTTCTTAGCGCCTGGCCCGGCACGCCCAACTACGAGCCCAAGTGGCTCCCCGGAGCCGCCGTCCGCGCTGCTGCGACATCAGAATATCTGGGCGTCGGATACATCATCGGTCCGCGCATCGCCGGAACGCTCTTTGCCGGCGGCATCATCAGCTGGCTCGTCATCATGCCGGCGATTCACTTCTTCGGCGCGCACTATCCCGGAGCCATTTATCCCGGCACCGTCCCCATCGCGCAGATGTCCCCCAGCGATCTCTGGATTACCTACATCCGCCCTATGGGCGCAGGCGGCGTCGCCGCTTCCGGACTCATCACGCTGCTGCGCACCATGCCCACCATCTTCAACGCCCTGCGCGCCGGCATGAAAACCATCGGCAAAAATGCATCCAGCGGATCGACCTCGCGTACTGAGCGTGACATCCCCATGAACATCGTCCTGCTTGGCAGCGGCGTTTTGGTGCTGATGATCTTTCTTTTTCTTACCTTCAAGCCGATCCCCGGCGCGCAGACGGGATGGCTCGCCAACCTGGCCGCAGCGCTTCTGGTGATGCTCTTCGGCTTCCTCTTCGTCACGGTCAGCAGCCGCATCTGCGGCCTTATCGGCAGTTCATCCAATCCAGTTAGCGGCATGACCATCGCGACACTCATGGCGGTCGCGGCGATCTTCCTCGTGAGCGGTTGGACTGCTCCTGCGTTTGGAGCGCTTGCCATCACGATTGGCGGTATCGTCTGCATTGCATCTTCGAATGCGGGCGATACTTCACAGGATTTGAAGACGGGCTTTCTGATCGGAGCGACTCCCTGGAAGCAGCAGGTTGCCGTCATGGTGGGCGTGGTTGTTTCTGTTTTCTCGATTGGGATCACGCTCAACGCAATGAACAAGGGCCTGGAAGAATTTACGCCGATGAAGCAGCCCATCGCCCTTAACCTCAGCGCACCGCTCGATGGCGTTCAGCTACAACAGCAGCATTTCTCGCGCCAGCGTTTTTTGTTGACCAAGCCGGACAAATCGACGGAATTTGTTGAAGGCAGTCCATACATGTTGCTCAATGCGCTGGGATCGACGACACTTCCCGATGGCAAGTACCTCTACAATCCGCAGACGGGCAACATTGAAATCCAATGGATGCAGGGAATCGGCAGCGAGAAAGCCGCAGCTCCACAAGGCCGTCTTATGGCAACTGTCATTAACGGCATCCTTTCACGCAAATTGCCCTGGGGGCTCGTCTTTCTTGGCGTTTTTATGGTCATTGCCGTTGAGGTTCTCGGCATCCGCTCGCTGTCCTTCGCTGTCGGAGCCTATCTTTCGATCGGAACCACGCTCGCCATGTTCTGCGGTGGCATCGTGCGCTGGATGGTCGATCGCGCCGTCGCCAAGGCCGGAGGCAGCGAAGCAGACACCAGCAGCGAAATCTCTCCCGGCTCGCTCTATGCCAGTGGACTCATCGCTGCAGGCGGCGTCATGGGACTGATGGGCGTTGCTCTCAAGCTTTACGAAGCAGCTACCGGAAACGAAGTGCGGCTCTGGTTCCCAGCAGGAAGCGCAATCTATAACCTGCTGCAGCATCAGTCGATCTCTATCATCACCTTCGCGCTGTTAGCCTTTTCGCTGTACTACTTTGCGCGTAAGCCACTGGACAATAAATAGGAGTAAGCCGGCGATTCATGCACCTGTGCGGGAAACAGCATCCAAGCGCGTGGAGGGTTTGAAATGCTTTTTCCGAAAATGCAGTATCCCGCAGCCGTTGTTCTCTGCGGTCTTGTGATTCTTGCCGCAGGCTGTAACAAATCGAAGCCGGACACTACAAATTTCAAGACAGCGATCAACAATTACTACACGGCGCATCCGAGCTGCGTCTGGTCGAGTCCTGTCAAGTTTCCCGCGCAGGCCGATGCTTCAAATGACCAGCAGACGAAGGGGTTCGATGCGCTCACCGATGCAGGCCTGCTGACTCGGACGGCGGAAGAGAAAAAGCGTTTCCTCATCGGATCAAAACAGGTCAATGACTACGACGTATCGAGCAACGGCCGCACTGTCTGGACAGCCGACCCATCGCAACCCGGCTATGGCAACTTCTGTTATGGCCATCGCGACGTGACGTCGATTGACAACGTCACCATGGGCACCAATCAGAACGGGGCCAACACAGCAACCGTGAATTATCACTACGACCTTACCGGAGTGCCTGACTGGGCCAAATCGCAGGAGACGCAGACAGCCTTCCCGAATGTGCAGGCCGACATGGCGGCTCCAAAGACGGCAACGGCCACGCTGCTGCAGACGCAGGATAACTGGCAGGTCTCCGCAGATTGATAATTCGCTGGATGAGGCTGGTCTATTGCGGGAAGCAGCGAGATCACAATCCGCTGCTTCCCTGTTATTTATTTGGCTCTGGGCGGCGTCATTTCAAGCGCCCAGATAGCTGTTGGCCGCATGTACATTCCGGCACGAAAGTTTCCCGTGATATCCCATGCCTCGGGCGTACGGAACCAGTAGCCTTTGCTTTCGTAGATGACGTGATAGAGCCCCCAGGTCGTCTTCCAGGCCTCATCCTGCAAGCCTTCGCTCATCAGAAGCCCGGCATAGCCAAGTGTTGTGCCCACCCAGACTTCTTTGGCCTCTTCATTCGTGAGAATGGAGCCATCTGCGTCCATGCCGTTGGCCGCTCCCATTTCTCCATGATCGAACTTCATTACGTCGAAGGCGAAGATTTTTTTCATTGCCGATAACTGCATGGCATGCGGCACGATGTCGCCAAGGCCGGTAAGGTTGGCGTACCACTGTCCTGCGAGTTGGTCAGCCTGAATGGCGTCTTTTGATTCGCTGCTCGTGTCGTAGCGAAAATATTCGCCATTCCATAGTTGCGAGATATACGTCTTCTGCCCCTTCAGGAAGAGTGCATGGTACTCATCCACTGACTTGGTATCGCCGAGGATGCGCGCAGTCTCTTCTCCCGCGCGCAGGGCGGCCAGCCAGAGACCACCGGAGTAAGCGCTGACGCCGCGCACCACCCAGGAGTCATAGGTCTGGTCCGGATAGCCGCTGTTTTCCGGAACGCCGCCGCCATGATCGAACTGGCGAAGGTATTCAATCGCGGCCTTCGTCGCAGGCCAGGTCTCGCGAAGAAACGCGGTATCGGTACGACCGGTCAGGACATAGTCGCGATAGACCATCAGTACAAATTTAGAGTTGAGGTCTTTCCAGTCATTGGTATCCTGCCAGCCGGGTTCGTTGACGGCGACGAACGGATCGCCTTCCGGTACTCCGAGATCGTGAGGCACGGCACCGATCTTCTTGCGCTTGTGCGTGACGGGTTCACCGGTCTGCTGTGTTTTCCATACCCACAGCCCCTGTTCCGGCCACTCTTTCGTCACGGTATCGGCAAATTCACGCAACACCTGTTTGTCGATATCCGGCCAGAACTTCAGCAGCGGCAACGACGCGTAGAAACGGACATCGAGCGTACCGTAATAGGCATAGTCAAAGCACTCGAGCAGAGCAAAAGTTGACGGCGACTTTGGGTCTGAGCCAGCCTGACGACCCCAGAAAGTTCCACCATCGGTCAATGCGTATAGCTCGTTGAAGAGCATGCCGCGATACCACAGCGGCTTGCTCTCGTCGTTGATGTAAGGAGCCTGCCACTTGTCTACCTCATCGCTCCACTCCGCGGCATGAAGAAGCCCATCGCGGGCTATCTGCCAGGCGTTCCGTCCGGAGGTTCCGTAGAAATCCGTGTAGCGGCGATGCCATTTTCTCCCCTCACCAAACTGGACTATAGGGAAGTCCCATGCGATGATCATGGGAATCATTTTTTTCTCTCCGGGCCGGAGAGTGAAGCGCAGAGCGATCGCGCCTGCCAGCTTCTCTTTATCGCTCACCCATGATTTCTGATCGTTTGCGAGCCTGCCGTCTTTTGAGAATGGCGCCCACACAGCTTTGCCGTCTCCGGTTGCCTGGAATGTCGTCTGATAGCTCACTTCCACGCCGGGTGAATCCATTGCCGCGATAACGAACTGGCCGTCCCATTCATTCGGAGTGTCACCGGCGCGGTTTCTATCGAATACGATTCCCTTCATCGTGCCGGTGCTGCCGAGCTTCTCGCTCCTGTAGTCGTTGTGATTGCCCTGGTTGGGAGTTCCGCTGAAATCGCGCGTAAAGGTTCGGAACCAGCCGGACATATTTGTCCAGGAAAACAGCACCGACACGGTGATTGTCTTATTCGTCGGATTATCCGCATGCCAGCGGTAGACGGCGACTGGATAGCTGGATTCACGGTAGTTGTCGGGAATGACAGGCGAAAACTGCTCCAGCGTGACATGAGCGGGAAACTTGTCCCACTTATAGTCGAACCACGCCTTGGGAAAGAGCGCGTAATAGTCGCCTGCTCCAACCGGATAATCCCATCGCCAGGAGGACAACTCGCCGTTGTTGGGATGGCCGTTCATCAGCACTTGCGCAGTGCCCTGTGGGTCGCCCTCCGATTGTTGAAACATGGCGATCTGGTTGGCGTACACTGGTTCATATTTGTGGACCCCGGCCTTGATGTGCCAGCGCGCAAAGTCGCCGCGATAACTGCGCGAAAACGTTCCTGCGCCAAAGCCGCCGACCGGAACACCCTGCCAATATCCGTCATCGATATCGCCGGCTACGCGTGTTACGCCGGGATTTTCGAGGGGAAGTCCCAGCGGGCGCGTCCACGCAGCCTTTGGAATGCCGTCTCCACCCCATGCGCTGGAGGCGGTTGTAAGAAAGAGCGCACATACCAGAATCCAGACTAATGACCGTTTCGAGGGTCGTTGCAAGATGTCCTCACCACTACTCAAAATTATGTCCGGATCCGGATGCACGCAACAAAGCGTATGCGGTGAATCGATTCCGTTCGACACCGCGACGCGATTGCCGTCTTCGCTTCCATTGTTCATGGCTTTAGAAAAAGCTTGTCAATTCATCGCAAGTGAGAGTACATACTAACTAACCGTTAGTAAGGATGTCACGCTTTCCCTCTTCCGTGCAATTTGTGAGAAGCATTCCCGCCAAGACGGGTGCCCATGCAGGAAGCGTTATCAGGAAAAGTTCCGGGCATAGGCAGAGCGCAATGTGCCGATTCTCCGCCCGGTGCTGCACTTCCCTGGCATGTGGGGTTGAAAGTGGAGCGAATCGAAGCGCAGTCAATAAAAACATAATGAAAGAGACAAGATATGGACATGATTCAAGAGAGGCTACTTTGCATTTGTCGTAAATTTTGTCAGTTGTTGTTTACCATTTCCTTTTTGCTGTGCGCAGGCGTAGCGGCGCATGGGCAGAGCTCTTCCACTGGTGACATTCGCGGCACGGTGACAGATCCAACAGGCGCGGTTGTGCCTGGCGCTACGGTTTCCGTGATGAACGTGAACACCGGCGAAGAGAAAGTCTTCAAGACGAATCGAGATGGTATCTATGACACCGTGTCGACTCCAAACGGTCATTACACCGTCACCATCGTGGCTTCTGGATTTGAAAGTCTGGTGCTTGGCCCCATCACTCTGGATGTGGGAGCCATCACGCTGAACGGACATCTGAAGGTTGGCAGCGCCGAGCAACGGATTGTAGTGACGGCCGATACCGCTTCTCTTCTTCGTACGGAAAGCGGCGAGCAGTCAACGACCCTCGACGCAAAAACCATGCTGCAGTTGCCCCAGGTTGGGCAGGACTGGGCAAACTTCACGATTCTGTTGCCGGGCAGCGCAGGCGCATCCTCGACAGGCAATCAGGTTGCAAATCCGGGTGTTAGCGTATCGCTGAACGGCGGCATGCCTTTTAGTGGGAATTTTCTATCGGATGGCGGCTCGGTCACGAATCCGCACAGCGCCGACGTTGAAACCGACACCTTCGAGACGGTCGCAGAGGTTGAAATCGACGACTCGAACTTTTCCGCGCAGTACGGCATCGGGGGTGCGGTCTTCAACCAGATTACAAAAGGCGGCACCAATCAATTTCACGGTACTGCCTATGAGCATTTCCAGAACGACGCGCTCGATGCAAGAAGCTATTTCAATGCACCCGGTCAACCGGTACCCCCTCTGAAATTTAACCAGTTTGGCGGGTCCGTCGGCGGTCCGATCTTACGGAAGAAATTGTTCTTCTACTTCAACTACGACAAAACCATCGACAACAGCTCATATTCCGGCACTACTTCCATGCCTACGAATCAGCTCAAGGGCGTGAATACGCCTAACGGGCAATTCGATCTGACGCAACTGCTCACGCTTGACGGGAATGGCAATAAAATTCCAATCGCAGACCCCAATAATCCAAACCAGAACTACATCAATCCGTGCAACGGCCAGCCGGTCTATCTGGGCGAGTTGTTTGATCCGGCGAGCCAGACTACGGTAAATGGCCAGATGTGCCGCTTTCCCTTTGCTACCGACAATGTCATCCCGGGGAACAGAGTCGATCCTGTAGCAAAAAATATTGTCCAGTATTTTCCGCAGCCGAATCAGAACACTAGTCAGGGAATCAATGGCGACTATTACTATGTGGTCCCTGAACCAAATCCCTCCACCCGTGTTTTTGGAAGGATCGACTACGATTTCAACGAGAAAAACCGCTTAACGTCTTCGATCGCCGTCCGCGATGCGAACACTCCGGTTTATTCCGAATGGAATTGCCCGATTGCGTGCTATCACGATGACACTTCGGATTATTCCAGCCAGACCTCCGATGTGTGGTCGTTCAGCTCGACATTCGTAAACGAATTTCGCTTCAGCTTTAATCGTCAGGGCAGCTTCCTTGCGCCCTTCTCGATCAATCTAGGCATACCGCAGACCATCGGCCTGCAATACGCCAAAGCCAACCTTTTTCCGAATCTTAATATCACCGGCAATATCTGCTGCGACTCGCCTTATGCGGGCACCAACACGATCTATGCGCAGAATGTCTATCAGCCGTCTGACGTAGTGACGCTGATTCGCGGCAAGCACATTCTGCACTTCGGCGGCGAGCTCATCATGTTGCAGGACAACTCGACGGCGTGGGGCAATGTCGATGCCGGCGATTTCAGTTTCTCCGGGCAATACACGCAGGCAAGTTTAGACGCTACTGGGACAGGCGCTGGCTGGGCTGATTTCCTGCTGGGAGATGTGCAGAGCTGGGGCGCAAGCAATTCACCGTTGTTTGGCGGCCGCCAGAAGAGTCCCCAGGTCTTTGTTCAGGATGACATCAAGCTTCGTCCAAATCTCACGGTAAATGTAGGCCTCCGTTACCAGATTCAGGACGGTTGGAAAGAGGTGCACAACCGCATCGGCGATTTCGATCCAACAATTTTCAATACCGCATCCGGCAATGATGGCGCGATGTGGTTTGCGCCAGCGAATCATCGCACGCAGGCACAGGCCGATGTCTATTCCGGTGTTCTGCCGCGCTTTGGGTTCGCCTATTCGTTTCGTCCTGATACGGTCATTCGCGGCGGCTGGGGAATTTATACGAGCCCCTGGAGCGTCGATCAGTTTGGGAATGCGAAGGGCACAGGCTACGGTCAATCGGGCAGCGCTCAAGACCTGACAAATGGTGTTACTCCGCTTACGACGCTCTCCGGTCCAGGAGTTCTCTATGGCACAAACACTTCGTTGCCATATGTGAATGCTTCTACCGATCCAACCGCCTACAACGGCCAGAACGTAAACTACGATCCTTATCACACGCCGTTGTCCAGGCTGTATTCATGGTCGCTTGGGATACAACGTGAATTTAACTACGGCATCACGGCTGAGGTCGCCTATGTTGCAAGGCATGGCGCCGATTTGCAGTTCAAGGGCGACATCAACCAGATACCGCTGCAAAATCTTTCGGCTGACGATAATCCGAATGGCCGTCCGTACCCGCAATTCCAGCAAATCAATGGAAGCACATTCAATGCGGTTTCCAACTACAACTCGCTGCAGGCGCAGGTAAAGAAGCGTCTTACGAATGGCATCGCATTCAGCGCAGCTTATACCTGGTCGAAGTTTCTAGATGACATGGATGTTTCTCCCTTCAATGGCCAAGAGGGTACAAAGACATTTCAGAACTTCCATGATCCGCATAGCAACTACGGGCCTTCCAATTTTGATATCCGGGAATCGTTGAAGAGCAGCATCGTCTATCAACTGCCATTCGGCATGGGCCGTACTTTCCTGAACAAGAATCGCCTGCTGGATACAGTTGTTGGCGGATGGCAGGTATCGGCTATCGTGATCAATCAGAGCGGCAACCCGTTTACAGTGCTATTCAACGGCCCCAACAACTCCTATTCGCAGGCCGGGGCATGGTATCCCAATGTTCTGCATCCAGCGCAAAACGGGAAGCAGAGTCTCTCACAGTGGTACGATCCAACTGCCTTCGTGACGGCGAGCAATGGAACGTTTGGCAATTCGAGCCGAAACTCACTTCGTGCGCCTGGCATCGATACGGCAAATCTCTCGATGGGGAAGACCTTTAATCTCTTCGAGAATGTTGGTCTGCAACTAAGGGCGGATGCGTCCAACGTATTTAACCATCCAAACTTCGACGCTCCTGACGTCAACTTCAATGATCCTGTGAACCTGTCGACTCCCGGCAGACCACAGGGCGCAGGAGCTATCAGCGCAACGACGGTAGGCGGCCGCAATATGCAGATCAGCGCACGCGTCGAGTTTTAAAACGTGTCTCCTTCACCTGGAGGACAGCTTGTCGCTGTCCTCCAGGTATCTTTTTCGAAGGAAGGGTTCTCGATTTGCGGGGCTGCCCGGGAATTAGCTGAGCACTATAAGCCTCGCAAGCAGAGCGATTGCGAGAGGTATTCAGCAAAGAACCCGTTTCAGGGACGCTGACGGGGAAGCATGGTGAATCACAAGGCCAGTTTCTTGTCGTAGTTGCTAACGCCGTCCGCCGAGCCAAAGCAAAGCCGCTTCAAAGAAACCGTTCTGCTGTGGACTGGTGAAAATTTTGTTGCCGTGGCCCATGTTTGTGTAGATCATTTTGTACTTCGTGTTCGTCCAGGTGACGGGTACGTCGCCGCCTGCAAGGGTATCTTTGAATCCCAGGGGATAGTTGGAGGGGGCAAGCGTCATTAGCACCTTAATGTCGGGGCTCTGGCGCGGATCCGGCTTCCAGCTATACCACTCGTTTGCGGGCGATAGATAACTCGCCGGGAGCCCCTTCATGGCCGGGTGCGACGGATCATCGATGTCCAACGTGACCGGGAGCGGAGGCCAACTGTTGCCATAAAAAACTGTTCCGAGGAAGTCCGCAAACCATGGCCAGGTTTCACGGCTGTCCATCCAGCCTGCGATATGAAAACCGAGCCACGCTCCTCCATGTTCCATATAGTCCTGAAACGCTGTCCGCTGCGCGGCAGTGGAGGGAAACTCATCCAGCCACAGAACGACCTGGTACTGCTTCAGCACGACAGGATTCAAGTCGTTCCAGTTCGACGTCGCTTTAAATTCGAAGTTGTCCCGTTTCGCCATTGCTTCGAAAAAGGGGATGGCCTGCATGGCGAAATCCACATGGTCCTGCTCTACATTCGTGGAGTAAAAGGCAAGAACCTGAAAGGACTTGTTCTGGCCAAAAGCAGCAGAAGCGGTGAGGGCAAGAGCCACAAGAAAACAGAAGAAGCGCATGAGCGGAATCATCGAAGAGCCATCCTTGCCGGAAACGAACGGAACTTATCGCTCGACACCGTACTTTCTAACATTTAATAATATAGTTCCACATCGAGGTTTTATCACAATATGAACCGCGGCTCCCAGGCAATTGTTTCGATCTTCCGCCACCGACGCATGTTGTGTGTCGCGGCTCTGTTGACCGCGCTTATCCCTGTCGGAATCGCTTCCGATGCACATGCAGAAAATGAAGGGCCGCAAGGCAGACTGATCACGAGCCTTGCCGTGGCCATCAATCCGGCTACCCATAAGGTATATGCCGTGAATGAGGGTGCAGGCACGGTGTCGGTTATCGATGAGCAGAGTGGATCGACTCGCACAGTGAAGGTGGGGAAGGGGCCCATCGCCCTCGCCATCAATCAGGCTACAAACAGAATCTATGTCGCCAATACCGAAAGCGGCTCAATCAGTGTGATCGATGGCGGATCGGATGAGGTGATAGCTACGGTAAAAGCGGAACCCACTCCGTATGTGTTGGCGGTAAACGAGGCCAGCAATAAAGTCTATGTGACGTACACCTACAGTCATGTTGTGACGGTTATCGATGGCGCAACCAATACGACACAATCGCTCAAAACTGGCAGCGCGGATGGCATAGCCCTAGATCCTGCGAGCCATACGATATTTCTTACGACCTATGAGGATCCGGACATTCGAATCGTTGATGACACAACCGGAACCATCAGCAAAATATCGGTCGGGCCGCATCTCTGGGGCATCACCTTCGATGCATCGTCACATACACTGTATCTGGCTCATACCGGAACCGCCGATATCGTTGCTCTGAATGAAAAAACTCGCGAAGTGTACACCATCCCCGTTGGTGAAATTCCCTGTGCGGTCGCGATCAATCCAGTAACGCACACTATCTATGCCGTCAATTATGGGGATGAGACTGTGAGCGCCATCGACGCAGCGAATCGAAAGGTGATTGCCACAATGCATGTCGGCAAACACCCACAAGCTGTCACCGTCGATGCAGCACATAACCGGATCTATATCGCCAACGTACATAGCAACAGTGTTACGGTGATCGATGGCGCTAGGAATCAAGTCATTGGCACATATGACGCCGGTAGAAACCCTTATGCCCTCGCTATCGATGCGATAACTGGGCATGTATATGCTGCGAATTATGGCGAACCACCGGTGACCCCGGTCAACGTACCAAGCGCTGTGGTGCAGCGGTAAATTGCACGGCTGGGACTATTCTGGAGCGGCCCCCGATGCCGGTGTCGAAAGACTTGCCGAAGGTGATACCTGGGCTTGCTGGAGCAGGCGATATCCATCGCGAGTCCGTACGTGATACTTCTGCAAGTTTTTGCCCACAAGCTTTACCGTAATCGCGCGCCAACCACGGTTGGGATTCGGCTGCGGATAGTAGCTGAGGGCATAGAGATGCGCCAGATCATCCCGGATTGAGGCAAATGCTTTTTTTTCATCGCCCCAGTTCTTGGCAAAGTAAGCTTTGCCACCGGTGGCTTTGCTCATGCGTTCAAACACCGCGGTGGAGACCGGCTCTGCCTGTGCCTGCTGAGTACTGACCATGTAAATGATCGTTCCGGTTGATTGGGCCAACTCTGCCACGTCCTCCGGCGGCACTGAGCTTGCGTTATCAGGCCCGTTCGAGAAAACCACGATTACCTTTCGTCCTTCGATCAGTGCTGCATCCTTCACGGTCAATAAAAGACAGTTATAGAGTGCGGCATCGTCTCCGGCGACCGAGCTGCGTACGCCACGCAGCACCTGGGACCGATCCGGAGTAAGTGTGGTGGCGCGCGAAAGATCACGACTGTAAGAATAGAAGGCTATCTTGTTGGGGCCGTCGAGGGAGCGGATGAAATCGGCGATGGAATCTTGTGCAAAGACGAATCCGCGGTACATGTAGTTGCTGGTATCGAAGAGAATGAAGACGTTGGCTCCGGCAAGATGCAAGCTTGAGATGCTGCCGGTATTGACGGCGGATTCAGCTGGCGCCGGGTCCGGAGTGGTTTCCGCGACCTGCGTAGAGGGTTTGCTGTCTAACGGAGGCTTCGCTATCAATCTGCGCGTGGGTTCACCGCCTGCCTCGAACGTGGCAATTTTTTCAGGAATCTTGTCTTCAGTGATAGCGAAATCTTCCGGAGTGAGGCCATTGATGTAGTTTCCCTTATGGTCCGTCACCGCTACATTGAGCTGCACCAGAACGACGTTCACGAAGATGCGTGACCCAGAATTCTCCTGAGCTGTTGTCCAGCTCCCCCGCGCCAGCAAAAGACCCGATAGTATCCAGAGGAACAGAAATAATTTCTTTGCCATAACCCTCCTGTTGCGCACTCCACTTCTTACTCCCTAACGCTCGGCATGTGAGTCTGCCCCTGGTAACGAGGCAATTTTGCCTTGCCGGAATTCGTCCCCTGTCTCTTCCATAGCGCGCAGCACAGCCCGCCAATCCTCGAGGTCTGTGGCAAAAATCTTTGCGATCATCTGGCGTGTTAATTCGGGAACCAGACGGTTCAGCATCACCGACGAATAGCCCATTTCATCCGCCAGGCGAGCCCAATACAAATTGTTAGACTCCCAGGATTCGCCAAACAGGCGGCTGGAATACCCTCCGAAAGCGGGAAACGGTTTTACATTCAGCAGCTCGAGGGCGTTATTTCGGGCTAATGTCGGGTGAGGCACTCCAAAATCCCTTGATATACGCTCGGGTTTTGTTTCCGCCGGATGCTGATGACAGAGATTCTCCAGCTGTTGACTAGCCGTCCCCCCCGAAGCGGCTTCTACTGGATATCTCCTGCGATATTCGCTGGCTAAATAGAATGTATCTTCCGGCATCATGCGAGGGAGTATCACAGCAAGAGTTTCCGGACGCTGCAGGGCCTGCTCAGTCAGTTCTAACCGTCGCGGCGCCATGCGTTCGGAAAGAATGCCGATCACTTTGCTTCGCAGCTGGACATTTTCTACGGAAGAGGTCAAAAGCTCTTCACCGGAGCGTTGATAGAGGGTGACAGCATGAAGTTCGTCCTGGCTCACACCCCACCAGCGCGGCACGGTCGCACTGACCAAAAGGTCAGGGACTATCTCTTTCCAGATCAAGGCCTGGACGTTTTCCGGAGCAATAAAATCCTGCTCCGTCGTGGCCAGCGCATAAGGCAAGTCAGCCAAGGAACCCATCAGATAAGCTCCACCGCCAGCCGGTATACCTACCCCAAACAGCTCAGGAGGGCGCCAGAGCCGCTGTGCACCTACAATCGTAAGTCCTGTAAAGTCATGCGAGCGGACGAGAAGCGGATTGATGTGGAGAACCTGAGCGCCCGGTGGCTCGTAGTAGGCATAGTTCAAACCAACCAGCGTATCCCGCAGAAAGGGCGCCAGTTGGCCGCGGGCGGTTTCCAGTTGTGCGGG
>JABDHA010000022.1 GCA_013285705.1 Acidobacteriota bacterium
AATAACATGCAGATCGGTCCCAAAAATTGCCCGCATCTTCCGAATACGAGAAAATCATCTGTTGCGGTTGACTGATATGGGCGTCGAAGGCATTCGGTCCTGGACACTGCCGGAACAGATGATCATCCGGGACTCAGCGATCTTGGCTTCCAGGGCTAATTCATTCACGTGCAGGCAAGCACTTTATCGACTCATCATTTTGAGAACCGGTGTAGTAGGACTTTATGCAAACCAGTTATTCCCCATCTCCCAGGTCTTTAACGCTCGCAGAAATCCGGACACTTGCTCTCGCGTCGCTTGGTGGAGCCTTGGAGTTTTATGATTTCGTGATCTTCGTGTTCTTCACCGCGGGGATCGGCAAGCTGTTTTTCTCTACGAGTCTTCCAGAGTGGATGCGGGAAATTCAGACCTTTGGCATCTTTGCCGCAGGTTATCTGGCACGCCCTTTGGGCGGTGTTGTGATGGCACATTTCGGCGACATGCACGGTCGCAAGCGCATGTTCACATTGAGCATTCTGCTCATGGCAATTCCCACCTTGCTGATCGGGTGTTTGCCAACCTATCCCACGGCAGGAGTGATAGCACCTTTGCTCCTGCTTACGATGCGGGTGTTGCAAGGAGTCGCAATTGGCGGCGAAGCGCCCGGAGGATGGGTGTTCGTTGCCGAGCACGCGCAACAGCAGAGGGTCGGACTTGCCGTTGGATTGCTCACCGGTGGCTTGAGCTTAGGAATATTGCTGGGATCGTTGGTAGCAGTCGGCCTCAATTTCACGTTTAGTCAGGCCGAGATCGCAAGTGGTTATTGGCGACTTCCCTTTGTACTTGGGGGCGTCTTTGGCTTTATTGCGATGTTCCTTCGGCGTTGGCTCAACGAGACGCCTGTCTTCGAAGAGATGCGACAGCGGGCGGCTCTATCTCGCGAACTGCCTCTAGGTACCGTGTTGAAAAAACACGGACGAGCTGTAGCTATCTCCGTGATCAGCACCTGGATGCTGGCAGCAGCCATCGTAGTCGTAATTTTGATGACACCGGTGCTGTTGCAGAAACTCTTCGGGCTTGCGCCTCGTGCCGTCCAGATGGCAAACCTCGCCGGTACAGCTGCGCTCTGTCTCTCGACCGTAGCGATAGGCGCCGCAACAGACCGGTTTGGCATTCGACGTGTCTCCATCCCGATCCTGTTGCTGTTGATTGCTGCTACCTATGGACTCTATTTGGGCGCTGCATATTCACCTTCAGCGCTGTTCCCCCTTTACACGCTCGCAGGTATCGGCGCAGGCGGAGTGGTGCTGACTCCCATTCTTATGGTTCGCGCGTTTCCAGCGCAGGTGCGCTTCACTGGTGTCTCCTTCTCCTACAACCTTGCTTATGCGGTTTTTGGCGGTTTGACTCCGTTAGTTGTTGCGGGGTTCGCTCGCGCAGACCGGTTCAGCCCGGCACATTACATTGCCGTTGTAACAATGCTAGGTCTTCTGGCTGTGTTTATGGCGCCGGCAGTTCATCTTCGAAAGAACGGGGAAGATAGCGTCGTGACAAGGCTCTCATGAGATGGAGTTGCGGCAACCTATTGGACTCTAAGGCTTTATCGGTCAAGAAAACAAACCGGCACGGGCCTTTCGCACATCTCCGTCCTTTGGACGGAGATGGAACTACGGCTGGAGAAACTTACAAAGCAGCTTGCGATGGGGACTCGTGCAAAACTGGGCTTAGCGGCCTTCTGCCGAAAACCCCTCTTAGAATATTATCGTGTGCTTCATTCGGCGGCGGCCAGTGGTTGGATATGGCCAAGTTGGGTCCTTGAGAAGTCGCACGTGGAGATTAAACCAGGATGTCAGGTGTCGAAGTGATTCAATCCAGCAATCAGAACGATCTACGCACGCGGATTCCTCGCGTTGCGATCGTGGGAACAGGTTTTGTAGGTTCGACGACCGCCTATGCGCTCATGCTCTCCAGAACTCCAGCGGAAATTGTGTTGATTGATAAAGATGAGCGGCGAGCCGACGGTCATGTCCAGGACCTGCGAGATGCCGAAGTGTTTTCCCACACGACTCGTGTCATTGTCGGCCGGCTCGATGATTGCTGCTCGGCGGACGTGGTCATCATTACAGCTGGTGTCAGTCAAGCGGGCCAGAGGTCACGACTAGACAGCTTGAATGAGACTGCGGCGATATTGAAGAGTCTCGTGCTGAAGGTCGCACGCTACAACCCGCATGGGATATTGTTGATCGCATCGAATCCGGTTGATGTGTTGACCTATGCCGCTTGGAAGTGGTCCGGTCTTCCGCCCAACCGCGTTATTGGTTCAGGCACATCTCTGGATACGTCTCGTTTCCGCAGGCGACTTGCCGAACACTATGGGGTAGCTTCGGACAACGTGCACGCATATGTCATAGGGGAGCATGGCGAGAGCCAGGTAGCTGTGACATCTTCGGCCCGGATCGCGGGTATGCCGCTGGAAAGCTTCTGCCGGGAACTGGACCTACCCTACGACGAAGATGGGCTGCGAAAAATCGCCAACGATACGCGAGCTGCGGGTCTGGAAATTATCCGTGCAAAAGGAGCGACATACTATGGCATTGGGACGGCGTTGGCGCGTATCGTAGGCGCCATTCTGCGTGATGAACATGCAGTACTGACAGTCTCTAGCTTAGCGCCGGATTCGATGGGATTGGGCGAAGTGTCTCTGTCCCTTCCAACGATTATTACTCGCGATGGCGTGGCTCGCGTTGTCTCCATCCCACTCAGTGCAGCGGAAAGACAAGCACTCGAGGCTTCAGCAGATACGCTGAAACAGCACATCGCCGCATTGAAGACATCAGAGGCCGCCTTCTTTTAATGCCGAACGAAACGAGGCATGCATTCTTAGGTCTTCGTAACTACCAGTTCCAAGCAGCGCTCACCGTATGCTCCGCAACGTGCTCACTAGGGGTTTAATCAGGCGGCCGTAACGGCAAAGGATTCTTCGAGCGTGTGTACATGTTGTTGATCCAGCCATGCCGCGGGAGTATTCTGTTTGACCAGTTCATCAGTCGCTCTTTTTTGGTGCACGCAATGCATAGCGTGACTGATATATTGCCGCAGCGCGACACTTGTGCACTCACGTAGCGCTGCTTCTCAAGATGAATGGAAGTGTGACATGGCTGTGACAGATGAACCTCCGATCGGCCAACGCGGCAAAAGAGTGTCTCATGTCGACCTCATCCAGTCTGCCGCCAGCGGAGCAGGTGTGCCTTTCGAGCCTGCGGAGGTTTTAGACTCCTGGCGACGCTGCACGATTGAACATCATATCAATCCGGATCGCCCGGCCATGCCGCACATCATTACGGCGAGCGAACTCAGGGCTTCCCGGGAACGTCTTGGCAAGATCCTTGATCTGGCCCAGGAAGAAATCGACCGTTTGTACGCGATCGTAAGCCAGGAGCACTATGTCGTCCTGTTTTGCGATACCCAGGGTATTGCTATTTACCATCGGGGAAATGAGGCGATGGCCGATCAGTTTCGATACTGGGGCATCTGGGTGGGAGGAGTCTGGTCGGAGGAAATTGAAGGCACAAACGGGATCGGCACGTGCATCACTGAACAGAAGCCAATCATCGTCCATCGTGACCAGCATTTTCGCACCCGGCACATCGGACTCAGCTGTTCCACCGCGCCGATTTTTGACGCTACCGGTAAGCTCGTAGCGGTACTCGACACATCATCTATGACTCCGTCCACTTCGGATCGATCGCATGCGATGGCCCTGGCTGCGACAACCGCCTCCGCACGCGCAATCGAGGAACGACTATTCCGCGAGTGTTATTCCCAGACCTGGAATGTTGCTGCGGTTCCGGCCGACGAAAGCGGGCCGGCTCTGCTGCTGGCTGTCGACGACGATCGGCGCATCGTTGGAGCTGACCGGGTTGCGCGTCTCGCCTTTGCTCTCGATGAAGAGATTCTGAGGCAAGGCTTATATCTCTCAAAGGTATTTACCCATGACTCATCACTTTTCCGGAGGACTGCTGGACAGGACATAGCAGTTCCTTTGACGCGTACCGGTAGTGCCGACCCATGGCGCGCGTTGATTACTGCTCCGGGGCCGAAGGCCTGGCGAAGCTTTAGCGACAAGACGGCACACTCAAGGCCAAGGATCAGCATGCTGGGCGCCTTACCGATAGCAGCGTCGACAGCAGATAGTCATGGCGGCCTGGCGCCCGGCATCACGCGCCGTATCAGCGAGTACATTGACTCGCATCTTGGTGAGAGCATCAGTCTCGAGGCAATGGCTGAAATGGCAGGCCTATCGGTGAATCATTTCGCGCGTGCTTTTCGGCAGTCTACTGGCTTAGCACCGCATGCCTATTTGGTGCAGCGACGTATCGAACAAGCCGAGCGCCTGCTCTCTCGTACCGATTTGCCTCTTTCCCAAATCGCGCTCGCAGTCGGTTTCGCTGATCACAGCCACTTCGCAAGACATTTTCGTCGACTCACTGGAGCGACGCCGAGCGTTGCTCGGTGGCAGCAGCGCTAAGGCAATTCTTCCAACACCAAACAAGTGAACAAAATGTTTACTTGCTCACGCGCGATGACTCGCGAAAGTTGTCCGCCACGCCTGCAGGGCCTCCCTGGACTGATCGCGGCCGCTATCGGTGTTTGCCAGAGATTGGATTGCCAACTCACGAGCAATGATTATGTCCCGGCGTGAGCATCCGAGAAGAGTCGAGCAATCTTCGTCAGACTGCCTCTCCAGAACCGACATCACGAAGACAAAACGCTCGAAGGCATTGAGTGCGACAATGGCGGCGAAGAGGTTGTTTTTCCCAGATCGTACCGCCCCTTTGAGGCTGATAAAGGAAAGGCTGTTTGTGTGCTCTCGCTCTGGCATGATCATCTGGATTGCATGTTTAAGGATCGCCCGCCGAGCCCACCATCGCGCCCACTCCATGAAGACACCCATTCCTTCCTCGCATTCTCCTAGCCCGCTAACAAAGCACTGTTCAGCTTTATCATTGTCTGCGGTTAGCAAGAACGAGAGCAGGTACAGGCTGTGCATCTCGTCGGTGAAGATCTCGCAGAAATCGTCAACAGTCGCGTATCTTACAGGTCTTTCGTCAAAAGTGCGTATCTGCTGCAACATAGTTACCTCTCTTGTTCCTAAATCCGTTCAAGCGTTCAATTGCATTTGGATGCTGGCGTGTTCAGAGGGCATACGATCCACTTCGTTCATTCTGAGTGAAGTGGATCTGCCTGCAATGCCTGAGTCGCCGCTTGCGCGTCGCAATGGAACGGATGCGAAGTGTCGGTGAGTGGGCACGACTGCGATTGGGTTGGCGCGACCGAAACGTGCAAATACATCATTCATCGTTTCCTGAATCCGAGTATTTGGTTGGTGCAATTTGCGGGTCGCCTTCACGGCAAGCTTGGTAAGCAGGAAACGGTTTGAAACATACGCTGTAGCGCCGAAGACTAGATCGGAACGCATGGTGTCCTCCTAAAGGGATCGAAAGGCTGATTTGTTACGGCCATCTCCGTCTGCCTCATATTCACGGGCCTGAGGACAGTCCATTGACAAGCCGCTACTTCCTGTCGAAGTTACGAAGCTCACAGCCAGAGTTGACATTTGCCCTCCTGAAGGGAGAATGATGAAAGTGTGGCAGCAGCAGCGTCCGGAGTCTTGGACGAAACCGCCGTCGCCAGAACGTTCTTGCTCAATTGTCATGGGGTGTATGTTGCTGGAATCGCCTTATCGAAGTCTCCAGCCGGCCAATCGCATGGAATGATTGCAATAGATAGTGCAATTTCCAGCGGAACTGTAACCAACGACTGTCTGAAACCATCCTAGAAATGGACGCTATGGGTTACGAAACAGGGAAATTGTTGGTAGTGGAGTCGGACGAGGCTCTCAGGGAACACATCGTCGCGGTGCTGAGCGATGCGGGATATGAGGTATCGACCGACTACCGTGAAGGAATGAAAGCAGTCTTCGCCTTGGAGCCTGACGCAGTTGTACTGGGTGCCGATCCGCCCCAGCTCGATTGTTGCGACCTTCTTTCTGAAATCAAGGGTTCTGAGCACACTCGCAACATACGCGTTGTGATGCTATCTCCGGGAGGATCAACCGAGCGCACTCGGGGGCTGGATCTCGGGGCCGACGACGTGCTGTCACTGCCCTTTGACTCACACGAATTACTGTCGCGGATACGTTCGCAATTACGGAATAAATCAATCGCGGACGAGTTTGGAAAGCGCCTGCGCTTTGCGGAGGAAAATCGAAACGCCACCCAGCAGGTGGTCACAGCAGTCAACGAAGAACGGCGGACGCTTCGGATTGGCGTCCTGGCGACTGTTGCCGTGCTTATCGTTGCTGGCTTGACCTTTTTCTTCTTCTATCGTCGCGGTCAGGAACAGAATACCCGGGTTTATGCTGCGATTACTCGACTACAAACAGGCGTACTGACGCAACAACGGTTGATGGAACGCTCGCGTCAGGCCGTTGCAGGCGCGGAACCCGGCCCAGCGCAGGCGAGTGATTCGCAGAAGCTTCAACTTCAGAGGAAGAGCGAAGACCTGAGATCGCAAATTGCCACCAACAAGACGGACGACACTTCCGCTTTGCAAGATCAGTTAACCACAGTAGAAGGCCGGCTTCAGAAGCTCGAGACCGAGGGCCAGGTTGCGCAGACGATTATCCAGACCTATGAGCCGAGCGTTTGCCTCGTCCATGTTGTGCTTGGCTTCCGCGACCATACTTCGGGGTTGAGGTTGCACTATGCTGGAGTGACAAGCAGTGGCGATCCAACAACCGACGAACACAATAACCCCCTCGTGAGCCTCTCCGGAATTGGTCCTGAAGTGCACATGGATGTTTTTGGCACTGGGTTTCTCGCCTCTGCCAGCGGAGAAATCCTCACAAATCACCACGTGGCCGAGCCATGGTGGCAGAACGATGATTTGAAGGAGATGCTTGATCAGGGCGTTGAGCCAGAGATCACAGAGATGACTGCATATTTCCCGGGTGTTCCACATGGCATCGCCATCAACACCGAGAAAATTTCCTCTACCGCGGACGTTGCTGTCCTGAGAGCGAATGTTTCAGATCTGGGAATCAAGCAGATTGCGCTTGCCGACCATCCACATTCGGCCGTCAGCGGCAACCCTGTCGTGCTACTTGGATATCCGACTGCTCTTGATGCAATTCTGGCTCGTGCAGGCGCAGCGACACTCCAGTCCATCGCGACTACCTCCAAAGGCGATCCGCAGCAGGTGATGGAAGAACTCGCCCGCCGCCACCTGATCAGGCCTATCGCCACCCAGGGGCACATCGGCGACGTGCTTCAGGACAAGATTGTTTATGATGCCCAAACCACTTCAGGCGGCTCCGGCGGTCCGCTTTTCAACAACGAAGGCAAAGTGATAGGAATCAACTTTGCCATGGTGCGCGAGTTCGGCGGATCGAATTTCGCCATCCCTGTTGCTTTCGGAAAGTCACTTCTGAAACCTTAGGCCGGACAGAACACAACTCCTCGAACACGCTATAAATACCAATAAATTGGGCTGTCTTTAATTGGATTCATCCCAAGTTGAGTCCAGCGTTTGCGGATAAAGGCGCCAAGATCGGCATCAGTTCGGATTCGCATGCCTGCACCTCAGTACTTAAGACAGTACCGAGCGGTGACATTTCTTAATGGAATCGAACAGCGACGTGGAGCATATCCACAGCGTTTCCTCATTCGTGTAACGCGAAAAGGGAATTGTGAGTGGTCAGAGGTTTAGACCCCTCAATCTCCTTCACCCGCGAATTCATAATTTCATTTATGGTTATCAGTGCGAAACCGCCTTGAAACTGGCTGTCGCTTTGGAGCGATCTTCCATGTCTAGAATCCATCCTCGTTTCTCTTCAATCTGCTTGTTCTTCATGTTTCTAATTGGCAATTTGTTGGTTTCATCAAGCGCTGCAGCCGCAGATGATCCGGAACAAGGTTCATTGAACAAGCAGGAGAGGTTGGAATGGTTTCAGGATCAGGGCTTCGGATTGTTTATTCATTGGAGCGTCGACAGCCAGCTAGGTGTTGTCATTAGTCACTCACTCGTAGGCGCATCCGAGGACTATACCGATCGTTTCTTTAATGACTTGCCAAAGTCTTTCGATCCCGATCGGTTTAATCCAGTAGATTGGGCGCGTCTCGCGCATCTCGCTGGCGTCCGATATGTAATGTTCACGACCAAACATCATTCCGGTTTTGCGATGTTCGATACCGCGACCACACCATTTGGAATTATGAATACGCCCTTTCATCGCGATATCACGAAGGAAGTTTTTAACGCCTTTCGTGCGGAGGGGATTGCCGCAGGTGTCTATTACTCCCCTGATGATTTTTGGTGGCTGCACCAGCATGGCAAGACCATCGAACGCTCCGTTCCCGAGGTTCAGCCACGCAACAATCCTGGCCTCATGCAATATGACCAAACTCAGCTCCGTGAATTACTGACACACTACGGCAAGATCGACGCGCTCTTTTTGGATGGTGAGGCAGTTGGGCTGCGCGATCTCGCGTGGAAGCTGAATCCTGACATCATTGTGACCCGTGGCGCGATCAAAACGCCCGAGCTTACTGTTCCGGGCATGCCGCTTCCAGGCGCCTGGGAAACCTGTATGACCATGGGAACAGCATGGCAGTATCAGCCTCAAAACGAACACTACAAGTCAGGAGGCGAGTTAATCCGCCTGCTGATCCAGACACGCGCAAAGGGTGGCAACTTCCTATTGAACGTAGGGCCGAAGCCTAACGGTGAACTGCCCATCGAAGAGGAAGAGCGCTTGCGTGAGATCGCGCTCTGGATGTTTGTGAACTCCGACGCAATTTATGCCGTCCGTCCCTGGGTCATTACAAACGAAGGCGACATCTGGTTCACGAAAAAGAAAAACACCAACACCCTGTACGCAATCGTCGAATCTGATACCCCGTGGCCACGTGCAACCTGGAAGGAATTTACACTCCATTCGGTTCGCGCGACAGACAAGACCCAAGTAAACGTCTTAGGCCAGAGCGACCAGGTGGTGGAATATCATCCTGAAATCAAACCTAAATCAACCTGGCATCAGGAAGAGGATGGTCTTCATGTGCGAGTGATGCAGACGCAACGCCTGCAAGATAATTTCCGATGGCCCAACCCTGCCGTGTTGAAGATCACAAATGTCGAGCCGGCACTGAATCCCCCACATGTACAAACCACTGGCTCAGCACCTGGGTCATCAGGTCAGCAGGAGGTACTCGAGGGAGCCGTGCTCGATATGGGCGACCGCTCTTCGCTCGAAGTCGGCTTTGAATATCGGCCGATTCTCGGTGAAGATGTCAATTCGCGTTCTTCTACCTGGACTGCAACGCCGACGCAAACCATCTCCAAGCCAGGCACCTTCAAGATTGCTGTGGATGGGCTGGATCCAAAAGGTGCTTACGAGTTTCGCGTCGTCATTCGCCATCCGTTGTTGCCGCTCTATGGTTTAGAGATCACGATGAAACACTAACCCCATTGCATGACCGCTGTGCCACAAGTAATTTCCTTTAGTTGTTCCAGCAGGAGATGTTCCATATGAGAGATAAGCGTGCGCTGTTCATGGTTGTATGCGCGATAGTAGCAACGATCGGCCTCGCCTACGGTCAATCCCAGGATGATCTTATCTCGCCTTTACGCCCGGTCCCTACGGGCAAGGCGCCAGGTATGCGGGTGAAGCAGATAAAAGATACGCCGGAAGAGAAGGTCTATGCTGTGATTTTTTACAAAGGCGACGAGGTGATGAGCGGGCTTACAGACTTTGTAATCCAGCACAAAATCGAGGACGCACACTTTACTGCGATTGGAGCTGTAAGCGGCGCAACATTGGCGTGGCTTGATCCTGCGAAGAAAATCTACCACCGCATTCCGGTAACAGAGCAAGTAGAAGTACTCTCTCTTGTCGGAGATGTTGCAACCTTCAATGACAAGCCTATTGTCCATATGCATGCAGTGCTCGGCGCGCCAAATGGCACGACGGTAGGCGGCCATGTCTTTGAGTTGAATGTCAATCCAACGCTGGAAGTCTTTCTCACCGCGAATACAACCACCCTCAAAAAGAAGCCGGATGACGCCTCGGGAATGAAAGTGATCGATCCAACGCAATAGCCGTTCGAGAACCTTGAAGGAGTTGCTAGTGGACGACAGCAGAAGAACATTTATCAAGCAGGCGGTCGGGTTTTCCGTTGCCTGCGCCGCCCGGCTCGATTCGGAAGACCCGGCTTATGCGAGCACGTCGAACGAAGTTCCTAGTGGCGACAAGCCGGAGTGGTACCAACGCCCCATGCGTTGGGCTCAGCTTGCATTTGTGGAAGACGATCCGGGGAACTACGATCTTTCTTTCTGGCTCGACTATTTTCAAAAGATTCACGCGGACGCAGCCTGTCTAAGCGCCGGAGGCGTTGTCGCTTTCTATCCGACGGAAATTCCCCTGCACTATCGAAGTAAATGGCTGGGCTCGATGGACACCTTTGGCGACATTGTTGCCGGATGCCGTAAGCTCGGAATGAATGTGATTGCAAGAACGGACGCGCATGCGTGTCACCAGGACGTCTATGATGCTCACCCGGATTGGATTGCCATCGATGAACAGGGCAACAAGCGGCGGCATCCCTCCGATCCGCAATATTGGATTACGTGCGCCTTAGGTCCCTACAACTTTGAGTTCATGACTTCGGTGCATCAGGAAATCATGCGCAGGTACATGGTCGACGGCATTTTCACGAACCGTTGGTCAGGATCCGGGATGTGCTACTGCCAGCATTGCGTGGAATCCTTTCGCGAGTTTTCCGGGCTTGATCTTCCCCGCACCGATGATCCTCAAAATCCAGCGCGTCGCCAATACATTCTGTGGAATCAGGCGAGATTATTCGATCTGTGGAGACTATGGAACCAGAAGATCAAAGAGATCAATCCGAATGCCAGCTACATCGCAAATGCGGGCGGTGGTGCACTCAGCCCACTCGACATGAAAACAATTGGAGAACTGGCTCCGACCCTTTTCGCCGACCGCCAGGGAAGAAGCGGCCTGATGGCGCCTTGGGCCAACGGCAAAAATGGCAAGGAATACCGTGCCACGATGGGGCAAAAGGCCATCGGAGGAATTTTCAGCGTTGGTATCGAGGACAGATACCGATGGAAGGATTCAGTTCAATCCAGCGATGAGATTCGCCTCTGGGTAGCCGATGGAATCGCGCAGGGCCTTCGTCCTTGGTTTACCAAATTCAATGCGAAGCCAATCGATCGCAGATGGCTCCCCGTCGTCGAGGAAATCTACAAATGGCACTACGCGAACGAATCGTATCTTCGCAATGAGAGATCTTTTGCGAGAGTCGGCCTTGTGTATTCTCAGCAAACAGCAACCTTCTATGGAGGTAAAAAAGCACAAGCCTTAGTGGAAGATCCTGCTCTCGGCTTCTATCAAGCGCTGATTGAGGCACGCATACCTTTCGAAATGGTGCACGATCGACTGTTGGATCCTGAGCACCTAGATCACTTCCGCACCTTGATTTTCCCAAACATCGCGGCGCTCTCAACCACGCAATGTCAGCAGATTCGTGAGTTCGCAGAACGCGGCGGAAGCGTGGTCGCAACCTATGAAACATCCCTTTACGACGAATGGGGTGTTCGTCGTCAGGACTTTGGGTTGTCGTCAATTTTTGGAGCTTCCTTTACCGGCGAGGTCCAAGGCCCGATGCTCAACTCATACCTTTCTCTGGAAAAAGATACAAGCACAGAAAAGTATCACCCGCTATTGGCGGGTTTCGAGGGTGCGACGAGAGTCATCAACGCCACCAATCAGGTTAATGTAAAGCCTGTGGGTCAGAGCTCTTTCTCTCCACTACAGATTGTTCCGACCTATCCGGATCTTCCTATGGAAGACGTCTTTCCCCGACCAACGAAGGAGCGGAATTCCGGAGTATTTATTCGAGAATCCGGACGAAGCCGCGTGGTTTACTTTCCGGGAGATATCGATCGCACCTTTTGGGAGGTGCTCGACGTCGATCATGCAAAGCTTTTACGCAATGCTGTGCTTTGGGCAACGAACGAGACTGCGCCCGTGAGTGTGGAAGGGCAAGGAATCGTCGACCTCTCTGTGTGGGGGCAGAAAAATTCTATGACGGTCCACCTCGTGAATCTTACAAATTCGATGATGATGAAGGGGCCCGTTCGAGAGGTAATTCCAATTGCCAACCAACGCGTGCGAATACAAATCCCAAGGGAGCGGCACGTAACCCGAGCAAAGCTATTGGTGTCTGGAAAAGACGTCTCTTATCAGCAAGAGCAAGGGCTTATTCTTCTCGATATTGCCTCGATTGGTGTGCACGAAGTGATTGCCTTAGACTTCGCCGTCTAACCGATCGACTCTCTTACCAACACGTGAGAACCGGTGCAGGTATACTCCTATGCGAACGAGGCCGCTTTGACAGCGGCCTCGTTCGCAGTCGACGCGTGTTGCCAGGCTGTTTATTTGACGTGCACCGCATGGGCCGACTTGAGAAGGGGTGCGTTGACAAGGAAGCTCATATCCGATGCTTGGCCACCGGGTATTGCGGTAGCAGAGTTGTGGCAGGCCGTGCAACTGTACGGCCCCTGAGCGTTGAAGGGGACAAAGGTCTCCTGCACGGAAGCCCCGAGGAACTGCGGTGCAGTGCCGATCGCTCCCGTAGACCATTGCGTACCGATCAACTGGTAGTACTGAAAAGGTGTTCCGGCAAGCAGGCCCTGGAAACTGGAGTTCAGACCCGGATTCGTAGGTTGAAGATGAGGCACAACCTGCACGGGCGCGTTCAGCGGTTTGCCAGTTGAGGAAAGCTCATTCGAGGTGGCAGTCGCTGTTGAAGTATTAGGCGTGCAACTAGCACTCCCAGCTGGCGTGCAGTTGGGGTTGTAGAAGGATTTCGTATCATTATCTACCTGCTCAAAGGTGGACCATGCCCAGGTAGTTTGCCCCTGCGCCTTATGCGCAATGTGCAGGCCCACCAGGCCGACCGTAACAGGGTTGGTACCGGGACTCGGAGCACCCGCAGCATTGTTGAAAACGATGGCCTGCTGTGTAAAGAAACGGGCAGGATTATCGCCTGCACCAAGGACCTTCCAGGCGGCTTTCACCTCAAGGGCACCTACTGAGGTAGGGCTCGAGCCCATGGGAAAACTGATGCTGGGTGTAGCTTTCTGGCCGGGCACGGTATAAAGCTTGTTCGCAACGATGTAGTTGTACTCGTCCTGATTGAGAGCAATGGAGAAGCGGACAAAACGGCCGTTCTGATCGACAAGCGGAAGGTTAGTCGACTGGAGTATGCCATTTAACTTTCCATTGCTCGTAGTGCCGAGAAGCCGGATGGTAGAAACGAGATCATGACTCTTCGAGTCATGAAAGAGCACCAGGTGAACATCCGGATGGTCAGCGAGGATTTTTTTGACCGCTGGCGAATAACTGGGCTCCGATGCCAACAAGCGGGCCTTGACACCATTCGTACCGGACGTGCCGCCGCACCAGGGTGCTGGCTGCCCTGAGTTATAAACTGCATCGTCGGAGAGATAGGTAAGCCAGGTTGGATTATTGGGGTCAGTAAGGATGCTGGACTTCGGATTGGGAGAGCAGGTGGTGGGGTCAGCCGGCCAGTTAAGCGCAACAAAGGAGAGCCATGAGAAGACATCGGCCTTCTGCTGGCCATTGCTGTTGAGCGCGCCTGGAGTGTAGGGAATGGCCGCGCAGGTGCTATCAATGGCAGTAGGTACAGGTGCGGGACCACTTCCCTGGAAATTAGCAGCTGCGGCACACGTCACAGACGCTGGAGCAGCTGCGGTCGGAGAAGAGGCATTATTAGAAGTCGAGCATGCCAGAGGCACGAGCGCAAGCATACCGAGACATAAAAATGGACGCGTAGTGAAAAAGCGGAATCTCTGCATGGAGAGGGGCATCCTTGAGTGAAGATTTGACCGGTCATACAGCTCGCGTCACATATTACTGGTAGTTGGCGTGAACGCAATAGTTACCAAAGTCTATAGATCCTCGATTAATTGAGTCCTGGATTGTCGGCTATCCGGAAGTAATCCCGCAGTATAACTTCTGCATAGCAGGGGATTGCTCCGCCAAAATGGTGCTCGTGGTGCTGCTTGTATGTCAGCCACCCGGGTGAAGAACCTTGTGCTGACTCACATCATCGCCGTCTCCCCTTCGCAGGCTGCGGAAGACAATCGTCGACAGAATCGTCAATATCCCGAGCGCAACGAGCGACTTGTGGATTCCCTGGATCATTTCAGTTGGATTGGTACGAGACGTGCCAATAAAAAACGCCGTAGCTAATCCTGCCATCGCGACGCCAAAACTGATGGACATCTGCTGCATCGTGCTCGCGATGGAACTCGCGCTACTGGCGTCTTTGTCCGTAATGTCAGCATAGACCAGGGTGTTCATGCTCGAGTACTGCAGTGAGGTGAATGCTCCATACAGGAAGGCCTGCAGCACGATAAACCAAATGGGTGTCCGCAATCCTATCGTCGCAAACACCATCAGAAGAACACCAAGGACGAGCGTGTTCGAGACGAGAATGCGACGATATCCTACACGCCTCAAAAGCCACGGCAGGATCGTCTTCATGCTCATGGCGCCAATCGCTTGAGGCATGACAAGCAGCCCGGATTGAATTGGCGTGAACCCCAGACCGACCTGATAAAGAAGCGGCAGGAGAAACGGCACCCCGCCGATACCCAGTCGCGTGAAAAAACTGCCGCTCACAGAGGCACGGAAGGTTCGGATGCTGAACAGCCTGAGTTGCAAGAGAGGGAACGAAATGCTGTGGGCATGAATTCCGTACCCGGCGAGCAAGACAAGGGACAACGCCAAAAGCCCAGACATGTCTAGTGCACTCAACGTGTGCTCTCCGAATATCTCCAGCACGTACGACAACAACCCGATACCGGATCCGAACAGGATCAGTCCTACGATATCGAGTGGATGGGTTTGCTCTTCGCGATAGTCGGGCAGATGCAGATAAACGAGGATCAAACCTGCCAGGCCGATCGGAATATTGAGAAAGAAAATAAAGCGCCAGTGAAGATATCTGACAATCAGGCCGCCTGCGATGGGGCCAAGCATGGGAGCGATCAAAGCTGGGATGGAAACAAAGCTCATGGCGCGCAACAGATCTGACTTGGCGAATGTTCGCACCAGAGTGAGCCTGCCTACCGGGACCATCATCGCCCCTCCGCAACCTTGCAGAATGCGACACGCGACCAGCAGATGGATGTTGTTCGATATCCCACACAGAAGCGAACCGAGAGTGAATAGACCAATCGCCGCGGCGAATACACGACGGGTTCCGAAGCGGTCCGCCATCCATCCACTGATGGGGATGAAGACCGCAAGACTCAGCGTATAGCTCGCCAGCACCGCCTTCATGCTAAGTGGAGTGATGCCAAGAGCCGCAGAGATCGCGGGAACCGCCGTATTGAGAATCGTCGTGTCCAGCGACTCCATGAAGAACGCGACCGCAACGAGCCACGGAAGGAGCCGCGTGGCGGCGTTCGATGGATCAGACGTAGAGGATGAATTGATCACTGGGTCAGATGAATTCATGGGAAGAGATATCGAGGATTGCTTTCTATTCCTATGCTAGCCGATCGAACGAAAGGCTGATCGTACGCCCTGATCCTTCGATCCAAAAGCAGGAACAGCTGCTAGCAACGCGCAGTGCAAATATGCTCGACATCTGGTTCCGCATCACCGGCGCATTGGTAATGTAGAAATCCTCCCATTGCGCTGGCAGATGGAGCACGTTTCGAGCCCAACTCTGCCAGTTGAAGACGGACTCCTCAAGCACATAGATTCCATAGGCAGCGACGCACAGCCATAGAAAGAAGGGAAGGTCAGACCTGTCGGCAATCTATCACGAACTGGAATACTCTAAGTCCTCATGAACGCCCATCTCTCGTGGAAATGGCATACCGAAGAGTGTTAAGTATCCCTTAGAAGAACGTCTCCACCACGTCAATCACCTCATACTCAGCATTCAACACCGGCAGTACACGCCACTTATCGAACGTCAGGCAGGGGTGCGAGATGTCGAAGCCAATCATATCGCCAATGCGAAGATCATCATGCGCAGCAATCTTCAGGTAGGCATGCTGGTCCATCATCTTCGTTATTGTCCAGTGACGAGGTACACTCTGCGGGCCCACACTTTTAGGCCTGTAATGTAAGGCGGCCACGGGATAACCAGCATCGAATGCAGCATCGCGCTTGCCCATTCCGATGATCGCCTTCTCCGGTTCTGGCATCGACTGCACATACGCCCACACCTGAAGTGCAGGCAGAAGGTCGGAATGCATCCTCCGCGCAATTGGATTGTGTTCAAGGATCCTCGTCTGCGCTTCGCGATACGCCCCAATGTCATGCGTTAGGTAACAGCCTGGGCGGAGAATAATTTCCACCGTATCCTTGAATCTCGCCGAAGAGAAAACGTCAGCCACAACGTCATACCAGGCTGATCCAGCACCTGAAAGCAGGATCGGAGATCGTTGAAAACGCTTCTCTTCGTCAAGCTTTTTTGTTACTGAAACGGCCCATCCCAAAAAGGCGCGAATCTCTGCTTCATCACTGAGTACGCCTTCATAAAGCTCAACGCCACTGAGCACAAGGGAGCCATTCCAGCGAGACAACGCACTTATCACAGATCGGACTTGCTCCTGATCACGCGCCCCTGTGCGCCCTCCGATCACACCGAGTTCGAGAAGCACATTCAGCCGCTGGCCGCGCTCAGAAAAAAATGCGCCGAGTTGATCAACCTGTACCGCCGAATCAACAAGGCAAAAATATTCAAAGTTCGAATCCTGCAGCAAACGCGCAATGATGGCCATATTCTCTTTACCAACCAGTTGGTTTGCCATCAAAACGCGGCGCACACCATGCTCGTAGGCAACAAGGGTCTGATGTGCTGTCGCCAGAGTGATTCCCCATGCGCCGTTCTCCAGCTGCATCCGGAATAGTTTAGGAGCCATTGTTGTTTTGCCATGCGGTGCAATCTTTACTCCATAGGCGGTGATAAATTGCTGCATCCAATTGAGATTATGCAATAGCTTTTCTTGATACAAGACCGCCGATGGTAGGCTGAGGTCTTCACGCAGGAGATTCCAACCAGACGAAACGATATCTTCCTGTTCGAGAGGCTTTTCCAAATGGCCTAGACCTTTGTTCAGATGTGCGATGGTTTCAAGCGCAGGATATTTGTCTTTCAATAATTGAGATCTCATAATCTCCTGAGAGAATAAGAACGCAAGCAGAGTCGAGAATACGTGACTGATATATTCTAAGGGAACCAAGCGATGCGCAGTTGCGATACCCTCATTCGAAACGCGAATGTTGTAGACGGCAGTGGCGCTGCCCCCGCGTCCATGGACGTCGCCATCAACGGTGATCAAATCTGCGAGCTCGGTCCGTCTCTGTCTTATGCTGCCTCAGCAATCATTGACGCGCAGGGTTTAGCACTTGCACCCGGGTTTATCGATGTTCACACGCATGATGACACCGCAGTGATCCACGATCCGGTCATGCTGCCGAAGCTTTCGCAAGGAGTAACAACGGTCATTGTCGGCAATTGCGGCATCAGCGCAGCTCCCGTACAGCTGCGTGGTGAGCCGCCTGATCCCATGAATCTGCTGGGCAACGCAGATGCATTCCGCTATCCCACATTCGCCGCGTACGTCGCAGCCATCCAGGAAGTAATCCCTGCAGTGAATGTTGGCGCTCTGGTTGGACACACTGCGTTGCGCAACAACCATATGGATCGACTCGATCGCACCGCTACAGAGGGCGAAATGATTGCGATGCGTCGGCAGCTCAAAGAAGCTCTTGATGGCGGCGCTCTGGGCCTGAGCACCGGGCTAGCCTATCTCTCCGCTAACGCCGCCTCCACTGAAGAAGTGTTGGCACTCGCAGAACTGTTGGCTTCGGCAGGAGCGGTATACACCACACATATGCGCAGCGAGACGGAAGCGATCCTCGATGCCATGCAAGAGGCCTTCGAAGTCGGTCGCTTAAGCCGTGTACCCGTCATCATCTCTCACCTGAAGTGCGCAGGCATCGCCAACTGGGGACGCAGTAGCGAAGTACTTCAGTTTTTAGATACGGCACGCGCGTCACAGCCTGCTGGCTGCGATTGCTATCCTTATGCTGCAGGTTCAAGCACCCTCGATCTGCGGCAGGTCGATGAGCGAGTCAAGATCACAATCACCTGGAGCACATCGCATCCGGAAGTTGCAGGGCAAACTCTGGAGCAGATCGCTGCCGTCTGGAACCTGACACAATTAGAAGCGGCGAAACGCCTCCAACCTGCCGGAGCCATCTACCACAGCATTTCCGAAGAGGACATGCGACGAATACTCCAGCATCCAGCAACTATGATTGGCTCTGATGGTCTGCCTAATGATCCACGGCCGCATCCGCGCTTATGGGGAACCTTCCCGCGAGTTCTCGGTCGCTACAGCCGCGAAGAAAAAATGTTGTCACTTCCGGAAGCGGTTCACAAAATGACCGGCATGCCGGCCCAACGCTTTGGACTCGCCAAGCGGGGCCTGATACGCCAGGGCTACTATGCAGACTTGGTGCTTTTCGATCCCGACCAAATCATCGACACGGCTACATTTTCTGATCCTGTAAGCCCATCAAAAGGAATAGCCCGCATCTGGGTGAATGGCGTTCTCTCCTACACCGATCAGGGTGCTACGGGAAAAAGAAATGGGCGCTTTCTATCTCGCGGTAAGACAACATGGATTCAGTAATCTAAAAATGTAAGGAGCACTAATGAGCATCAAGCGGTATGGCATTGAAGGTGGCAAAGGTACAGGTGGCCAACACCTGCCGTTTGCGCGCGCCGTGGAAGCCGACGGCTGGCTGTATGTCTCAGGCCAGGTTCCGATGGTCAATGGCGAAGTAGTAGGCGGCAATATCGTTACGCAGTCCGAACAAGCGATTCAGAATCTCCTGTCGATCCTTAAGGAAGCCGGCTATGGTCCGGAACACGTGGTCCGTTGCGGTGTTTGGCTCGATGATTCTCGCGACTTCTCGTCCTTCAATACAGTGTTCAAAAAGCATTTCGGCGAACATCCGCCAGCCCGGGCGTGCGTAGTTTCTAGCATGGTCGTTGACTGTAAAGTCGAAATCGAATGTGTGGCATACAAAGCGCCGTCCGCCTGATCGATATTTCGAAAATCCCGGTACATTCTCTTTAACTGGAGCGTTGTTACTATGCGCCTATGATTGATCATCACAGCATTTTTCTGCTTATTTCGGCTCTTATTGCTGTTATCAGCCTCATTGTTCTTATTGCCGTTTTTAAGCTGAATCCCTTCATTACTCTGTTTGTTACCTCGCTCGCACTGGCCGTGGTCACAGGCATGCCGCTCCAGGCCATCGTCCACTCCTTTGAAGCAGGCGTGGGCGGCACGCTCGGACACATAGCGATTGTTGTAGCGTTGGGAACGATGCTCGGCAAAATGATGGCGGAATCAGGTGGCGCCGCTCAGATTGCCCATACTCTCATCCGCCTCTTCGGTGAAAAGAATATTCACTGGGCTATGGTCGTCATCGGACTCATCATCGGCCTGCCCGCCTTCTTTGAAGTTGGCTTCGTGCTTCTGATTCCCATTGCATTTACAGTGGCTCGAAGGACAAAGACATCGCTCGTCATGGTGGGGCTGCCTATGGTGGCGGGCCTTTCCGTGACTCACGGCTTGGTCCCACCTCATCCGGCAGCTCTCATGGCGGTAAACATATTCAAGGCCGATGTGGGGCGTACCATTTTTTATGCCTTGCTTGTCGGCATTCCTGCCGCAGTCATCGCCGGCCCACTCTATGCAAAGCTCATTGCTCCGCATATAGAACTCCCCGCAGAAAACCCGATGGCTGCAGAGTTCGTTGACCACGGTGCCGATCAGAACCTCCCGGGATTCAGCCTCACCCTCTTCACGATTTTGTTCCCGGTAATTCTTATGCTTGTGGGCAGCGCATCAGACGCGTTTTCTCCACCGAAGAGCCTAATTAACAATTGGCTGCACCTGATCGGCAATGACAGCATGGCCTTGTTGATCGGCGTCCTCTTCAGCTTCATCACGCTCGGCAGAATGCGTGGTTTCACAGCTGATACCATCCTTCGCTTCAGCAACGAGTGCTTGGCACCAACTGCAACGATCACTCTGCTGGTGGGTGCAGGCGGAGGTTTCGGACGCATTCTGCAGGATAGCGGCGTTGCGAACGCGATCATCGCAGCCGCAATGCAGAGCCATGTTCCCCTGCTCTTTCTCGCGTGGCTTTTGGCCGCGATCATGCGCCTCGCCACAGGTTCAGCAACCGTAGCCATGACTTCCGCCGCGGGTATTGTGGCCCCTATCGCGCTGCACAGTGCTGTCCGTCCTGAACTGCTAGCCATTGCCACAGGCGCCGGCTCCTTGATCTTCTCTCATGTCAACGATGGCGGGTTCTGGCTGGTCAAAGAGTACTTCAACATGAACGTACTGCAGACGATCAAAACTTGGTCGGTTTGCGAGACAATCATTTCCGTCTTAGGGCTATTATTCTGTGTAGCCCTGTCACTAGTGCTTCGCTGAACCGCTGCTTCTCCGGAGTGCAGACCTCGATCTATCCAACAAGCCTACTCAGGTGGCAAACTGGAGAGCGGCACCTGTTTCAGACGCGCATGTGTTTCTGATGGTCCTCCTAATGGAAAGAATCCCGCTTATAGATCCGGCCCCGGGAAGTGAACGTAACATGCACTGCATTGCCGCTACGAAGGATGTCTGCGGCGAAGGTGCGGTTTGGCACCCTGAAGAATCTGCCATTTACTGGACCGACATAAACCGGCGTCTGCTTCATCGATATCAACTCAGCAACTCAGACGTTGCTACCTGGCAATTCGATCAGCCCGTAACGGCAGTGGTCCTGACTGAAGATCCCGAACAGTTGCTCATCGTTCTGGGCGGCAGTGTCATTTTTTGGAACACAAAAAGCTATCGCAGCAGTGCCCCAATATTTCAACTTTCCTCATGGCCGGTGACACGCTGCAACGACGCGCGGGTGGGGCCTGACGGCGCACTCTGGTTTGGCACAATGCAAAACAACGTTCGTAGCGACGGCAGCGAAATAGCCATCACACAGAACCTGGGTGAACTCCTCTGTCTGGATGTAAGTGGTAGAACTCAGGTTTGGCAAACCGGAATTGGGATTGCGAACACCGTGGTCTGGTCCACTTCTGGCGACCGCCTGTTCTTCGGTGACACACTACGCAACTGTATTTATGTCTCCGCCTTCGATATATCCCTGAGCTCAATCAGCCAGCCCGTAACATTCACCCAAGGCTTCTCTCGCGGATTGCCTGATGGATCTGCGATGGACTCGCAGGGTTATCTCTGGAACTGCCGATATGGCGGCGGATGCATCGTGCGTTTCGCTCCCGATGGCTCGGTTGCAGAGGTTATTGAGACCCCTGTGAAGAATCCGACTACCTGTGCCTTCGGCGGTCTTGATCTCAAGACCCTCTATATCACCTCTGCAATTGCCCCCGATACGCAAGAGGGCGAAATCGGGGGCGCGCTCTTCGAGATGCAGGTGGATGTCGCTGGTCTTCCGTCAAACCGGTTTCGTCTATAACCGCACGGGCAGTTGTGCCAGCAATCCTCCGTCGACACGATAGGAAGACCCGGTCAGGAATGAAGCCTCATCGCTTAACAAGAAAGCGATGACCCGTGCTACCTCCTCCGGCTGCGCCAGTCGCTGCATCGGATGATAGCTACCCCATTCCTGCAACAGCTCTTCCAGTGGCGCGTTACCGCGGAGTGAGTCGGCTGAGGTACGCACCATCGGCGTATCAACAGTACCTGGCATCACCGAGTTCACGCGCACATTGTCTTTTGCGTGATCCACAGCCATGGCGCGTGTGAGAGCTTCCAGCGTGCCTTTGCTCGCGGCATAGGCCGCGACGCCATTCTGGCAGGCAACGGCCTGTACGGACGACACCAATACGATCGAACCTCCTTGTTTCATCAGCGAAATCGATGCTCTCGCCGCAAGAAAGGCGCCGCGAGCGTTCACTGCCTGCACGAGATCGTACTCTTCAACCGGCGTCGTAACGACGGTCCCGTAGCGTTGAATTCCCACGCTATAGACCAACCAGTGCACGCCGTCTCGACCTGCGGCTTTCAGGACCGCCGCGTCGACCTGTGACTGCTCTCGAACATCACAGCAAACCCATGATGCGCCCGCGATGTCATCGCTGGGGGGAGGGTTCAGGTCCGCGATGGTGATTCTTGCACCGCGCCTGCAGAGAAGCTGAGCTGTAGCAAAGCCAATCCCGGATGATCCTCCAAAGACGATTGCGTTCTTTCCGTTATAAGGTCCCATGTTGACCAACTTCCGTCATCAAACGTTCCGCCATGCGCATGGCGCCACGAAGCTCTGCGAGTCCGCGGAGCCGCCCCACCGCTGGATAGGCCGGCGCTGCCGCTCGCTCCCGGTCATTCAAAAGCTCTTGACCGTGGTCGGCGCGAAAAGGGATCCTGGCATCTTCTCCTGCTGCGATGCGCCTGCGTTCCTCTTTCACCATCTCTGCGACGATTCCGATGAGGTCCGCATCGCCGTCAAGATGGGCCGCTTCGAAAAAGCTCTCCATCGGCTGGCTGGTTGCGTTTCTGACCATATTTTCCCGTTGCGTGGATCTTAGGTGAAAGAATCCAATCCGCGGAGCAAAGCGGCGCAACATCGCAAGCAGATTGTTGTCATGCCTGACGCCCAGCGCGCCTGTGCAGAAGGTAATCCCGTTCGCATCCACTTTCGACTGCGTCATAAGCCACTCCAGGTCGTCCGCCGTACTTACGATTCGCGGCAGGCCAAGCAGCGGCCGCGGCGGATCGTCTGGATGGATGCACAACTTGACGCCAAGCTCCGCGGCCACTGGGCATACAGATCGCAAAAACTCACCGGCATTTTCGCGCAAGCCAGTTTCCTGCACGTCCGCATATTGCGCCAGCAGATCGCGCACTTGCTGCAACGTGTAGCTGCCATTACCGCCCGGCAGCCCCTGCAGAATTGTCTCCTGCAATTCCTCCCGTTCTCTTGCCGTGAGCGCGTGAAGATATGCATCGGCGGTACGACTCAGCTCTTCGCCCCATTCATCTTCCGCACCTTTGCGTTTCAGTATCCAGAGATCGAACGCCGCAAACGCTGTCGCATCGAAGCGTGTCGTGAAGCCGCCGTCAGGTGCTGGCGCATGAAGATGTGTTCGCATCCAGCTGAAGAGAGGCATCCAGTTGTAAGCCACAGTGCGGATGCCACATTTTGACAGGTTTCGTAACGACTTCTTGAAATTCTCCGTATCACGCTGCCATCCGGGCGCGCGCATCTTGATCGTCTCGATCACGTCGAGGCTTTCGACGACGCTCCAGCGCAATCCCGCTGCTTCGATCTCCGCCTGTCGCCGCTTGATCAGCTCGACAGGCCATACCTCCCCTGCTGGAACTTCGTACAAAGCCGTGACGATTCCTTCCGCGCCGGCCTCTCGCGCGTCTCGCAGTGTCACTCGATCATTCGGCCCAAACCAGCGCCAAGTCTGCTCCATAGTTCTACCCCACACTTGTACTCAGACGGCAGCAAATACGATTCGAGCAGTCGCGACCGTCGCCGAGCACCTTGCTTTGCTGCTTCTGCAGGGTACTCCTGAATCGTTTTGCTTTTCTGTCAGAAACAACGTGATCATCCTAGTCGGGGCAAACCCGGTTGAGAGCAGGGAATTGACGTATGTAGGAATCGTTTTATGATGTGAAATACAGCCGGCATCCGTTGATGCAACAGAGCGGGCAAATGAGTGGCTCGGAGCCCAATAGCAACACCGTGTTCAAGTGCCCAGGCAATTTGATAGAGATCTTACATGACGAAACATGATGCCCCCGCGACAACCACGAAATATCCGCTGCGGAAACGCTCATACACCATACAGTCAGTTGTACGCGCTGTTCACATCCTCAACACCTTTACCTCCACGTCGGAGATTCTCGATCTCCGTGTCATTGCCGTCCGGGCCGGTCTGCACAAAGCCACCGCCTTTCGACTGCTGGAAACACTGGTGGAGACACGGATGCTCGAGCGTGCCGGCAAGCAGGGTTATCGTTCTTCGATACAAATGTCGCGCTCCCGGCGTTTTCGCATCGGCTACGCGTCACAGAGCAATCTTCTGCCCTTTACCGCTACTGTCACGGACGGCCTGGTCGTAGCGGCTAGTGACGCCAATGTCGATCTACTTATCGCGAATAACGGATTCAGCCCGAAGGTCGCCTTGCAGAATGCCGACAAGTTCATCGCAGAGAAAGTCGATCTTGTCGTCGATTCGCAAATCAACGTCGCCGTAGCAGCACAGATTGCAGCCAAATTCTCGGACGCACGCATCCCATTCATCGCTCTCGATATTCCTCATCCTGGCGCGGTGTACTTCGGGGCCGATAACTACAAAGCCGGGCGCATGGCAGGACGGCATCTGGCAAAGTGGACGGATCGCCATTGGAAAGCGAGTGCCGAACAACTCATCCTTCTCGGCGTCGACGCTGCAGGCCCGCTCCTCAATGCACGCCTCACAGGTATCGTCGATGGCATCGGTGAACTACTTCCGAATGGCCGTACCATTCCCACACACCATTACGACACCAAAGGTGGCCAGTTTGAGGCTACGCTGGACATCGTGCGGAAACACCTGCGTCGCAAGCGGCCGGAACGTGCCCTCGTGGGCGCGGTAAACGACTCCACTGCGCTTGCCGCATTGCATGCCTTTCGCGAAGCCGGCCTGGAGCGCTCCTGTGCGGTCGCGGGTCAGGATGGCAGCGTTGCCGCGCGCGAAGAGATGCGCCGGTCCTCCTCTCGCCTTGTTTGCTCCGTCGCGTATTTTCCTGAGACGTATGGCACACGGATTATCCAGTTGGCTCTCGATATCCTCCGTCACAAGCCTGTCGCGCCAGCCGTTTTTGTTCAACACGAACTCATCACACCTGAGAACGTGAATAAAATCTATCCAAACGACACCTGGATGAAAAGAGTTCCAGATCGCGTCTGAGAGCGCGGCTATATTTTAGCAAATTTGTCTCACCTGCTAAAACGATAATGCTTGCTTTGAGCGAGATAATTTCATGCTCGTGCATACTCGCGATACTCCACATAGCCCTTCTACAACGCGCGTTTTAATAGCGTACTTCTGGGAAAAAGGAAATCGTCGAAATCTCTTTCTTTATTGCACAGAGTGAAACGATCTGTAGCAATTCTGAAATCTTATTTTCCTCGTTGACACCGTATTCCTACACAACCTACAAAGCCGATGGAATCGAGCAAGGAAGATGCGCTGACACCATATGTCCTGCAGACAGTGCGCACGCTCCCTGCTCCGTGCGCCAAAGTTGAGGAGGCAGTATGCACATCAGAATCGATCATAATGAGACCGTCGCAAAGAGCGATGGCGTGTTTTCGGGTTTCTTGCGAGTAGGGTTTTGGCTAGGTTTGCGCCATGCCGTAGCGATAACAGCCGTCGGTATCCTTGCGTTGCCGGTGGCGCTTCGTGCGCAAACCGGTCAAGGCTCAATAGGCGGAACGGTCCACGATCCGCGCGGCGATGTTATCCCTCATGCTGTCATCGACGTCGTCAGTGACTCGACGGGCGTCCAGCAGAAAACCGTGTCGAATGATGAAGGAGCGTTTCAGGTGCCCTCGCTTAACCCAGGCGAGTACACGGTGAATGTCTCTGCGGCTGGCTTTGAGCAAAAGACAACAAAACTGGTTACGGTGTCCGGTGTCGGTCTCACCACGCTGGACGTATCTCTTGAAGTGGGCAGAAACAACGCCGTGGTCACCGTAAATGCGAATGCAGACCTGTTGACTAGGAACGAGTCTGACGTGAGCACGACCGTCGATCACAAGCTTGTTCTCGATCTTCCTTATCCGGAGCGCAGCTCTCTGGAGGCCTCATTGCTTGTTCCCGGCGTGCAGGGAGATACATTACAGCCGGGCGGAATCTCAACGGAAAACCCAAACGCCTATACAAGCTATGTTGTCCCTGGCGCCAGCATCGTCATTGGCGGCGCGCCTCCTGGCACCAGTTCCGTTGTCGTGGACGGCTCCGACGTTACACAGGCCAGCTATGCTCGTACTGGCGTTAACCTCTCCGGACGCGAGGTGCAGGAAACGACCGCGATTGTTACCGGTCTTTCTGCCAAATATGGCCGAACTGGTGGAGGCGTTATTGTCCAGAGCAGCGCAGCAGGCACCAGGGACTATCATGGCGCCGTCACCTATCGACACACCGACCCATACTTCAATGCTTTCCCAGATGGAAACACTGCGCCCAATGCTCTACACGAAAATTATTATGGATTCTACGTCGGCGGTCCCGTTTGGATCCCAAAAATCTACCCGCGTCGCGATAAGACCTTTTTCTTCGTCGGAGTTGAGCCGGCGCGCTTGAAAAATTCCTTTGGCTTTCGTGGAATATTCCCCACGCCGGACGAGCTCGCGGGTCATATTCACAATTCACTGACACTTTTGAACCAAAGCATCTTGAAATCTTCGGGGTACGATGCGGCTCTTGCTGCCCCGCGCATTGGTGCCATCAACTATCAATCCACCGTGGACGCGAACGGATTTCCCAATGGTCCATACAACGCATCGCAAATTCGGGCGATTCCGAATGACGATGTATCGGCGCAGCTTGCGAATAACCCCTTCGCGCAGTATGTCCTGTCGTTGTTTCCGACGCCCAGCAACCCCGGGCCTTATGTAAAGTTCGACAATCCTCAGGCCACCTCGCAAAATGATGGCACCAATGCCACGTACCAGCGTGGCGTCGTTAATGTGGACAATCGATATTCCATTCGGATGGATCATCATTTCAACAACACGGACCAGATATTCGCCCGCTACACGGTCACTCCTGTCACCGCCAACAGGTTCTTTGCTGTCGATGCGTCCAACCCGTTGACGATCGTGCCGACCGACTCTGCGCGCACTCATGACATTGCACTCGGCTACACGCACGTATTCTCGAACAGCGTCGTCAATAGCTTTCACTACTCGTTCATGCGAGTGAACCAGCAACGCCTTCCTCCTCCCATCACGCAAACCAAGGATTTCGCGGGTGCCTACGGACTCACTCCCGCATCGTTCGGCTATGGGTTTCCCAGTCTTGGGAATCTCAACCAGAACGGCGTTGCTTATACCATGCAGATGGGGACCGCGACCGCAGCCATTCAGGTCGATCAGAACTTCATAGCCGGCGATGATGTTACCTGGACGCATGGAAAGCACCTGTTCCAGTTCGGCGCTGATATTCGCTGGATTCAATCGAATCAGTACGATCTCAGCGGGGCCACCGGAGGCAAGTACAACTTTCTCGGTGCACAGACGAACAATGGTTCCGCTGGCGGCGCTCCTCTCGCAACTTTCATTCTTGGCACCATCTCCGCTTTCAGTAATACGCCCGTTGAAGTTCCCGGCTACTATCGCTGGCATTACTATGCCGGCTACTTCCAGGATGACTGGCGCATCACGCCAAAATTGACGATCAATGCCGGGCTGCGTTACGAGCTCGAAACGCCCCGTACGGAGAAGTACGACAATCAGGCATACATTCGGCTTAACACCGCGGGGAATCTCAATGGCGTGCTGCCCACCAGCACTGCGTACTGCTTCTCGAATGCATGTGGCAATCCCCAGACGCTCTGGCCTATCAATTACAAAGGCTTTGAGCCTCGCATAGGCTTTGCCTACGCGCCCACTCCTCGTACCACTGTGCGAGCCGCATATACTTTGCAACGGCTCCCGCTCACCGGATACGAGAATATCCCCGATCCCAATTTCAACGTGGCGTCTCAGACCGTTGGAAATCAGAGCGGAGGCGTCGCGCCAAACTCGACGGTCAACTACATTACCAATCCTGTAGGAGCTCTTACCTCGGCCTACACTGCGTTAGCCGGCAACCGTGGTCCCATACTTTACTCCACAGGACTGGCTCCGGTTTTTGTATCGCAGAGCAACTCCGTGCCCTATACGCAGAGCTGGTCGTTCACGCTGCAATACCAGCCGGCGCCCTTTACTATTCTCCAGGCTACCTATAACGGCGCCAAAGGCACGCATCTCATCGGACCGTTCACGAATGCGCTCAACACCCCTAGCCTCGGTACCATCATCAACGCGGTTCAGACCCACCAGAACCTTGGTGCCAATGCCCCTAATAGTTATGGCATTACACAGAACGGCGCGCTTTTATCGGAAACGAATCTGCAACTGCTGAACCCTTATCAGAACTTCTTCAACCAGGTGCTTCCCGAAATTTATCCACGCGGCGGCACCATGGAGTACAACGGTGTTTATCTGAGCGTGAACCAGCGCTTCGGATACGGCCTTTCTGTGCTGGCAAATTACACATGGTCCAAGACGATGGACGATGTCCCCGATACCAATACCGGTGCCAACTCAGGTGGCTTCGGCTCTGCGCCTCCGCAGAACCCGTATGACCCAAAGGCGGAGTGGTCTGTATCCGGCTTCGATCAACCCAGCCGCCTCAAGGTGGGTTATGCCTATGAGCTTCCTATAGGTCGTGGGCAATGGCTGGACGCGCACAACGGATTCCTCAATCAGATAATTGGCAACATCTCCACAGCAGGTATCGCCACATACACCGATGGCCTGCCCAGCGCCATCACCCTCGGTACGGTCGGCTACTTCGTCTCCGTCACGCCATCCGGCACTAATGGCTGCACCGTCAGTGGCAGTGCGAAGTACTGCACTGCTAGCGCACTGCCTTCGGGCTACACTCTTCGCCCCGACATCGTCCCCGGCGTTCCTCTTCTCAACAAAAATTGGAAGAAAAACGCTCTGGGGACGAATTTCACTCCGTATCTCAATCCAGCAGCCTTTGCCGTTCCGGGGTCACTCAACAACCCGGCTCTCGGTAATGCTCCACGCCTGCTGGCCGGTGCCCGTAGTCCGCGCGAAGCGCTCTTTGATATGCAATTCACGAAAGGAATCGAATTTGGCGAACGTTATCATCTCAACGTCACCGGCACCTTCAGCAACGTCTTCAATCATCCTGTCTATTACGGAAGCAACCACGTGCTCGACAGTTCGCTGACCACCTCCAACGTAACCGGAACAGTCACGCCAAATGCGACAGCGAGCTTCGGCCAGTTCAATCAGTCACAGACGGCAGGCATGTCACGTATCATCCGCGTCGGAGCGGAGTTCACCTTCTAATCGCAATACGATTGCTGTGGCGCGCCAGCCTCCGACGCGCCACAAATTTTCGCTTTCGATATTGCACAACGTAATCAACTAACTTTGTTTAGAACCCGGCGCGTCAACGCGTTTCAGGATGCGAGACAATTGCGAACGCACCAAACACGCATGGACGGCCCATCTTGCGAGCGTCTATAACGGCGGGGATGAAAGGAAAAGAAGTGCAGTATCGGCTGTTCCCTAGGCGCATAAGCAGTTGTTTTCAATATGTGACACAATCTGGTGCCCTCCTCCTGCTCTTTCTCGTTTGCAGCGCCGCCTTCACTCAGTCTTTGGATCCCTACAGTCTCGTTGATCCTCGAATTGGCATCGCTCATGATGGGCAAACGTATCCAGTTGTGGGTATGCCCTTCGGCATGACAGGCTGGACGCCGGAGACACAGGCTACAGAGGATAAATGCCTGTCGCCCTATTACTACAAGGACAGCAAGCTCACAGGCTTTCGTGGCAGCCACTGGTTGAGCGGCAGTTGTACGGAGGACTACGGCAGTGTAACTCTCATGCCGGTCACAGGTGAACTCAAAGTCACGCCTGCTGCGCGTGCCTCACAGTTCTCCCATAGCTCCGAGGTCATGTCACCGGCATACTATTCCGTATTTCTGCGGGATTATCAGACAAAGGTTGAGTTAACAGGTACCCTGCACGCCGGAATGCTGCGGCTGACGTATCCTGCGACAGGAGCACGGCATCTTGTAGTGCAGCCCAACGTAAGAGTGGGGCAAGGCTTCGTCGAAGTCAGGCCTGAGCAGCACGAGATTGTCGGCTATAACCCCGTCGTTCGTATCTATCAAGGCGCAGGCGAGTCCGCAGGTTTCAACGGCTACTTCGCTGTCCGCTTCCGGGAAAATATCGCCGACTTCGGCACCTGGTGCGGAGATCGGATCGTACAGAACTTGCGCAGCACGAAGAATCCTTCTCAAACGGGTGCCTTCATTACCTTCGCAAACGCCGCGTCCTCGCAGGTAATCGTCAAGGTGGGCACTTCCTTCACCAGCATCGAAGAAGCAGAGAAGAACCTTGATGCTGAAGAGAGTGGATGGGACTTCGAACAAGTGCATCATGCTGCTGAAACAGCCTGGAGGCACCTATTAGAGAGAATTGAGATCGAAGGCGGCACGACTGAACAGCAGACAATTTTTTATACGGCGTTGTTCCACTCCTCCCTTGCCCCGAGGATCGTCAGCGATGCCGACGGTACTTACAACGGATTCGCTCAGGAGGGCAGGCTCCATCACACAGCTGATGGCTCTGCACACTATGATGACTTCTCTCTGGGATACATTCCGCGCACTTCATCCACTGCTCACCATTCTCGAGCCCGATCGTGATCAGCAGATGGTGCAGAGCCTCATCGACAAAGGCGAGCAGGGAGGATTCCTTCCCATCTTCCCTACCTGGAATAGCTATACCTCCGAGATGATCGGCGATCACGCGGCAGCCGTGATCGTTGACGCCTATGTGAAGGGATTGCGCAACTTCGATGTTGCCAGCGCCTGGCGCCTCATCAGGCAGAACGACTTTGTTACGCCCCCACGCGATCAATACATCGGAGGCAGGGGCCGCCGCGCTCTCGACTCTTATCAGCGTTACGGGTTCATTCCCATGGAAGACGAAGTCCTCGACGGCTTTCATCACCACGAACAAGTATCCCGAACTCTTGAGTATGCTTACGACGACTACGTAAGCTCCCAATTCGCGGAAGCACTTGGCCACACCAAAGATGCAGCCCTGCTGCGAAGGCGTTCTGCGAACTGGCGCAACGTCTTCGATCCATCCACAGGCTTTGTGCGCGGACGCCATGCTAATGGACAGTGGGTAACGCCGTTCGATCCATCGAAACCGGCCTCATTCATTACCGAGGGAGTTCCTTGGCAGTACACCTTCTTCGTGCCGCACGATATTCCCGGGCTTATTCAGGCCAGCGGTGGCCCGGCCAATTTCATTGCAAAGCTGGACAGGCTCTTCGCAAAAGGCCTCTACGATCAGGGAAATGAGCCGAGCCATGGCATCGCATATCTCTACAACGACGCCGAAGTCCCATGGAAAACACAGGAGCGAGTACGTCAGATTATGCTGTCGCAGTTCCACACAGGGCCCGATGGCTTGCCTGGCAACGATGATGCTGGCCAAATGTCCGCCTGGTACGTGCTCACCGCCATGGGCTTTTATCCGAAGTGCCCCGGAACACTTTTCTATACGATCGGATCCCCACTCTTCACTCGCATCGTGATTCATCAGGACAACGGGCGCAATTTCACCATTCTTGCCTCAGGAAATTCTGCGGAAAGAATATTTGTACGGTCCGCAAAACTGAATGGCAAACCGCTGCCCCAACTCGAATTCAGCCACCAGGACATCGTGACGGGTTCCACTCTCGTACTCGAAATGAGCGCTAAACCACACCAGGCAAAACCGGAATCGAATGATGGCAAATAACCGCTGGCATATCTCGCATATTTTCATTTGCATCATTGCTCTCGCCCTTGGATCAGGATCAGCTATCGGTGCGCAGATGATTACAGGCGCCCGCATGCCGGGTTTCGCCGAGGCATTTGATCTCGCTCCCAGCCAGCAGGCTAAAGACTATTCCGTGGAAGAAATCGCCGTTTCAGCAGGATCGACAACCGGTGTCGACGTCCTCTTACCTGGAGAGCATGTTTCTTTTACCTTTCGGTTCAAGAATCAAACCTCTCAGTTCATAAGAGCTACTGGCGTCATGCAGTTGATCAGTTATCGAACGCAGGTGCCGGCCGGAGAGGTGTGGGCCCCGCATGTTTCAAAGATTGCGAACGAATGCTCCACGCCATTCCAACTGAGCCTGCCGCCTTCCGGGACTGACGACATTGTTATAGAGCCTCGCGTGCCGGAAAGGTTCGGCGGCTACGTTCTCGTCGCTGATGTCGCAGGCGAAGGGCGGTCTTTTGCCGCGGCTCTCGCTCGCTCGCTCACTCCTGATAAAGGGCGCGTGCAGTTTCCGACCTATGCTCTTGATGCCACATGGCCGCAGTTTATGAATGAAAACGTGCTCGCGCTCTTTGAGAAGCTCGGGGTAAAGGCCATGCGTCTGCCTGCATCCTACGCGCCCGAGTCTGCGCCGGAGTATCCCGCACTGCAGCGCAACCTCGATCTCTATATGGGATGGGCAAAGCGGCACGACGTATCGGTCATGCTCACGCTGGACAACGGATCGATGACGACGCAACCTCTCGGACGTCCGCGCCCCTGGCTATCTTCGGAAGGGAAGATGCTTAAGTCGAAATCGGACGAGGCCTGGATGCCGCAGTACGATCCTGACTTTCAGAACTGGGTGGAACGCCTGGCCACGCGCTACGGCTGGCCAAACGGCAACCTGAATGCCGTTGAGTTATGGAACGAGCCGTGGGAAAGCACTTCGATCTCCGGCTGGGGCGCTGATATTTCACGCTACCGCGAAATCTATACAAGCATGGCGCAGGGTGTGGAAGCAGCTCGCCGGAAGGCCGGTGTGCAGGTGCTTATCGGAGGCACTTGCTCTTCCTCGAATGCGCGCGACAAGCTCTTTGCCGATGGCTCGGACAAATTCCTGAAGTGGCTTGACTTTGTCAGCGTCCACTATCAGCCCCTTGCCGCTGACGCGGCCGAAGAGCCCGCATGGAGAAATCGCAAGAGTCCTTATGGACCGGTTCGCGTGTGGGATACCGAGAGCTGGATTGCCAACTCTGAAGACCGCTTTCCGGCAGTGATCGCTTCGATGCGCGCGCAGGGTCAAAGCCGCACCGCCGGTATCTACGCCGGGAACGTCTACGACAGTCACAACCTTACCGTCGACGGAAAGCCTGTCGCGATTGTGCAGGCCTGGGCACCAGCCGCCGCAGTGGCAGCTACGCAGAAGTTCATCGGGCAGCGCGATTTCCACCAGCTTCTCTTTCCCGACGGTCTTCCCTGGGTCTTCGCCTTTGACGGACTGCCCAGCGCGGAAAAGGCAAAAGAAGATGGCACTCTTGTTGTACTTGGCGATCTCAAGGCGCTCTACGACCCGAATCGCACTGTCTTCCGTTCTGTGCGTATCGCGCCTGATGCGCATCTTGTTCTCCATGATCCGGCGCTCCGTCTGCGCGCCTTTGACAGCAACGGCAACGCGCTGCCTCCTTCAGACGGCGCGCTGACCATCCCTCTCAACGGCACCGGCTATTTCCTGCGTGGCGATGGTCGAAGAGGGTCATTCGCTGCTTTGCTATCTGCGGTGAAATCCGCAGAGATTCACGGCATTGAGCCGGTGGAGATTGTTGCGCACGATATGACATCTCCGCTGCAGATCGGATCCTCGCTTCGACTGACGCTGACGAATGTGTTGAATCGTCCGATCGAAGCCAGGGTATCCGTGCACTTTACCAATCTCTCTGTTTCCATTGCCTCGCAGCAGGTACATCTTGCTGCGAACGAGAAGCGCGATGTAATCTTTTCGCTTTCTCCCGCTTCACTGTCACCACAGAACGTGTACTCTCTGGAAGCTTCGGTCGATGCGGGCACACAAGGCACAGCTGCGCTTCACGAAGAGCTGCACGTCAATCAAATTGCTTACCGCACCATTACTGTCGATGGAGACCTGAAAGACTGGACTGGCGTGCTGCCGCAGATTCTTCCTGGCACCGGAATAGGCGTGAATCTTACCGAGGAAGCCTGGCTTCCTTACAAAGACTTCACGCAGGGGACTGGTAGCAATCTCGCGACCACCTACCTTGCCTACGACGATCACTATTTTTATTTCGCCGCGAAGATCGCTGACACGACGCCAGATGCAGGCATGGTCCGCTTCGCAAAGCGGGACGATGATTCCTACTTCTATCCCGGACAAGTGCAGGCACCAGACGGCGTAGCACTTACCTGGCCTCAGGGTGTGCGGCACTATTCGTACCGCCGACACTTCGATACTCCCTCAGGAACCGGCGAACACGATAACGTCCAGATTGCCTTCAACGTTCTGGCGAACAAGCCTCTGCTTCCAAACCCACCCGGTGTTATGCCGCACTTCGTCACCTACTGGGATACTGATTACGAATTCGCATTGAATACCGTCGCACCCGCCTTCGGTGGAGGAACGGAAATCTGGCGCCTGCAGTCACCGGGAATACCTCGCAAGCACTTTTTCCCTCGTCAGCCGCGCTCGCCTGTCGATGGTGGTCCGGTGGATGGCCAGCTCGTCACTCGTTATGAAAACGGAACTCGAATTGTCGAAGCGGCCATTCCCTGGAGCGAGATGCCCGAGGTCTACGCGCGCATACAGCGCGGAGAAACCATAAAGTTCACCTGCCGCGTGAGCGACAACAAGGGACCGGCACACGAACTTGCCACTGGTCGCAGTGTTTCCACTACAAATTCCTTCACCTTTCATGACGATTGGAAGACCCACTGGTCCAACGAACTCGAATTCAGCGCGGAACGTAAGAAACCTACGCAGAAGCAGTGAATGGTCGCCTCGCAACAGCCGTGAAGGCAGAAAAATTGACGTCCTCCGAACGGCGTGGTTCGATGAGAGCTAGTGATCCGCAAACCTGTTCTTCCGGTAGATGAACTTCTTCCGGAAATCATCACATCCCTGAAACGTTCTCCTAACCTGGTGATCGAGGCGTCACCCGGCGCAGGCAAAACGACTCGCGTGCCGCCGGAGCTTCTTACACTCGTAAACGGTGAGGTACTGGTACTCGAACCGCGCCGTATTGCTGCAAGGATGGCTGCACGGCGAGTCGCCTCGGAAATGGGCGAGAAGATCGGCGAAACGGTCGGCTACCAGGTTCGGTTTGACGAGGTCGCCGGTCCACGCACACGCCTTCGGTTCGTCACTGAGGGCGTGTTGACGCGTCGCTTGATTTCCGACCCGCACTTAAAAGGCATTGACGTGGTGGTGCTGGACGAGTTCCATGAACGCCATCTGGAAGGCGATCTTGCTCTGGCCTTGTTGAAGCGCTTACAAGACAAGCGGCCTGATCTGCGAATCGTCGTCATGTCCGCAACGCTCGATACCGATGCGGTGATGCACTATCTTGGCGAGTGCCCCGTCATACGATCCAAGGGAAAGCTGTTTGAGGTTTCGATAAACCATCTGCCGTATTCCCCAGCGCCGCTTGAAGTGCAAGTGCGGCACGCGCTGGAACTGCTCATTGCCCAGGAAAGCTCTGGAGATATCCTGGTATTCCTGCCCGGCGCCGCTGAGATTCACCGCTCCATGCGCGCGTGCGAAGAGGCTGCGCGGCGAGCAAGTTTGCTGGTTCTGCCGCTCCATGGCAGCTTGCCGCCCGAGGAACAGGACCGTGCAGTCGCGCCTGCATCACGACGGAAACTTATCTTGGCGACCAATGTCGCCGAAAGCTCGATTACCGTCGAAGGCGTAAGCGCGGTGATTGACAGCGGCCTCGCGCGACTGGCGACCTGGTCTCAATGGACCGGATTGCAGACACTTGAGGTCAGTCGGGTGAGCAAGGCTTCCGCAAAGCAGAGAGCCGGACGAGCGGGACGCACCGGACCGGGGCGTGTGCTCCGTCTCTACACAATGGAGGACTACCAATTACGCCCGGAGCACGATACTCCGGAGATTCTGCGCAGTGATCTATCTCAGCTTTGCCTCGCACTGCGAACCATGAAGGTCGATCGCAGTAAAGATATTGAATTTCTTGATTCACCGCCGGTAGCGGCAGTCGAAAGCGCCGAGTTGCTGTTGGATCGTCTTGGAGCCACAGGAAATATGGCACAGCAGCTGATACGTTTTCCTCTGCCTCCCCGCCTGTCGCGCCTCCTGGTCGAGGCGGTAGAACGCGGCGTCGGTGAGGATGGATGCGTAGCGGCTGCGCTGCTTGCATCAGGCATCGACTTTGGGGCCAACGATCTCCTCTTCGGTATCGACCAGCGCAGGGATCCTCGTCTGTCACAGCCGCTTTCGCAGTTACGCAAAATTGCGCGACTCTCCGGACAGCAGCATCACGATGAGGATACTTTGCTTAAATCCGTGTTAGCGGGATTTCCAGATCGGGTTGCGCGACATCGGACTGGTAATCAGGTGTTGCTCTCGACAGGCACATCCGCTGAGGTAAAGGGTCAGCCTCCCCGGTATGAGTTCATGGTCGTCCTCGACGCTGAAGACCGTAGAGACAAGCCCCTGCCGCTGGTTCGCATGACGGCACGAATTGAGCCGGAGTGGCTGATCGATCTGTTTCCGGATCGAGTGCGGGAGCAATCGACTGTTCAGTGGAATCGTTCCACAGAGCGGGTGGATGTAGTAAGCATGTTGCTCTACGACGAACTCATCATTCAGGAATCGCGCGGTGCCGTGCCCGAGCCCCAGGCGGCTGCCGAACTGCTTGCGCAGAAGGCAGTGGAAGCCGGGATGGAACGCTTTATCGATCGAGAGAAACTCGATCAGTTCTCGTCGCGGATCGAATTTGCCGGGTTTGAGCCTCCAGATATTGAGCAGACACTGCGAGAGTTGTGTCTCGGACTGCTGAGCTTTGCGGAACTGAAGGCAGCGGCACGAAATTTCATTCCCATGCTGGAGCAGAAAGTCGGGATCAGGCAGCTGAATCAGATCGCACCCGAATCGCTCCGATTGCAGGGCGGGCGTCAGACAAAGATCCACTATGAGCATGGCAAGTCGCCCTGGATTGCCTCCCGCCTGCAGGATTTCTTCGGCATGCGTGAAACGCCTCGCATAGGACCTGGGCAGACCCCAGTCGTGGTCCATTTGCTTGCGCCCAATCACCGGCCCGTGCAGACTACGACCGATCTCGCAGGATTTTGGGAGAGGCTCTATCCACAAGTTCGCCGCGAACTGATGCGGCGCTATCCGAAACACGCGTGGCCGGAGCGGCCTTAAAATTACAAACCGCCGAAGAGTTGGAGAGAGAACAAAAAATGCTTATTAGACCTCAAAGCATCCAACAATTTTGGGCCATCTCGTAAATGATTGAAAGGATGGTAGGCACGAGGAGACTCGAACTCCTGACCTCTACCGTGTCAAGGTAGCGCTCTAACCAACTGAGCTACGCGCCTGCGAGGAGGGAACTGCTCCCATAATCATATCAAAGTTTCAACACTCTTCGCGGATGTTTGGGCTCAGTTGTGAGCGAAGAGCCTTCTGGGCTGCAGATACGGATCGAAGCTTTTCCTGCTGTATAGTCAATATGATGGCGTCGAAAGTTCAGATAAGTGCAAAGCTGGAGGAGAAGTCTCCTGGCTTCCCGTATGCTGCGCTCATTCTCGGTTGGCTGGTTCCAGGTTTGGGCCATGCACTGACCAAACATTGGATACGTGCCGCGCTGTTATTTGTCTCCATCACCACCATGTTTACGCTGGGCGTGATGATGCAGGGCAAGCTCTACCTGCCGAACACCGGAGATGTGCTGGAAATGCTCGGCTTTGTTGGAGATCTCGGCTGCGGGCTGCTTTATGTCCTCGGGCGAATCCTGGATCTGGGGCATGGCGCGGTGCAGGTTGCCACTGCCGATTACGGAACAAAGTTTATCGTCGTTGCCGGCCTTCTCAATATCATCTCTGCCGTAGACGCGCACAATCTTCGCATAGGCAGGAAACCGTCATGCTAGCGCTCTCGCATTTTTCTGCGGTTCTGCTTTTTGCCACATTTGCTTCGGTCGTATTCGGAATCACCCAGCGTACGGCGCCAAAGGCAATGATTCGGTACAGTCTCTATTGCTGGGTTATGTTCATCGGAATCGTGATCGTAGCCAGCTGGTTCATGTGGTTTATTCGCCGCTAGACTACATGTTGCGCCAGGCCCGATCCCACACCATCGCATCGAATGAGTGTTTTTCCACGAAGCCCACTCTGCGATAAAGCTCGACGGCGTTCTCGTTCTCTTCCGTCACCGTGAGGGTCAATCCGCGAAAACCGCGTCCACGCAGATTCTGCGCACACTCTTCGATCAATCGCAGACCCAGTCCCAGTCGCCGCTGTTTTTTAGCTACGCAAACCTGGGTGACATGTCCAACGTCGTCACGCACGCGTGAACACAAGAGCACGCCGGCGAGTGAGCCATCCACTGTCCGGGTCAACGCCCGCGACGATGGAGGATCGAACAAGCCGCATCCAGGAAAGCGCACGATGTTGTGAAGAAAGCGGAGCGAACCACCTACCGAACGGTATTGATCGTTGATAAAGCTATCCAGATGTCCATCGTAAGCGTCGGCGATCAGGTAGCCCGCCGGGTGAAAGTCATTTTCCCGCCAGGTGCTCAGCGAAATGCCTTGGGGCAGGGGTGAACGGGAAGGCGGCATTTCTTCGAGTTGTGACAGGTCAAGCTCCATAAAAAGACGCCGGTAGAGCTTGAACCCTGACTGCCTGAAGATATCCGCATGCAGTCCATGAGGATGAAGCAGCAGTTGGCACTCGACGCGATCAATGCCCGGAGAATGCTGTAACAGCTCGACCAGGTGGCGCAAAAGATGCCCTTCCACCTCAGACGACGCGCCAGAGAGCGAGAACACATCTCCGATGATCGCCTTATGATCTTCATACACGCAAAAGGCGTAGCCCAGAATGCGCCCATTTTCTACAGCGACGTAGCCCGGCAGTACGCGCGAGTCAAGGTATTGCAGCAGCAAATCCGCGGACGAGCGGTAGTCCCATCGCAGGCGCTCGCTCCAGAGACGGCTCTCCTCTTCCAGCACCGGCCGCAGGCTGCTGGCGGAAAAGTGCCTCAGGTCGAGAATCTCAAGCTGCAACGCAGAGCTCATTCACACACCCGCTCAAGGCCATCGAAGATGACCCTTGATACACGCATCCTGTTAAGCTGCGATCGTTAAGAGGGATGCACAGCAAATCTTTCCCGGTAGTATATGTCCGCGATCTGCTTTACTGCTGCGCAGCTACTTCATAGACAACCAGGTTCTGAGCAGGATACACGAACAGGGGTTCATATCTCCTGCCGGTAAGTTTTTGACGCAATTCCTCGATATAAGGTTCACGAGCTACAAGAATATGCTGCTGCGAGGGTATCCCATCCAGCTCGTAATTGACCACTTTTCGGTCGCGATAAAACGAGATGCCGAACTCCACATCACGCCGGACCTTGTACACCGCAATCGTCCCATCCGGCGGGGCAATCTGGTTCAGGATACGAGTCAATGGCCGGGCCGAGTAGGTGAGATCGATCAGTTGCACCGTCCCTTTCGTTGATGCAATCTGCCCAAAGCCGAAAAATGGCCCAATACCATAGAGGAAAAGGATAAGAATCACGATGGGGATCATCGTGGCAATGCGCAGGCGGCGAATGCCAAAGCGCGCTACGGTGATCAGAATGAAGACCGCTGCGGCGAATCCGGTTGTGCCGGCCGCAATCAGGGCATTCGCAGGGGGCAATTTGTCGGAGTGCTGAATCAGCCTTGGCAACAGCAACACCAGCGACGTCAAACCTCCGGCCAGGACGCCATGCAAAATCAACAGCCATGGCTTCAGCCCGCGCTCGCGCATGCGGTTCAGATAATCGCCGCTCAGAATCGTAAGAGGAGGAATCGAAGGCAGAATGTATCCAGGTAGTTTTGAGTCCGAAAAGGAGAAAAACACAATCGGAATCAGCGCCCACAGGACGAGAAATTCAGGGAACGCATCGCCCGTACGCTGATGCCCCATATAGTGGAATTTCGCCCGCCGCGCCCGCCACTCCGCAATCGAGCCCTGCACTGCATCGCTCAAAGCGGCAATTGCGATCACTGCCCATGGCATCAGGCTTAGAAGCGTGACCGGGATGTAGTACCAGGCATGCTGTTCATGCTCGAAACGGTTGGAAGCGAAGCGCTCGAGATTGTGTTCGAGAAAAAACACCCGGAGAAAGTTCGGATTCCGCTTCTGTACGGCAATAAACCACGGCAGCACCATCGCCAGATACAGCACAATTCCCGGCCACCAGATGCTTCGTCGCAGGATGGACCACTCTTTACGCATCGCGGCAAACGCCGTGATGATCACCAGCGCAAGAAATGGAGCGACCGGCCCCTTGGCCAGCGTCGCCGCGCCGACAAAGAAATACAGGTCGAAGAGCCAGAACTTGCTGTCTGTCTCATACCACGCATACCAGCCCAGCATGCCGATACAAAACGGTGCGGCCAGCTGCATGTCTGTCGATGCGCCGCGCGCAAAGCTCAAAATGCCTGCGCAGGAGACCGTCAGCAGCGCCGCATCCAGCTGTCCTCCAGGCCGAAAGCGCCGCATGTGCAGAAAGATCAGCGTCACCAGGACGAACGCGAAGCTGGCCGACGGTATGCGCGCCGTCCAGTCGTGTACCCCAAATTCGCGGAAAGCGAACATCGCCCGCCAGTAGTAGAGCGCCGGTTTCTCCAGCCACGGCTTGCCATACAGAATCGGAGTCACATAATCGTGGCGGTCCAGCATCTCCCGCGCCACCTGCGCGTACCGCGGCTCGTCCGCCCCAACCAGTCCGATCCCTGCGCCCCCAAACATGGGTACCAGCCCGTAAAAGAGAAAAAAGGCAGTAAAAAGGAAAAGGGTCAGTGCTTCCAGCGTCGTCCCCAGAAAGGGGAAGCGCGTCATTGCACTCGTAGGACTGATGCGTAGCGCCTTGATGATCTTAGGGATGGCCACGTTCTTTTGAGATTCCGGATAGAAATGCTTTCCGAAGTAAGGCTATCAGATAACAGGCTTTAAGCAACTTCATGTACCGCCCTGCTCAGCGTGCGCCGCGCAATGTCGAGAATCATCTCCGTCGCATCCGGCAATGGACCCTCCAATGTGCAGCCGCTTGCATGCTGATGACCGCCTCCGCCGAACCGTTCGGCAATGCGGGCCACGTTCACATCGCCCTTGCTGCGAAGCGAGAGCCGCACATGATGATTGCTCAGCTCCCGCAGGAAGATCGCCACATCCACACCGGCTATAGCGATCGCATAGTTGACCAGGCCTTCGCAGTCCTCTTCTGCGGCATTGTTGCGCAACATGTCGTCATGCGTCACCCACATCCACGCCATGCGCCCTTCGCGGCGTAAATTCGAGAGAGCAGCGCCCAGCAGCATCATTTTTGATGTCGGATGGGAAAAATACACATCTTTCGCAATCGCCGCCGATCGAGCCCCGTGCCGGACCAGTTCGGCCGCCAGTTCAAAGGTGTGCGCGTCCGTGCCGTCGTAGCAGAAGGAACCGGTATCGGTTAGAACCGCGGTATACAGGCAGGTCGCCATCTCCGGCGTAATGCGGACTCCGGCTGCGATCGCCAGTTGGTAGACCATCTCCGCTACGGCGCAGGCTTCCGTGTCGATCCAGTTGATGTTGGCAAAGGTTCGCCCGCTCACATGGTGATCGATATTGATCAGGAACCGTCCGTCCAGCCCGCGCAACCGCGAGCGCTCCACCCCATCGCACTCCAGAAGGATCACCGCGTCATAATCGCTTTCTACCCGCGACACCTGCCGGATCACCGAAGAGCAGGGCAGGGATCTGTAGATGAGCGGTACTCGGTCACAGGAGACCATCTCGACCTGCTTGCCCAGCTGTTCCAGAATCATCGAGCAGGCGAGAATCGACCCCACGGCATCGCCATCCGGACGCGCATGCGCGCTCACCAGAAACCTCTGGCCGTGCTCAACCGCATGCAAGACCGCGTGAATGTTGTGCCGCTCTCCCATACCCATTGCTTGCGGTGCTCAGTCCCCTCTGTGCTCTCTGCGTCCTCTGTGGTGAAAATATTTCTCTGTCTGTCCTATTCCGCGACACTCTTCTGGCGCTTCTTGGCCCGCCCCAGCAGCTCGTCGATCCGAGTCTTCATTTTTTCTGAGCGGTCGACGTGAAAGCTCAGCTCCGGCACATGCCGCACACCCATGCGTTCCAGCAATTCATGGCGGATATAGCCTCGTGCTGCCATGAGTCCATCGACCGTCTGCGCTTCCTCATCTGGGCCGCCATCCACGGCGACATAAATCAGGGCCGATTTGCCCCCTGGATTCAATACGACCTGTGTGATGTAGGCAAAGCTGATACGTGGATCGGAGAGCTCGCCCTCGATCATGGCTCCAATTTCTTCACGCAGCGTCTCCGCCACGCGATCCTGATGATATTTACGGGCCCGTTGTTCTGGCATCTCAAACTTCCTTTGGTTAAACGATTGAGAATATCAGACCAGACGGCTCTTGCCGCACAAAAGTGAGCAGATGGTGAGAAAAGTAGTTTCTTCTGGGATAAATCCGCTGTAAATAAAGGGGTTGCTCTCCCGAACCCAGGAGCGGAAATGCGCTTGCCCGCATCTTGCCGGAAAATGCAAAACGCCTGTGGACATACGTCCACAGGCGTCACAATTCAGTAGCCCTCCCCCAAGTGCTACTCAATGAATGAACTGTATCGTCCCAGACCCAGCCTGCATATCCCAAATTAGTTTCTAAATACTGACTATGTCGTAATCAAAAAACAGGTTACCTCCACGCCGAAGACGGACCTTGCCTGAGCATTGGAGGCCGGCATCGCGTGACGATCTGCGCCTTTTTCAGGGTGAACTGCATCTATAACCATGAGTTTTTTATGCCATTTCCGATCAAAATCTGCGCCATCTGCTCCGAAGAGTTCGAGCTGAAGCCGGATAAGCCCGGTTTCGCAAACCGCTGCCCGTCGTGCAGCGCCAACGATGAATCCGACTCTGTCACCCAGTCCCGCATGGGCGCCGACGAGCGCAAAGCGGAAAGCGAAGTGAACGAGGCCCGGCGGAAGGCGATACGCGAGCTTCTGTACCGCAAGGACAGCTAGCGGCTTTCTGGCTCTGTCGAGATCCCGTTGCTTCTCTTCGCAACTCAAAAGGACACCCATTCTCGGGTGCCCTTTTGAGTTGCCTTGTCATCCCGAGCGGAGTGAAACGAAGTCGAGGGACCTGCAGTTTCCTACGGCTGCCCATCATCAGGGGTTCAATCTTCCAGATACTGCCACCAGGCATCCGCTACCTGCGCGCCCAGATCATTCGTAATCCGTACGGCCGCATCTTCCACCTGCTTCATCAACCCCATCAGGTAATCGCGTGAGCCGGAGATGGCCGCCACGCCAATCGTCGCCGACTGCCAGGTAACGGCTTCATCCAGCTCCGCGACCGAGATATTGAAGCCATGCTGCAGCTTTTCCTTCAGGCTGCGCACCACCTGCCGCCGGTCTTTGAGCGAGTGCGCGCTCTCGATGCGGATTTCGAGTACCAGCATGGATACCGGCATATGCCTTTAAGGTAGCAGGGGACGCTTTGCGCTTCGCCCCGAACGCTTCGTCGCTGCGCCTCCACGCGTCACCTCAAATCAATCCAGCATCCATCTGCCTCCCGGTTACGCTGCTCTCACCACTCAGGGGAGCCATCGGGAATGTTCTGTTCGTTTCGCCTGTCGATAGCGGCCATGGCAGCTTTTTCTGCAGCATCCGCCGTATTGCACGCTGGGATCGTCGAGACGCCCGGCTGCGCTGGTTCCACGCCAAAGGAGTGCGTCACGCTGGCGCTCGATGCCATGGGCGGCAGGCAAAAACTCGATGCGATTCACAGCGTCCAGCTCGACATCATCTCGCACACCGCTCTGATGGAGCAGTCCTACCGTCAGGCGCCCTTCATTACCTCTTATGAGCGTGACAAGACGACCATCGATTTTGCCGGTCAGCGCATCCGCACAGAGGCGCACGCCGTCTGGCCGGAATCCGATCCGCATCAGGCCGAGTTCGACAACACTCTCATCGCAACGCCGGCAGGCGGTGTCTACCACAGCGCTCAAGGCGACTCGCCCTGCTCGCTCGCCGATCTCGACAGCACCCGCGAGACACTCGCCCTCGGACCTTTGCGGGTCCTGGGCGCAGCGCTCGAAGCAGCCGATCTCCACTACGAAGCCGCAGAAGCACTGCGCTCTACCTCGCACACTGTGGTTGCTTTCACCTGGGACAAGATGCCGGTCCGCATCCTGCTCAACCGCTTCAATCATCTGCCCGACGCAGTCGATACCACCGCGCAGTTCCATGACTTCTGGTACTACTGGGGCGACGTCAAACAGCGCGTCTACTGGGACAACTGGAAATACACACAGGGCATTGTCTATCCATCGAACGAAATTACCGAGCGTAACGGAGCCATCTGGAGTTCCGCCCAGGCACTCGACCTTCAGTTCAATGTGCCGGTCGACGAAAAGAATTTTGCCGTCGATGCCAAGGCCGCCCAGCAGAGTGTCCAGCAAAAAGGTTGGGCGCGATCCTTCCATGGCGACAAGAGCACCGAGCTGGCGCAGGGAATCGACCTCTATACCGGCTCGTGGAACACGACCATCGTTCAGCAGCAGGATGGCGTCGTCATTCTCGAAACCCCAATCTCCGGCACCTTTACACAAGGCCTCTTTGAAGAAGCGAAGAAGAAATATCCCGGCGCGAAGATCAAAGCCGTCCTCTCCACCTCGGATTCATGGCCGCACGCCGGCGGCATTCGCTTCGATGTGGCGCAAGGCGTGCCAGTCTACATCCTCGATCTGAACCAGCCGCTGCTCGACCGCATGCTCGCCGCACCGCACTCGATCGATCCCGACGCATTACAGCCCTCCCCGAAAAAACCGGACTGGAAGATCGTTGCCGCTAGGGTAGACATCGGCACCGGCCCGAATCGCATGGAGCTATATCCCATTCGTGGCGCGTCGACCGAGCGGCAGTACATGGTCTATTTCCCCGAGCGCCGTCTGCTCTATGCCAGCGACACGCTCGTCATCAATCCGGACAAGACACTTTACGATCCCGAGCTGATGTACGAAGTGCGGCAGGCAGTCGAACGCGAGCACCTTGCCGTAGACACGGTGTATGCCATGCATCAGGGACCGGCACGCTGGAGCGATGTCGTGTTGCTCCTGAATAAAACGATCTAAGTTAAGACGACATAAGTTTGCGTGGGGAAGAGCAACTCCGAAACCATGCTCTAAACCCGAAAGGCAGGCGAGCCTATCCCAACCCAGGCCGCCTGCCTATTTTTTTTGGAGAGAGTGTGATGGAATGGGTGCCCCATTCTTCGCGTAGCGAAGGGTGGGAAGCAATCCCGTTCGCACCAGGGCGACTCTGAAATCGCTCTATGCCTGATCGCCGAAGAAGATCGCCACCTGATCCTTGCGCGGCGGCTTGGTAAACGCACTCACGATCACCAGGCAAAGCACTGCCACAACCAGCGCCGGAAAGATCGCATCTCTCTGCGCCAGCACCGCCGGCAGATGGTGACGAACAAAGCTCGTATCCCAGAAGACGGTAATGAAGGTGCCCGCGCCAATCGCACTCACAGCGCCCGCTGCATTCGCGCGCCGCGAATAAAACGCCGCCAGAATCACCGGCGTCAGCGCTGCCGAATAGATCGTGTAGGCATACAGCGTCTTCTTCAGCACCGACCCGGTATGCAGCGCCTGGTACAGCGCCCAGATTCCCAGCAGCACCACCATCAGCCGCGAAACAATCAGAATGCGCTTGTTCGAAGCGTCTGGCGCAATATAGCGCACAAAAATATCGTTCACCAGGTTGGTCGCAGGCGAGAAAAGAAAGTTGTTCGCCGTCGAAATGATCTTCGCGAAGATCGCTCCCATCAGCAGCGCGCCCAGCAGGCCGGGGAGGCTATGCAGTGCCGTAAACGCAAGAATCTCGCGCGGAAATGGCGTCGTGTGACTTTCCATCGCGCGCACATGCCCCAGCATCGCGAGCATCACAATCACCGTCTCCAGAATCACCGTGCCGATGATCCACCCCACCACTGCATGCCGCGCATCTTTCTCCGACTTTGCCGAGAAGAACTTCTGGTACATCGCCTGGTTGCCGAGCATAAGCAGGCACGTCGGCAAAAATAATTCCAGCGCCTGAATCAGCGAGTAATCGCCGAGCACCGTAAAGTGCGACGGCGGCAGCGCCGCATGAAAGCCGCTCCATCCGCCAACCGAGTGCATCAGCACCGGAAGCGCAACCAGCATCGTGATCGTCGCCAGCAGCCCGATCACAACATCCATATATGCCACCGACGACATCCCGGCAATAGCGGTAAACACAATCACAAACGCCGCGATGATGTACTTGCCCAGATCCGGCGAGATCGTAGCCGGAAAGATAAGGCTGAGAATGTCCCCGCCGCCAATCAGCTGATAGCTGGTGATCGCCGTATAAGCAAAGAGCACGGCAATGACGCCAAGAACGCGCGCCACCTGGTTATAACGTGCCTCCAGCAGATCGGGAATCGTGAACTGTGCCGACCGCCGCGCCCGCGGCGCAATAAAATAGATGAGCAGCAGCCCGGCCCATCCGCCGCCGCCCTGCCATAGCGCCACGAATCCATGGTTATAGGCATTCTCCGCGCCGCCCAGCAGCGAACCCGAGCCGATCCACGAGGAAAGCAGCGTAAACACCAGCACGAACGCAGGCAGCGACCTCCCGGCAACCAGGTAATCGGCCTTGGTTTTTACTTTGCCCAGCCGCGTGAGCGAAACAACCAGAAGAGTCAGAACAATGGCGCCGACCACGGCGGCGTGCAAATGAATCATGAGTTTCCTTCGCTATTTGTAATGGTCAGTGTACGGGCAAAAAGCGGAACAGGGAACCGGAGTAGCGCGAAGAGATTTTTGCGGTGCGCACATCGGTCGGCACGAAAATGGGCGCCCCATCCTTTGCACAGCAAAGGGTGGGAAGCAACAATTTCAGACAGTCAATCGATCCCGAACATGCGCGATATTCGCCCCGGCAACGCACACCACCTTATTACGCGACTGTCCGCCGCTGACAATCTCAATCGCCGAAGGTGGCACATCGAACAACTCCGCAAAGAACCGAACCAGCGCCTCATTGGCCCTGCCCTCAACCGGAGGAGCAGCCAGCGCGATCTTCAATATCTCGTCTCCCAGAACGCCCGTAATCGCCGTTCGGCTGGCCCGCTGCTGCACCCGTACCTTAAAACTCACCCCAGCCGTCGTTTCGCGAAGAGGAATCATGCCGGCTTCGGTCGCGAGCCAAAGATCGCCGTCCCAATCCGCACCAGCGTCGATCCCTCTTCGATGGCGATCTCAAAATCTCCCGACATTCCCATCGACAGCTCGCCGAAATCGAGCCCCGGATACCGCGCAGCGAATCTCTCACGCAGCTGACACAGCTCACGGAAGCAATTTCGAGCCGTTTCGGGGTTGTCATCGAGTGGCGCCACCGTCATCAGCCCCCGCATTTGCAGGTGCCGCAAATCCGGCAACCGCTCCAGCAAGTCGGCCAATTCCGTTGACGCAGGCTCAAGACCGGTCTTCGCAGCCTCTTCACTGACTTTGATTTCGAGCAACACAGGCAGCCGCCGTCCCAGCTTGTCGCCTGCCTCGTCCAATCGGAGCGCCAGTTTCAGAGAATCGACCGTGTCCACGCCCGTGAAAATCTCCGCCGCCCGGGCCGCTTTATTCGACTGCAGATGCCCAATCAGATGTACGTGCACCGCGGAATCGCCGTCCGCGCCGACGGCCACATGGACTCCTAACCCATTGAGTTCAAGTGACTTTTGCTGAAACTCCTGGACTCGATTCTCCCCAAAAAGCCGCACCCCTGCCGCCGCCGCATCGGCAATCGCCTGCGCCGGATGAGTCTTTGAAACGGCCATGAGTTTGACCTCGCCCTCAGGGCGTCCGGCGCGCTGGCAGGCAGCTAGAAGCTTCTTTTCAACGCGGCGAATATTTTCAGCGATAGATGGTGGCTCAAACATGCAACTCGATTGTACGTCGCCCTGAATTGGGGCAACGTAATCCCTCATTTGGTAATAATTCTTCCAAAATTCATAGGTCTAACAGGTATCAAAGAAGCAACTATATTGCTTATCGATTGATAACTAATTACTAATATTGACGATGACTCCACTTGAAAACCACGGTCCAAAATGGCCGCTGGATTGCATACAGGGTTTCTATTCACTGGAAGTACTGTTTCTACGCGATCTCGTACTCATTAAAGATGCCTTTCAGCAATGCTGATACCCCAGAGAAAGCAAGATCCAGTATTGGAGAGACAATGATTGATAAAGTTTTTAAAATAAAGTCATTGGCAGTCTGCCTTGTCTTGCTGCTTGCCCTTTTTGCGTCACCAAAGGCAGCTCTTGCGCAGATCAGTTATGCCGCCGTTCATGGCGCAGTAACCGATTCGAGCGGAGCCGTCGTCCCCAATGCAACTGTGACTGCACTTAATACCAGTACGGGTATTAAGACAACAGTAACTACTGACGGTCATGGCTATTATATTCTGCCGCAGCTTCAGATCGGCGGCCCATACACGATCAGTATCGATGCCCCCGGCTTCGAGGGCTACTCTTCCAGCGGTCTCACGCTCCATCTCAATGACAACCGCGATGTGGACGCGCAACTCCAGATCGGCGCGGCAGCGCAAACGATTCAGGTGCAGGCAGCCGCTGTTCAGGTGGAAACCTCAGACACGCAGTTGAAACAGGTTGTGACCTCAAAGCAGATCGAAATGATGCCCCTGCTGGGCCGTGACGCGTCAGGCTTGCAGAAACTCCAGCCCGGCAGCGTGGAATCCAGCGACCGCTTTGGCAATTTCTCTTCGAATGGCAGCCAGACCCAGAGCAACTCCTATCTTCTGGATGGCGCTGATATCAATGACGGCGCGCTGCAAGATGAAGGCATCTCGGTCAACCCGGATGCGCTGGCCGAAGAAGCCATTGTCACCAGCACTCTCAATCCGGAATATGCACGCAACAGCGGTGCCATCGTCAATCAGACGCTCAAGTCCGGAACCAACACCTTCCACGGCAGCGGCTTCTGGTTCTATCGCGATACCTTCCTGAACAACGGAAACTACTTCTCGCAAACGCGTCCGGATTTCCACCAGAACCTGTACGGCGCCACGATTGGCGGACCGGTCATCAAGAACAAGCTGTTCTTCTTCCTTGGTTATCAGGGTTTACGGAACCGTGTCGGCGCTACGACGAACGCGCCCGTCTTCAGTCCATCCCAAATAGCAGGCAATTTCAGCGGCGATAACAATCTTTTCAGCAACGGAACGAATAGTCAGGCTGGTCTTTCGACGAACCCAATTCCTTTCGCGATCAATGGCTGCGCTGCCGGTACCCCCTGGAATGCTTGCTTCTCGAACGGTAATGTACAGCTTGCCCAGTCCACTTATAACCCGACTGCGTTAACGCTGCTGCAGACATACGTTCCTGCCCCCAATGGGACGATCGGTACAACTTCCGTTTATAACTTCAATTCTCCTAACACCGCTGCGCAGGATCAGGGAATCATTCGTGCTGATTACCATCTGAGTGACAGAGATTCGCTCTGGGGATCGAGTGTCTTCCAGTCAAGCCCATCTCAGAGCGCTCTCGGCTTCAACGGTTCTGACCTCCCCGGATTTGGCACCACGCAGGCAGAGCATTTCAAGCTTTTTATGGCCTCGTGGACGCACACCTTCAACACCACCACACTGAATGAACTGCGCGCCGGCTACTTCCGCTTCAATTTTGCCAGTGTCGAGCCGGCACAGATTACGCAACCCAGCAGCATCGGGTTCAATATCGCACCACAAAGTCCGTCAGCTGGCATCCCGCTCGTCAATGTTACCGGCCTGAACGGCAACAACCCCAATAGCCCCAGCTTCCTTGGCTTCTCCAACAATGGACCTCAGCCACGGAAGGACACCAACCTTACGGGCGCTGACAACTTCACCAAGATCCTTGGGAATCACAGCCTCAAGTTTGGCGTCTCCATCGAGCAATTCGTCGTCAACAACCCCTACTTCTCTGACAATAATGGCAGCTATGGTTTCTCCGGGAATGGCACCTATAGCTCAGGCGATCCCATCGTCGACTTCGTGCTCGGTATTCCCGACCAGTTCACGCAGACTTCCGGCAGCATCATCGATGCACGCGCTTATGAGTACTATGCGTATGGCCAGGACAGCTGGAAGATCACCAACGACCTGACGATCAACTACGGCCTTTCTTGGGACGTCGAAACCCCCAACAGCAACCACCAATTCCAAGGATTGGGGATCACCTGCTGGACAGCGGGCAGCCAAACTTCCAATGTCTTCCCAGGCGGACCTCCGGGACTTACTTTCCCCACGGACCCTGGCTGCAATAAGGCTGGCGGCCCCACTACCAAGTGGGATCACTTTGGCCCTCGCCTTGGTTTTGCATGGTCGCCTAGTTCCGGGCCTTCCAAGCTCATCGGCAACGAAGGCGCGCATGACTTCGCCGTCCGCGGCGGCTTTGGCCTCTACTACAACCGCGACGCGGAAGAAGGCCAGCTTCAGAACCTCAGCGATCCGCCATGGCTCAAAAATTCTCTCGGCGCCGCTGATTTCGGCGGCAGCCCTGGCTTTACCAATCCATTTGCCGATGTGGCTGGCAATGGCTCAGAAGCCAATCCCTTCCCCTATGTTCGCCCCGGCCCAGGCGATCAGTTGAACTGGCCAAACTATAGCGGATTAGATATAAGCACCTATCCTAAAAATTATGCGGTGCCTTATACCTATAACTTCAACCTCAACATCCAGCGCTCGCTTCCGTCCAACATGGTGCTTCAGGTTGGCTATGTCGGGTCAATCGGACGCAATCTGGTCCGTGCCTATGAGGGAGATACCATCACGCCAGCCGGCCATGCCGCCTGCCTGGCAGATCCGGTTTGCAGCGCTGATAAAGCTCGTCTGCACCTTGACTATCCGCAGTACTTTACCCAACCCGCGATCGTGCCGGGCAGTGTTTCTTCCAATGCGCCGAATGGAATTCCGTGGTATCTGAGCGTTGGCCAGCAGCACACAGATGGCTCGTCCAGCTATCACTCGCTGCAGACCAGCCTGAGCAAAGGACCGAGCCATGGCCTGTCTTTCACCTTGGCATATACCTATAGCCACGGTTTGGACAATTCATCCGGTCTGGAAAGCTCCGGTTTCAACGGATTGGGAACAAACATCTTCCCGGGTTTCCAATCCCTTGCTTATGGAGACTCGGATTTTGATGCCCGTCATCGCTTCGTGGCGTCCTATGACTACGAGATTCCCATTCTGCACAGCTGGAACAGCAATCGCTGGATGAAAGAAGCACTTGGCGGCTGGCATATTTCCGGCGTCACGGCTCTGCAAACCGGCTTCCCGGTTCCTATTTCTGAGCAGGGTCAATTCTCCTCGCTCTATTGCGATCAATACACCTACTACTCCTGCCCGGATACACCCAATACGTCGAGCTTCAACATCAAGTCGCTGAATCCGCGTTCGAACCAGGACGCGTGGTTCGATTCTTCCGTGTTTTCGCCAGAGGCAACCGGTACCTTCGGCAATGTGAAGCGGAACTTCTTCCATGGACCAGGCTTTAACTACACGAACCTGGAACTTGCGAAGAATATCCCTCTGGGCGGCGAGGGTGAGCGCTATCTGCAGTTGCGCTTGGAAACCTTCAACGCTTTCAACCATGCGAACTTCTCCAATCCGGACGGTAATTTCTCCGACGGACCTGGCCAATTCGGTACCATCTCATCGGTGGTGGGAACTAGTACAGCCGACGTGAACGGCGATCCTCAACCAGGACGCGCCGTGCAGCTGGCCGCGAAGTTTTACTTCTAACCATCTGGAAATTGACCAAAACCTAAAAGGGCACCCGAAAATGGGTGCCCTTTTATTCTGTCAAGACCCTGAATGCGTCCCGATTTCCTAACCAACTGATAAATATTAAGTTATCGTGTCCGGCCAGGCGCAGAGACTTATGTCCAAAATTGCTAAACTGAAGAAAGAGACCGGTTCATGGCGCAAATCTTCCTCGAGCCGAAAAAATCCCATCTAACTATTTTAGATAGAGCAATTTAGCCGAAAGTAGATTGAAATCGGCCGCAAATTGCAGCTAAGTCACTTATTTATGAGGAATTTAGCGAAAAGGGCATGGGTGGGGGGTAGCACCGTCTGCTACCCGTTCTGAATCCTGCCTTACCGCCCGTGCCCTTCCAGATACTTTTACACCTCGAGCGCAGCCATGCAGCCGCTGCC